>CAUJHL010000125.1 GCA_963204705.1 Pseudomonadota bacterium | reverse complement strand
TGACCCGTCTCGACAAGCTGGCTGAAGAGCTGCTGATCCAGACGCTGAGCAAAAGCTATCCCAAGCACAGTTTTCTGGGTGAAGAGTCGGGTTTTCAGTCGGGCAAGGGCAATGATGCCGAATGGTGCTGGGTAATCGATCCACTGGATGGCACGGCCAACTTTGTCCATGGTTTTCCGCATTTCTGCATCTCCATTGCCGTACAACATAAAGGCGTTACCCAGCATGGCGTGATTTACGATCCTATTCGGGATGAGCTGTTCAGCGCCAGCCGTGGACGTGGAGCCATGCTGAATCAGCGGCGCATGCGGCTCGCCAGCACGGATACCTCCCCAGCGGATCTGCGGGATACCTTTCTCGCCGTTGGCCATCCCTATCGGGTGCAGCGGGATGGCGAAATCGTCTCCTATGCCCAGCAGCATTGCGCCAGTCTGATGGCGGTAATCGAGGCAGGTGCGCAATTTCGTCGTGCCGGCTCTGCAGCACTGGATCTGGCCTATGTGGCGGCTGGCCGTTTTGATGGCTTTTTTGAGCTGGGATTGCAACCCTGGGACATCGCAGCGGGTGAACTGATTGTTCGTGAAGCCGGTGGTACGGTGGTCGATGCGCGGGGCGGTGAACAGTCCATGAAGAACGGTCAGGTGATTGCTACTTCGATGCGTTTGCTGAAGCCCCTTATGCAAGCCGTGGTGCCTGCGTGGGGCGAAGCCACTCGTTAAGGTCTCTTATACTTCGGGTTGATTCGGTTAATTTGGCTAATATTCAGTCACTTTATCCGGTGAATGGCCCGCTTGGTCACTAAATCCACACCCTAGTCCAGACAATGCCAGTTTTCACTGGCATTTCTTATTAATAAAACCTATAATGCCGCGCGCACTTTTTTTGTTCTATGCCTGAACACTCTCCCCTGGTGGATCCACGCAATCCCCAGCGCGTTTTGTCCCTTGGACGGACTGCCTTCGCGCCCTCTTATGCCGTAAACAGGCGACATGCCTGAGCGTGCGGCTTCAGGCCACGGCCGCAACCAATGTGTGCGTTAGCTGCATCGTCTCGCTGCAAGCCTGCTGACAGAAGTTGGCCCCACGGTTTCTGCACGCCATTCTGATGCCCATTTTGACTGTTAAATGGAGCGCTCCCGCGATGGGGCGAAACTCTTTATGAGCATTACTTTTGCTGATTTTTCGCTGGCCGCACCGCTGGCACAAGCCATTGCTGACATGGAATTTTCCACACCGACACCGGTGCAGGCTGAAGCCATTCCTCCCGCGCTGGAAGGCCGTGATCTGATGGTGTCGAGCCAGACTGGCTCGGGTAAAACCTTTGCCTTTTTGTTGCCGACCCTGACGCCGCTGGCTAATACCGAACAGGCTCCCATGAGCGTGCGCGCCAAAGCCATGCCAGCCCCAGAAGTCCTGATTCTGTGCCCAACTCGTGAACTGGCCCAGCAGGTCAGCCAGGACGCAATCAATCTGGTGCGTCATGTGCGTGGCGTGCGCATTGCCAATGTCATGGGTGGTATGCCTTTTGGCAAACAAATCGCTCAGTTGAAAGGCGCGCAAGTGCTGGTGGCGACGCCGGGCCGACTGCTGGATCTGGTGAATCGTCGTCAGCTGACCCTGTCTCAGGTACGTGCGCTGGTGCTGGATGAAGCCGACCGAATGCTGGATCTGGGCTTTTCTGAAGATCTGGAAGAAATTGCCCGCCTGTCTGCTTCACGTCAGCAAACGCTGATGTTTTCGGCGACCTTTGCGGATCGTATTGTCTCTCTGGCTGAAAAAATGATGAACAACCCAGTGCGGGTTGCCATTGAAACCGGTCAGGCCACCAATGCCGATATTGACCAGACTTTGCACTGGACCGATGGTTTTGAGCACAAGAAAAAACTGCTGAGCCACTGGCTGAACGATGAAACCATGGATCAGGCCGTTGTTTTTGCCAGTACCCAGGAAGACACCGATATGCTGGCTGAAGAGCTGGCGGAAGCAGGCCATCAGGTCGTTGCTTTGCATGGTGCCATGCCTCAATCCGTGCGGATGCGCCGCATTCGTAGCCTGCGCGAGGGCAAGGCCAAAGTGCTGGTTGCCACCGATGTTGCGGCGCGCGGTCTGGATGTTCCGACGATCAGCCATGTGATCAACTTTGGTCTGCCGATGAAAAACGAAGATTACGTGCATCGTATTGGCCGTACAGGTCGTGCAGGCCGTTCGGGCCGTGCGATTACGCTGGCGACTCACCGTGAGCGCGGCAAAATTCGTTCACTGGAAGCCTATCTGGAAAAACGCCTGCCCGTAACCGAAATCGAAGGCCTGGAGCCAAGCCCACCGCCTGAAAATGCAGCACGCAAAGGCCGTGGTGGTCCACGTGGCGGCAGTGGCTTTGGTGGCGGACGCCGCTTTGAAGGGGAACGCAACTTCCGCTCCGAAGGCCGTAGTTTTGGTGGTGGCGAACGCCGCCCAGCCCGTGATGGTGAGCGTTCGTTTAACCGTGACGGCGGTCAGCGCGATTTTGGCAAACGCGATTTCCCGCGTGATGCCGGCGGTGAGGCCAATGGCAATCGTGACTTTGCTCCTCGTGGCGAGCGCAAGTTTGAATCGCGCCCACCTCGCCAGTTTGACGATCGTCAACCGCGTGACACTCGTTTTGAGGGGGATCGTCCCGCGCGCCGTTTCGAAGGCGATCGTCCAGCCCGCAATTTTGGTGACCGTCCACCCCGTGCCTTTAATGATGCACCACGCAGTTTTGAGCGTGATGGCAATCGTGAAGGGCGAAGTTTCAACGGCGACCGTCCACGTTTTGACCGTAAAACGCCCGGCTATGGTCAGCAGGAGCGCAGTTTTGGTGATCGTCCGCGCTTTGAGCGTGATGGCAACCGTGATGGTGCTCAGCGCGATGGCAATCGTGAAGATAACTTGGGCAACCGCAGTGATCGTCCGGCGCGCAGCTTCGGCGAGCGTTCTGATCGTGGCCCTCGTGGTGGATTTGGTGGTGAGCGTAGCGGAGATCGGGGTGGCGAAGGCCGTCGTTTTGATCGCCCACGTCGTGAAGGTGGTTTTGCGGCTGAAGGTGGCGAGCGTCGCCCGCGTCGTTTTGACCGCGAAGACCGCAAGTTTGACGCCTAATACGCCAGCGTAGTGAGTATTCGATAAGGCCCGCAATTAGCGGGCCTTATTGTTTAGAGGGGAGGGTTTATTAAGGTATGGCAAAAGGATTTTGGCTGGTCAAATACCCTGCGAGTCGTTACACTCACGGAGTCTTTTGGCCGTTACGGGATGCATCATGCCTTATCTATTTGCGTTGTTGGTCGCCGCCAACGCGGTCTTTATGGGCTATCAACTCATCAAGTCACGTGATCCCGCAGCGGTTGCTCCGATCAGCTTTCAGTCCAATGAGCAATATCCGCAGACGCTGCCGGTTATCCCTGCTGCTAGAACCCAACAGGCTGCCAATCCCTCCTGATCGTTTTACGTGACGCTTTCCTTTGATTTCAGTCTTTTAACCTTATGAATCAGGCTGGTTTTGCCATACCCTCAACATGCCCTGGGTCCCGATGTGCAGACTGCTCCAGCGCAGACAGCACACATTGAGTCATGACTTCCGAAAGTGCCTGTTTATGGCTAAAGACTGCCGTGGCACCTTCCTGCTGAAGCCGCTCGGCATCCTCGGACGTTTCGGCGCACATGACAATGGCAATACCGGGATTGAGCAAGCGTGCGGTCTCGATCATCCGTGGGGCAGAGGTCAAATCCGGAGTAGCCACAATCAGGGCCGCGGCTTTCATAATATGGGCCTGTACCAGAACACCTGGCTCTCCTGCATTGCCACGGACAGCAGCAATATCTTTTTGACGCAGGGCATTGACGACTTCCCGATTTTCATCAATAACCACGAGCCGTAAGTGGCGTTGTATCAGCTGGGTGGCAATGCGTTGACCCGCTTCGCCGTACCCAACCAGCACGACTTGCTGATTTAAATAGCTCTCATCAATGTGCATGGGCAGGGTAGCCAGCGGATCGCTGCTGCGTTCCAGCAGGCTTGCCCAGTGCGCATGCTGCCCCAGCCAGCGCTTGATCGGGCCGAGCAGGCTAAACAGAGTGGAGTTCAGGGCAATGGAAATCATGGCACCCGCCAGAATCAAATTTTGCCCCTCGATGGACAGGAGTTTCAGGCTGAGACCCAGACCGGCCAAAATAAAGGAAAACTCGCCAATTTGTGCCAGGCTGGCCCCCACCGTCATGGCGGTATTCAGTGGGTAGCGAAAGAACAGTACGAGTCCCATCGCTGCAAGCGTCTTGCCAATCATGATGATGGCGGCAACGAGTAATACTTCCAGTGGCTTTTCCAGCAAAATGTGCGGATCAAACAGCATGCCAACGGAGAGAAAGAACAACACTGAAAACGCATCCCGCAGTGGCAGGGATTCTTCGGCGGCGCGGTGGCTGAGTTCCGACTCACTGACCATCATGCCCGCAAAAAATGCACCCAGCGCGAACGACACCCCAAACAACTCCACTGAGGCATAGGCAACACTGACCGCTGCTGCAATCACGCATAATGTAAAGAGTTCACGGGAATGGGTTTTGGCCACCATCCAGAGCAGTTTGGGTAATAGTCGGCGACCAATGATCAGCATAAACGCGATGAATGCGCCTACTTTAACCAAGGTGAGGATAATGGCCATTCCCAGGCTGGTGTCGGCTGCGCCATGGGTTGCAGCAGAGTCTGCGCCGAGCAGGGGAGCCAGCGGAGGCAATAGCACCAGTACCATGACCATCACCAGATCTTCGACCACCAGCCAGCCGATAGCGATCCGGCCATTGACGGATTCCAGTTGATTGCGGTCTTCCAGGGCTCGTAACAGCACAACGGTACTGGCGCAAGAAAGACAGAGTCCAAACACCAGACCAGCGCCGAGGCTCCAGCCCCAGAAGTGTGCAGCTGCCATGCCCATCAGGGTCGCTGTCACGATCTGCAAAATGGCACCCGGAAGGGCAATACGCTTTACCGAAAGCAAATCTTCCAGAGAAAAGTGCAGACCCACGCCAAACATAAGCAGCATGACGCCAATTTCTGCCAATTGGCTGGCCAGTGAGACATCTGCAATCATGCCAGGCGTCGCTGGGCCGATCAAAATACCGGCAATCAGATAGCCGACCAGCGGAGGCATACGCAATTTACTGGCAATAAACCCCATGACCATCGCCACACCCAGGCCAATGGCCATGAGGCTAATCAGGCTGGACTCGTGTGGCATGGCGGTTTCCTCGGGTAAGGCTGTGCCTAAAGTCAGTGCAAGACAAAAAACATAACGGTTTTGTAATTGTACGGGTAGGCACGTTAGGTGTTGGCCTAAGCATACAAAAAACAACAGGATTCCTGATTCGCAGTGTTGAGCTGCATACATCCTGTGTTAGGCCAAAAAAAAAGCCCGTCAGATGACGGGCCTTTCGTAGGAGCAGAATCAATTACTTGATTTTGGCTTCCTTGAAAATCACGTGCTGACGAATTTTGGGATCAAATTTTTTGATCTCCATTTTCTCAGGCATGGTGCGTTTGTTTTTGGTAGTGGTATAGAAGTAACCAGTACCAGCGGATGACACCAGACGAATTTTATCGCGCATGACCGAACTCCTTAGATCTTCTGGCCTTTGGCACGCAGGTCAGCGACGACCTTATCGATGCCCAGCTTGTCAATGATACGCATGCCTTTGGTGGTCAGGCGCAGACGGACGAAACGCTTTTCGCTTTCCATCCAGAAACGATGGTAGTGCAGGTTCGGCTCGAACCGGCGCTTGGTTTTGTTGTTAGCGTGCGATACGTTGTTGCCAACGACGGTACGCTTGCCGGTAACCTGGCAAACCTTGGACATGATGAACTCCACACAGTAGGCCGTGCAGACAGTGCAGCATGGCCTTAGACACAATTAAGTTGATCCGACTCGAGTAAGTCAACGCCGATACACAGGCGGAAAAAATTCAAGGGGCGTTTTATACCAGAATAACGCCCCCAGAACAAGGTAAAATGACAAGCATTAACGAATAAACGCTTTGTACATGATCTTGTGAACCGGTTTGCCAAAGGGTGGCAAAATGGTACGCAAGGCATAAAACCGTGGTTTCATCATGACCGAGCGCGCATGGCTCATGGTCAAGAAGCCTTCGTGGCCATGGTATTTGCCCATGCCGGAGTTGCCCACACCGCCAAAGGGCAGATCGTCCTGTGCAACGTGGGTGATTACGGCATTGATACCAAAATGCCCGGAGTGGGTCTGGCGGGACAGGCGCTCAGCACGGTCCTGATCGTAATCAAAATAATACATCGCCAGAGGCCGTGGCCGATCGTTGATGTGCTCCACCACCTGTGGCATCGAGTCGTACTCGCGCACTACCAGAATCGGCCCAAAAATTTCTTCCTGAGCCACTTTCATGTCCTCGGTGACATTGCTGATCAGCGTAGGGGCAATTTTACGGGTGCCGTCCAGATTTTCATTGGCAGGGTTGATAACGGTGATCGTGGCACCCTTGGCGGCAGCATCCTCGAGCCAACCTTGCAAGCGATTGTATTGCCGATCATTGATAATGCTGGTGAAGTCTTTGTTGTCACGCAAGGTCGGGTAAAAATTGCTGATGTGATGGCGCATGCCTTCGATTAATTCAGCCGTGCGGCCGCGCGGCACAAACACATAGTCCGGTGCCACACAGGTCTGGCCGGCATTCCAGAATTTGCCCATGGTCAGGCGTTCACTGACGTCCTTGAGATCCATGGATGAATGCACCACGGCAGGTGATTTGCCGCCCAGCTCCAGAAGGACAGGCACCAGATTTTCAGCGGCTGCCGCCATTACGGTTTTGCCCACCGAGGGTGAGCCTGTAAACGTAATCTGATCAAATGGCATCCTGCAAAACGCATCCGAAATCACGCCACCACCATTGATGACCGCGACCACATCTTCTGAAAAGGCTTCAGCAAGCGCGCGTTCCAGCACCTTGCCAAACCGCGGGGAAGAGCTGGAAATTTTCAGCATGGCGTGATTGCCGGCTGTCAGTGCGCAAATCAGCGGGCCGACCGATAACACCAGCGGATAGTTCCAGGGCGCCATGATGCCCACCACACCCAGCGGTTGATACTGCACCCAGCCTTTCGCAGGCATATGCAGGGCGTTGATGTGGCGCTTGGAGGGCTTCATCCAGCCATTGACGTGCTTGACGCTGTATTTGATGTGTTCCAGACAGGTCAGAATTTCACCAATTTTAGTTTCATGAACTGAGCGATTACCAAAATCATCGCTGATGGCCTGACAGATTTCCTCAGTGTACTTGACCAGTACTTTGCGCAAGCGATTCAGTCGATCAATACGCTCATCTGCGGTCGGAAAAGGCATCCGGCGATAGGCGGCTTTTTGTCTGGCCAGAATTTCTTCCATATGCGCAAGAACAGGAGGTTTGTCGGTGGCAGTGGTGGTCGATGGCGCAGTGACTTGAGTATTCATGAGGAAACACCAGCAGTGAATTTATGCTGTATTTTTTAGAGTAATTGCTCTAAAGTGTCAATGACAATTTACGATTTCAATTGGTGAACGTAATGCGCCCCATGTCAATGTGTTTTAGCTCCCGTTGGTGTTATTGACTCATTCAATCCAGTGCTGCCTTATAAAGTCGCCGGAATTGTTGGATCAGGCAAAAGGCCTAACTGTTCAATGCACTGTTAGACTGCGCTGCCGTCTGTTCGGCGACTGGAGGATGAACCCTCCTGTATCTAAAAAGAGTGAAAAAATGGCTCACCCACTGAGCTCACCGCAGAGAACGATAGGAAAAGGACGAGGCAATGAATAGTTCACTCCCCCTCAAAACCCGTGACCGCATCCTGCAAGTCAGTCTGGATCAATTCAACGAGCACGGCGAGCGTGCCGTAACGACCAATCATATTGCAGCTGCGCTCGGCATTAGCCCGGGGAATTTGTATTACCATTTTCGTAATAAATCCGAAATCATTACGCAGCTGCTGGAGAGCTATCAGACAGAGACCTTGCGGCTGCTGTCCGTGCCTACCGATCGGCCCCTGACGGTGCAGGACAAGCTGGATTATTTTCAGACGCTCAGTCAGCAATTCTGGAAGTACCGGTTTTTGCATCGCGACATCCATCAGCTGATCGAAACGGATGATGCCATCCGCCAGCGGTATCCCGCGTTTGCCCGGCAAGTGATGATACAGGGCAGGGCTATCTATCGTGGCTTTGTGGAAGCTGGGCTAATGAACATGAGCACAGCAGAAATTGATGCGCTGGTGATCAACGTGTGGCTGGTGATGACCAATTGGTCAAACTTCCTGGTGATGTCCGGTCATATCGCCCGTAACGATGCCATCAGCGAGCGCTGGGTGCGGCAGGGTTTGCGGCAAATGGTGTTTCTCGAAGGCCCGTATCTGAATGCGGAAAATCGCCTGATGTATGACACCTTGCTCAACACGTATGGCGAAGAAGGTTTCTTTGAGCATCCCGTCACGCAACCCGCAACTTCTGTGTAGCGTTTCATTGCCAATTCACAAGCCGTGAAGTAAAGTGACACCGGATGGCGCGTATGCCCCCATACGCAAGGACATAAAGGTTAATCAGCCAGCAAGGGCCTGCTGAAAGACCGCATTGAGGTCAACAAAAATATGGAAACCACTTCTACAATGGGTACGCTGATCAAGAAAGTTGGAACGCATTTGACCGTACTGTCGACAGCACTTGCTCTGGCAGGTTGTGGCGGCGGCTCCAGTGGCATTAACAATGCGGTGATGCAGCCTTTGCCAGGTACCAATACCGGTACTGGAACGGGAACAAATAGCTCACAGTATCGTGTAGATTTGACTGCGGATAAGACCTATCTGAATGTGAATGGGGATACGGCTACCATCACTGTTCGCGCCATCGATTCCAATGGGGGTGGTGTAGCGGATCAGACAGTAACGCTGGCCGTTGCCAATTCAGCTAAAGTCGGTGTGACCATTACGGGTAGTTCCTCGGCTAAGACCGATGCCTCAGGTAATGCGTCTTTTGCTGTGGCCCTTAAAACGGGTGCTGGAGTGGATACCGCCGCACTGCTGAAAAGTGGTGTGACATTTGGTGTAGTACTCACGGACGCTAGTGGTGCCAAGGCAACGCAAAGTTTGATTGTTCCAGTACAACAGCCAGGCGCAGCCACCAGTCAATATAACCTGACGGTCGATGCTTCCAGCAGCAAGATCAATGTCCTGGGTGATGCCATTACCTTTAATGCGCATGTCAAGGACACCAGTGGCGGCGCAGTAGCTGGGCAGGAAGTTAAGCTCAGTATTCCCTCTACAGTGAGTGGCGTCTCGATTGATGGTTCGGCAACGGGCACCAGTGATGCCTCTGGCCTGGTCAGTTTTGTGGTGCGTATTCCCACTACGCTGACTACCGCCCAGCGTGCAGCACTGGTAAACCTGGCCAGTATTCCGCTCACCACGACACTTACCGAAACTAGTGGTGCGCAAAAAACAACCACTTTTAGTCTGGCTACTTACCAGCCTGCTGCCGTACTAAAAACCAGCATACTGGCAAGCAAAACCACTCTGAATGTACTTGGCGATACGGCGACTATTACGGTGCGTGCGCTGGATGCCAATGGCGGTGGCGTCAAGGATCAAACGGTCACGCTGAGCCTTCCGGCTGCTGTCACGGGAGCATTGGCGATTGACGGAGGTTCTTCCCTTAAAACGGATGACAAAGGAGCGGCCGTATTTACACTGGTACTTCCGGCAGGCTTGTCAGTGGCTCAGCAACAGGCCCTGTTGAACACCGCCACTGCTGCCATTTCGGCTACAGTGACTGAGACTTCGGGTGCAACAGGCACTCCTCAAGTAGTTTCAATGTCCTTTAATCAAGGCAGCGGTACTCAAAATCCGGTAAATCTAGCCCTAACCACTAACTTTACCACCGCATCCACCGTGATCACTACTAGCTCGACATTGCAGGTGGTGACTCAGGTACTGAATGCTACTACGCCTGTTGCCGGCCAAAAAGTTGAAGCCTATATTGATTCACCGCTGGCCAATCTTCTGCAGCTTAATGGCGCAGATGGCAGCCAATCTGTTACCGTGACTTCTGGTAGTGATGGCCGCTCACGTTTCACCATTGGCTTGGGTGCTTCTATCACGCCTCAGCAACGCCAGCAACTTGCTGCCACAGGACTGAGCGTACGTACCCGCATCCTGAACGCAGATGGTACCCCAACGACGATCGGTAATGTGCTCAGCTTCAGTGTTGAGGCTTTGCCTACCTATAGCCTGACGTCACTCAATAATGGTAATACTTCGGTAGATCTGACTGCCAACGCTGGGGCGAAAATCCAGGTTTCTGCCCAGATGAACAGCACCAACTCTGCAGGAACAGCCAAGGCCTTGGCAAATCAGGATGTCACACTGGCTGTTAGTAGTGATGCGCAAGGAATGGGAATTGCTCCTGTATCGGCTACCGTTAAAACCGACAGCACCGGCAAGGCTTCGTTCATCATTAATGTCCCTGCGAATCTTTCTGCCGCTGACTTGCAGAAATTGGTTAACAACGGTCTGGGCTTTGGCTTTAGCTGGGCACAGTCGGATGGCACACTACAATCGACTGCGGGTGGTGCAGTTACGGTTAATTATGCACTTTCACAATTGAAAGTAGCCTTGTCTCAGGATGTGGAGCGTATCAGCCGCTCGGGGGATACCTTTAAGGTATTTGCCAAAGTCACTGAACCTGCCAAGGATTCTTCTGGAAATATCATTTCTGATCAGATGGTTGCATCGCCAAATCGAACGGTCACATTGGCGATATCGACCACAGCGAATCCAGCTATTACCATTGCCTCGCCTACGGTCACTACAGATGCCAATGGTGTGGCTACCTTTAGCCTCACCCTGCCCAAGCAGGTAGACCCTGCCATTTTGAATAATGGCATTCTGGTCGTAGCAACGGCTACTGATAGCTCAGGCAAAACTGTCAAACAGGTGCGTAATCTGGTGGTAGACACCCAGTCAGAACCCGCGCTGATTTCAGCGGTTGCACCTGCAACGATTTTAACCGGTGGTGGTGATGAAAAAGCCATCACTCTGCGGGTGCTGGATGCGCAGGGTGGTGTGGTCAGTAATGCCGATGTCAGTATGCAGGTCAATGACACTGCAGGCAGTACATCACTGACATCTGCGTCCATTTTGACGACAGATACCACTGGCACGGTGACTACGGGTATCCGACTGGATGCCGATAGTACCAAGCCAGCAACTCGGCTGAACCGTGATATCACCTTTACCGCTTCGGTTACTCGTAGTCGTAAAATCTACGATGCCGATGGCAATGTAGTAGGAACCGATAGCCGCGTGATGGCTAATCTGGGTACTCCTGTGGTCATTCGTGCCACCGGAACCACAGTTGGCCTGACAACGAGCACCTCACTGGTCAGTAGTACGGACACAGTCACCGTCAACGCCACCGTTCTGGATGGTAAGGCTGGCACTGATGGGAATCGCCAGCCGATTTCGGGTGTCACAGTGACCTTGCAAGGGGTAACCGGTACAGCGCCATCGGCAGTCACTAATGCTTCCGGAGTGGCGACGTTTACAGTCCCAGCCTCTACCCTGAATTTCATCAATGGCAGAGCACAGCTCACCGCTCAGGTGAATAGCCAAAATGTTAGCAGTCTTGTGGAAGTAGTTTCCCGAGATGCTTCGTCGTTTAGCTTTACCACTGTGCCATCATCGACACGCCCAACCGGAAGTGTACTGAGCAATACGATCGTATTGACACCAACGGACGGGACTACGGTTAAAAATACCTTTGACCTAATTGTGCGTTCTACGAACAAGGCAGATTTGACGGGTAAAACCATAACGGCCTCAACCACATTAGGCAAGTTAGACCAGCTGATTAAGCCGATTACTGTTTCCGCTACACCAGACGCTAATGGTTTTTATACAGGTACCGCCAGCTACACCCTTACAGTCACTACACCTGGAACGGCAGTGTTGAGTGCAGATTTTTCGGGTACCATCAATGGCGCGCAACCTGCCACGATCAAGGCGAGCGTGGCAGTCATAGCTGTTAATCCAAGCAAAATGGATCTTCAGGCTGACAAACTGACCATCAGTGCCAATGAAAGCACTAAATTGCGTGTAGTCGTGCGGAATGCAGCCGATGCTGTTGTTGCCAATCAGAAGGTGATTTTTGAACGGACAAACGATCCTTCACTGGGTAGTCTGTCTAGCGCTATTGCCACCACCGATGCCAACGGTGTTGCTGAGGTGACCTATACTGCAGGTAACACGGCGACAGCTATCAATGGTGTACAACTGAAAGCCCGCCTGATTGATGATAATGGTCAGGCTTTGGTTCCTGCGATTGAAAAATCACTGAATCTGACGGTAGCTGCCAAAGCAGCTTATGTGGTGCTGAGTGTGGATAATACCCTG
The DNA here is from genome assembly GCA_963204705.1 of Pseudomonadota bacterium. GTDB lineage: Bacteria > Pseudomonadota > Gammaproteobacteria > Pseudomonadales > Moraxellaceae > CAUJHL01. The sequence continues at coordinate 12,107 of CAUJHL010000125.1, read as the reverse complement.
GGCAAAGACGGGGTGTACTATACTTTGCCTGCTTCAATCAGCGTGCTGGATGCGTCCGGTCAGCCCAAAGCCAATCAATTGGTAACATTGAGAGTGATTCCTGCTGCCGGTAATGGCGCCTATGGTAAAGGTTACTACAGTTACGACGCCATTGCTAAACTATGGTATGTGGCTCAATCGATCACCTGTGCCAATGAGGACACAAATCAGAACTTCCAGCTGGACAGTGGCGAAGATTTTAATGGCAATAGCATCCTGGATCCACGTGGCGCAACGACGATTTTGGGGGCCGGAACTGCCAGCAGTTCCGTCACTTATAATATCGATGGCTCCGTCACGATGAAGTCTAACGATCAGGGCCGTCTGGACCTCATACTGCGTTATCCCAAAGAGTACGGTTCATGGGCTCGAGTTACGCTGACTGCCAATACCCAAGTGGCTGGAACAGAGTCGGTGGCCCAGCGATCGGTTGATTTGCCAGTCGCCCTGGAAGATGTGAAAGCAGAGGGTACACCTGCCTTTGCCCAAAGTCCTTTTGGTACCAATACTACGTCATGCAGCAATCCCAACTAGCTTGGGGATTTAAACAAATAACCGCCCAATTGGGCGGTTATTTTTTGGCTGGTCTACTGAGTCAGCAGGCCTGATTTAAAGTCCTAACACTCAAAACGCCCAGCGTACGCCCACATTCAGCGCATCGATGTCGGAGTCGTAATGCATGATTTCAGCACCTACGCCCAGATTTTTATCCAGCATCAGGGTCAGACCGCCACCAACGCTAAAACCGGTGCCATAGCCATTGGCTTTGGCGCCGTTGGTTTCAACCACAAAATCATTATAGTTAGAGCCAACCATGCCGTAGGCAGTCAGGCTAGGAGTGATGTCAACCTGAGGCTTGAGAAAAATACCGTAGCTGCCATTGTTCTTGACACGATGGTTGTAGGTGATGGTGGCAGGCGGTGCAGCAGGATTGGCAACGGTCGTGGTAAAGGTGTCGTCTTTTACGCCATACGAAGCCTGAACTTCAATGCCCATGTAAGGCAGGATTTTTGCGCCAGCACGCACCAGAGCGCTGCCGAGATCAACATTATCACCCACATCAATACTGGCCCAGGAATAATCCAAACCAATATAGGCACTTTCAGGCTGCTGCATCCAGCCAGCAAAGGCGGTGCTGCTCAGCGAGGCAGTCAGGGCTGCCAGTAGTAATTTTTTCATGAATGTTTCCTGTGGAAATACGAAACTGCGTTAGGGTCAACACGGGATCAGGCTGCTGGAGTGTCCCCCAGGGTTTTCCAGCCCCTATCACTGCGTCGAGTGTAGCGCAAATTGAGCAAAATTCTGAAAGCACCGCAAAAATTTCACGCTAGAATGCCAAGCAATTCACCGCTGTTGGCCGGTGCTGACTACTTTGAGATGAGGTAAGAGATGTCCACCATGCACAGTGCGCGCTTGCTGATTACCTGCGCAGACCGCCCGGGTATTGTTCAGGCGGTTTCCAGTTTTCTTTATCATCATGGGGCCAATATTACCGCGCTGGATCAGTACGCGACTGAGGCTACCGGTGGTACGTATTTTATGCGGGTGGAATTTGGGCTGGATCGGCTGCACGATGCGATCGACGTGATTCGTCGGGCGTTTGGTGAAACTGTCGCCACGCAGTACGACATGGAATGGACAATGACGCTAGTGCGTGATGTGAAAAAAGTCGGGATACTGGTCTCGAAATTTGATCACGCGCTGCTGGAATTGCTCTGGCGCTGGTCACGTGGTTTGCTGCCGTGTGAGATTACCCAAGTCGTGAGTAATCATGAGGATTTGCGGGAATCTGTCGAACGTTTTGGCGTGCCTTTTACGGTCATTCCCGTCACCAAAACGAACAAAGTCGAGGCGGAGCAACAGATTCAGCAGCAGATGGCAGGCAATGATTTGCTGGTGCTGGCGCGGTATATGCAGATTCTGAGTGAGGACTTTGTCAGTCAGTGGCACCACCGGATTATTAATATTCATCATTCCTTTTTGCCGGCCTTTGTCGGTGCTGACCCCTACCGGCAAGCCTATGACAAAGGGGTCAAGCTGATTGGCGCAACGGCTCACTACGTGACGGCGGATCTGGATCAGGGGCCAATTATTGAGCAGGCGGTCGAGCGGGTGAGTCACCGTTACAGCGTGACGGATTTGCGCGAGTTGGGGCAAGACGTGGAGCGCAATGTACTGGCGCGTGCGGTGCGCTGGCATCTGGAAGACCGGGTGATCGTGCATGGCAACAAAACCATTGTGTTTGATTAATCACTAGTGTTGACCGCTCACCGCGCCAATGCTCCGTTGTTTCCCATGGGGGCGATGGGCCTGTTGCTGTCGCTGTATCTGGCGCAGGGTTTACCGGGAGGTTTTCTGACACAGGCATTGCCAGCGATTTTGCGGGAGTACCATGTGCCGCTGGGCTGGATTGGGTTTTCAGGGATTTTATTGGCGCCTGCTGCAGTGAAATTTCTCTGGGCACCACTGGTGGATCGGCATTTTTCTCCTCGACTTGGTCTGGCGCGTAGCTGGATTTTACCGACGCAACTGTTGGCGATTGCCCTGTTATTTGGCGTATCTGCCTTTCACCCGGAACAGCTGCAGACTCCCCGTGGGCTGGCACTGTTTTTTAGCCTGTTGTTAGTGCTGGTGTTTGCGGGGGCGACTCAGGACATTGCTAGTGATGGGCTGAATGTGCGGCTGTTGGCTCCGGCGCATCGGCAATGGGGCAATGCAGTGCAGGTCGTGGGTTCACGGCTTGGGCAAATCATCGGCGGGGGCGGCGTATTGCTGGGTCTGGGACTGTTTGGCTGGCAAACGGTGTTTGTGCTGATGGCGGTTGGCGTTGCGCTGAATACCTTGCCGATCCTGTGCTATCGCGAGCCGCTCTGGCCGCATTTACGGTCATCCATTCCTCATGAGAAAAGCGCCACGCCCTCACTGCGTGAACGCTGGCAACAGATTCAGCAGCGTTATGGCTACTTTTGGCAAGCCGGTGAAATGCGGCAATGGCTACTGGTGTTACTGTTGTGTCGCATGGGCGATGGATTGTCAGCGGGCATGGTCAAACCCATGATGGTGGATATGGGCTATCGTCTGAACACCATTGGCGTGATGGCTGGGGTGATCGGGTCGATTGCGTCCTTGCTGGGCGCACTGCTTGGGGCACTGCTGTTACGGCGTCTGGAGGCAGGCAAGGCACTCTTGGGGCTTATGCTGCTGCAAAGTCTGGTAACGCTGGCCTATGCGGGATTATGGGCGTTTCATGCACGGATGGGTAAGTGGGCTGACTTTTGGGTGTTTGGGATCAATGCGCTGGAGCACTTGTTGACGGCGATGGCGTTGATTCCTTTGCTTACGCTGGCGATGCACTACACGCGTAAGGGCAAAGAGGGCAGTGATTACACTTTTCAGGTCTGCATGATGGCATCGCTGGCTGGGCTGGCGCATGTGGTGAGTGGCTGGATGGCGGAGGCCCTTGGGTTCAGCCTGCATTTTATCGCCTGTACCGTGATCGGGCTGGTGATGCTCTGGCCGATTGTGGTCTGGTTGCCGCGCTGGCAGCAGGGTGGGGCGACTCGGCTCAATGCTGCACGGGGTGTGCTGTTTCAGGAAGAAAGCCAGGAGCAAGGTTAAAGGCAAGGTTAAAATCAGGCTTAAGAGCAAGGTTAAGAGCACTGTTTAGGGCACTACGCAACCCAAGCGGCGTATCTACCCAGAACTTAGACGGATAAAACGGATTTGATGGTGCTCACAAGCGACTATGGTGAAGATTATACTGCCACTGTTTTTAATTTTGAGTTAGATGACTTTCATACCTATTTTATCGGTAAAAATGGCATATGGGTGCATAATCAAAATTGCGCTGACAGCGTTAATGCCCTTCAAAAGGGCATCAAACCGGTGAATATGGCCAATGGTTTGGCCAAGTAGGATTGAGTTGTCACCATGAGATAACTAGCCAACATTTCCCCAGCCAGCCATCAATCTGCCATTAGCCAGCCCGGCCCAAAATCAGCTCCAGCACCAGCTTGCTGCCGACAAAACCCAGCGCCAACAGGCCAAATCCCGTCAGGGTAAAGCGTACCGCGCGCTGGCCGCGCCAGCCAAAACGCCAGTGTCCGATCAGCAAACCGGCAAACACCAGCCAACTCAGGGCACTGAAAAAGGTCTTGTGTGCCAGATGCTGCGCAAACAGATTGTCAATCGCAAACAGCCCCAGTCCCAGCGCCAGCGTCAACAGTCCAAACCCGATCAGCAGCATGTCGTAGAGCAGCGACTCCATGGTCTGTAGTGGCGGCAGTACTTGAACCCAGATGCGCGTCTGGCTGCGATGTTTGAGCTCCCGATGCTGAATGGACACCAGCACCGATTGAACCGCCGCCATGAATAGCAGGCAATAGGCCACCAGCGACAGAAAAATGTGCGCTTCCAGCCCCGTGCTCAAGTGAGCCATCGAGTGATAGGGCGCATGCAATAGCGTACCTAGCAACAGTCCTAGTCCAGCAAACGGGATCGCCAGCAGATTCAGCGGTAACACGGGCCGATAGCTGCTAAACAACAGGCTAAATCCCAGCATCAGCCAGCCGGTGAGCGACAGGACATTAAAGACATTCAGATTCAGGCCGACCGGTGTTGCCAGCTGTGGAAGGAGCAGGACACCATGGAGAATCAGCGCAAACAGCAACAGGCTCATCACGGCCAGATGACGCGGAGAGCGTCTTGCCAGTAGCTGAATCAGCATATGCCCAAAAGCGCCCGCATAGAGCGACAAGGTAGCAATCAGCAAAATCAGGACGGTAGCAGAGCTGGGCACAGCGAAAGCCTTTTTAATGGAGGAAAAGTCAGTTTAAGGGATATAAAGTCAGTCCGAAAACCAAGCCACGAAACCAGGCCAGAAAACCAGGCCAGAAAACCAAGTCGTAAAATCATGACTATTTGCCAGCCCCTCAGACAACTGGCTGTGCAAAATGAGGCAGAACACGGGAAATGCAGGTATCCTATAGCATCCTGCTGGAGTTTTTTCTATGCTAGGCCCCAATTTTTTGATCCTATCGAGCGCTGGAAGCCATGTTTGATACTTTAACCGATCGCTTGTCGCAGAGTCTGCGCACTGTAGCCGGCACCGGACAACTGACCGAAGACAATATCAAGGATACACTAAGGGAAGTCCGCATGGCACTGCTGGAAGCCGATGTCGCGCTGCCGGTTGCCCGTGATTTTATTGAAAAGGTCAAAGCCGAAGCCCTCGGTCAGGAAGTGCTCAAGCAACTGTCGCCAGGCCAGGCCTTTGTCAAAATTGTCTATGACCAGCTCACCGCGATGATGGGCGAGTCTAACGAAAGCCTCGATCTGGCCTCCAAACCGCCTGTCATTATTCTGCTGGCGGGCCTGCAGGGTGCGGGTAAAACCACCACTGCCGGCAAGCTGGCGCGCTTTCTTCAGGAACGTCAAAAGAAAAAAGTCATGATGGTGTCGGCTGACGTGTATCGTCCTGCGGCCATCGAGCAGCTGCGCAGTGTCGGTGCTGATGTGGGCGCCATGGTGGTGCCGTCCTCTGCCGATGAACAGCCGATTGTGATTGCCAAACGGGCGATTGAGCAGGCCAAAATCCAGTTTGCCGATGTGCTGATCGTTGATACCGCAGGCCGTCTGCACATTGATGAATCCATGATGGAAGAAATCAAAGCCCTCCACGCGGCCATTACGCCTGCTGAAACTCTGTTTGTGGTGGACTCCATGACCGGGCAGGATGCTGCCAATACCGCCAAGGCCTTTAACGATGCCTTGCCACTCACCGGCGTCATCCTGACCAAAACCGATGGTGATGCCCGTGGTGGCGCTGCGCTGTCGGTTCGCGCGATCACTGGCAAACCCATCAAATTCCTCGGTATCGGTGAAAAACTGGATGCGCTGGAGCCCTTTTATCCGGATCGGGTGGCGCAGCGGATTCTGGGCATGGGCGACGTGTTGTCGCTGGTCGAAGAAGTCGAGCGCACCATTGACAAGGAAAAGGCCGAAAAAATGGCCAAAAAGCTGCAGCGGGGCGGCGGCTTTAACTTGGAGGACATGCTGACGCAGTTTCAGCAAATGCGAAATATGGGCGGCATGGCCGGTTTTCTGGATAAATTGCCGGGCATGAGTGGCAGCGGGATGCAACAAGCCGTTCAGGATGCCAAGCCCGAAGAAGCCATGCGTAAAATGGAAGCCATCATTCACTCCATGACCCTGCAGGAACGCCGGCAGCCCGATCTGATTAACAGCAGTCGGAAACGCCGGATTGCCAGTGGCTGCGGTATGGAGGTACAGGACATCAACCGTCTGTTGAAACAGCACAGTCAGATGGAAAAAATGATGAAAAAACTGGCCAGTCCGTCGGGTATCAGCAAAATGCTCCGAGCAATGAAGGGCTTGCAGAACGGTGGTGGCGCTGGCGGCGGTATGGGCCCACTGTTTGGTGCGCCGACCATGCCACCGGACATGATGAAAGACCTGAATAAAAAACCCTGATTGACTCACCCGGACGGAGAAACACCATGGGACTACGCTGGACGGACAGTCAGGACATCGCTCTGGCATTGCTGGATGCCCATCCAGAAGTGGATCCCAAAACGATCCGCTTTACCGATTTGCACCGCTGGATACGGGAGCTGGACGAGTTCGAGGACGATCCTAACCGCTCGAATGAACGCATTCTGGAAGCCATTCAGATGTGCTGGATTGAGGAAAGCGAAGACTGAGTGGACGGAAATCGAAACAGGGACTGTTTTTGCAGGCATGGGCGGGTATAATGCCCGCGAATTTTAAGCGCTGACCAGCTGAAATCCTGGATTTCTAAATCCCGGATCTGGTCTGGCAACCCTGTTTTTTCTGACTGTGCGGGTCGTCGAGCGGCCGCCTTTTTTCTGGAGAGCCTCATGGCTATCGAACGTACCCTGTCCATCATCAAGCCGGATGCCGTTTCCAAGAACCATATCGGTGACATTCTGTCCCGTTTTGAAAAAGCTGGCCTGAAAGTCGTTGCCACCAAAATGAAACACCTGAGCAAAGCCGATGCCGAAGGCTTTTATGCCGAGCACAAAGAGCGTGGCTTCTTTGGTGATCTGGTTTCCTTCATGACTTCCGGCCCGGTCGTTGTTTCCGTTCTGGAAGGCGAAAATGCCGTTCTGGCCCACCGCGACATTCTGGGTGCCACCAACCCACAGCAAGCCGCTCCTGGTACGATTCGTGCCGATTTCGCGACCAGCATTGACGAAAATGCAGCGCACGGTTCGGATTCGACCGATTCTGCTGCCCGTGAAATCGCCTATTTCTTTGCAGATGGTGAAGTCTGCCCGCGCACTCGTTAAGCGGTGTGCTTGCAAAACCGGACCGGGGCAACCTGAGTCCGGTTTTGCACGTTTACAGGTGTCTGAATTGTTTAGGGTACACTGTACCTCCCTTGGATCGGCTTATCAGGATACATCGCTATGACAGAGGCATTCGCCGCGCGATCCGCTCAGGCTGAGACCGCCCTACAGGCGCCAATCACTTCTGATTCCCAGTCTGGTCAGCATACCCTGACAGCATCCGCTGATTCTGAACCCGCTTCAGAGGCTCAAGCGACGGATGCTGTGACGGTGTACAGTCCAGTGCAACCCCATTCTGCAAACCGTATAAGCACCCAGAACCTGACCGACGATCCGCGCACCAATCTGTTGGGTTTGACCCGTGAGCAGATGGAGGATTTTTTTGTCGGAATCGGGGAAAAGAAATTCCGCGCTGGACAGGTGATGAAATGGATTCATCAATATGGCGTGACGAATTTTGTGGAGATGAGCAATATTTCCGGCAAATTGCGGGAACGGCTGGAGCAGCTGGCCCGAATCACGCCGCCTGAAGTGGTGCACCGGCATTATTCGGCGGATGGCACGCGCAAATGGGTGTTTCGTGTCGGTGAGGGTGCGGGTTCCCTGATCGAAACCGTACTGATTCCGGCAGAGGACAAAACCGGCTCGCGTAAAACCCTGTGTGTTTCCTCGCAAGTCGGCTGTGCGCTGGATTGCAGTTTTTGCAGTACCGGCAAACAGGGTTTTCAGCGTGATCTAACGCCGGCGGAAATCATTGGTCAGGTCTGGGTCGCCAATCAGTCCTACATGGAAGACGTTCCCCTGACCGAACGCACGCGAACCATTACCAATGTGGTGATGATGGGTATGGGTGAGCCTTTGCTCAATTTTGATCCGGTTGTGTCGGCCATGCGCCTGATGCTGGATGATTTTGCCTATGGCCTGTCTAAACGGCGCGTAACGCTGTCCACCTCGGGTGTGGTGCCGATGCTGGATCGGCTGGGTGAAGAAATCGACGTAGCACTGGCGATTTCGCTGCATGCACCCAACGATACCCTGCGCGATGAGCTGGTGCCGATCAATCGCAAATACCCGCTTCGTGAGCTGGTAGCGGCCGCTCGCCGTTACATTGCGCGGGATGGTGGGCTGGAAAGCGCGCGTAAGCATGTGACCATCGAATACGTGATGCTGGATGGGGTGAATGATCATCCTGAACACGCCAGACAGTTGATTCAGTTGTTAAAAACCTTGCCCAGCAAGATCAATCTGATCCCGTTTAATCCTTTTCCGCACGCGCCCTATGGCCGTTCGAGCAATAACCGGATTCGCAGTTTCCAAAAACAACTGTCGGATGCGGGATTTGTCTGTACAGTACGCACCACCCGCGGTGATGACATTGACGCGGCGTGTGGCCAGCTGGTCGGGCAAGTAGCCGATCGTACCCGCCGAGCTGAGCGCTGGCAGGAAAAAGTGCAACGCCAGCAAGGCGAGCGCCAGTTACATGAATCCGTGAAAACACGAGGCGATTGATGGTGGATTTAAGCAAGTCGAGTACGACCCAAACCACTGACAAGGATGCCATTTGGCCTAGAGCCAGCCACTGGTGCAGGAAAGCACCGTTTACCGGCATGTCAGGGCGCTTGACCGCGACTCTGCGGGTTACTCTGGTTTCTGGTGTGCTGGCCTTAACGGCCTGCCAGACGACTGGCCCACTCGATGAAAATGGCAAAGGGCCCACAGACCCCGCCGCCGCCGCGCGTAATCGTACAGCCATTGCCGCCGAGTACATTCGTCAGGGAGAACTGGATGCCGCCAAGCGCAATCTGGAACAGGCACTGGAAGCCAATCCCAAATCTGCCCAGGCGAATAACATGATGGGCATTCTGCTGCAGCGCGAAGGCAGTGAACCCAATCTGGTCAAGGCGGAAGCGTATTACCGCAAAGCCATTTCCCTGCAAAAGGACTACGCACAGGCCCACAACAATTATGGCGTCTACCTGAGTGAACGCAAACGCCTGAAAGAAGCGCTGGCCGAATTCAGTATTGCGGCATCTACCCTCGGCTACGAGGAGCGCGGTTCAGCACTGGAAAATCTGGGCCGTATCCAGTTGCAGCTCGGCAATCCGGAAGGGGCTGAAAAGTCCTTTATGCAAGCCCTGCAGGTCAATCGGGATTCGCTGGTTTCCCGTTTTGAGCTGGCAGAGCTGTTGTTGACTCAGGGCAAGCTCAGCACTGCGTCCGATCTGTACGATGACTACCTCCGTCTACTGGGTGCGAACCCTCAGGGAGCGCGTTCACTGTGGCTGGGCATGCGCATTGCCATGGCTCAGCACGATATGGATCGTTTTCATACGCTTGCCGACCGTCTGCGGCTGGAATTTCCAGACAGCCCCGAGTTCCGTGACTATCAACGGCAGGCGGCTGCGATGGGTGGCGCATGGAACTGAATAAAACCCCCGGAACACCCGCTGTGACACCTGCTGCCAGTGGCACCATGGGTAACATTCAGCGCCCGGGTGAGCGGCTGAAACAGGTGCGTTTGCAACAGGGTCATTCGCTGAAAGACATTTCCCGCGAGCTCAATATTCCTGAGCGTCAGCTGGCGTTGCTGGAAGCCGATGATTACAAGGCATTGCCAGAACCCGCCTTTGTCAAAGGCTATTTGCGCAATTATGGCCGTTATCTAGGACTGGAGGTGCCGCAGCTGGTCAGTCGTTTTGAGGAGCTTTACACCAGTGATACGGGATTGCCCAGTAATCATGCGCTGGAAAATTCGCCCTTAAAACCGCTGGGCCGGTTAGAGGCCAAAAGAGGCCGTCGCTGGATGCGGCTGCTGTGGTGGTTGCTACTGGCGGGTCTGCTGTTAGGTCTGGCCTACGCGGTCTGGCTGTATCGTGCAGCGGAGCCAGCTGAACATTCTGCTCATAACGATTCCGAGACCAGTTCAGCCATGGTTGCGATAGCCAGTGCGACGACGGCATCTAGCCCCGCGATCAGTCACACCGTAGCGACCACTGGCGTACTCAGTCACACCGAAGCCGTTGGTACGGGCATACTCAACACGCCTGCTGCTGTGCCCACGACCTCGGTAACGCCTGCTGCGCAAGACAGCCTGAGCCTGGTACTTTCTGGCCCTGTCACCGTGCATATTAGCGATGCTCAGGGCAAAACCTTACTGGAAGGCGCGCAGGAATCCGGTAAAACGCTCACCGTGACGGGCGTATCGCCCTTTGGCATCCGGCTCTCGCCAGCGGCGAACGTTCAATTGCGATTTAATGGGGAAAGAGTCAATTTGCCGACCTTTACCCGGCCGGATGGTGCGGCAGATTTTCGGTTGTCACGTTAAGTTCAAACAGGACTAGGGCCTGTTTTTTAGACTCGTTTGGGAGTAAGCACGCATGCACGTCAGTCCGATCAAGCGTCGTCCGACCCGCAAAATACGGGTAGGGTCTGTCTACGTGGGCGGTGATGCGCCGATCACCGTGCAAACCATGACCAATACCGAAACCTGTGACATCGCCGCAACCGTAGCGCAGATCAAACGATGTGAAGAGGCGGGGGTGGACATTGTGCGGGTCTCGGTGCCCAGCATGGAGGCCGCAGAAGCCTTTGGCCAGATTCGCAAACAGGTTGGCGTGCCGCTGATTGCAGACATTCACTTTGACCACCGGATTGCGCTGGCTGTGGCGGATTATGGGGCAGATTGTCTGCGCATCAATCCGGGCAATATTGGCAATGACGACAAAGTGCGCGAAGTGGTCGCGGCCGCGCGCCATCATGGCATTTCCATTCGGATTGGCGTCAATGCGGGGTCATTGGAAAAAGACCTGCAGCTCAAATACGAGGAGCCGACCGGCGAAGCTCTGCTTGAGTCGGCCATGCGGCATATTGATATTCTGGACCGACTGAATTTTCACGAATTCAAGGTATCCGTCAAGGCCAGCAATGTCTTTCTGACACTGGATGCCTATCGGCTGTTGTCCGCCCAGATCGACAATCCCCTGCATCTGGGTGTGACCGAGGCAGGGGTGTATCGCACGGGGACAGTCAAGTCGGCGATTGCCCTTGGAGGGCTGTTGCTGGATGGCATCGGCGATACTTTGCGTGTGAGTCTGGCAGCAGAACCCGAGGACGAAGTCAAAATCGGCTTTGATATTCTGAAATCGCTGGGCATTCGTTCCAACGGCATCAATTTCATTGCCTGTCCCAGTTGCTCGCGTCAGGAATTTGATGTGATCCGGGTCATGAACGCACTGGAAGAACGACTGGAAGACATTCGCACGCCGATGGATGTCTCCGTTATTGGCTGTAAGGTCAATGGACCCGGTGAAGCGAAAGAGGCTGATATTGGCGTGGTGGGTGCCAGTCCGCGTTCGCTGGTCTATCGCAACGGCGAAAAAAGCCATCTGATCGACACTAGCCGTCTGGTTGATGAAATCGAAACCATGGTGCGTGGACGGGTGGCTGAACTCGAAGCCGCCCGAGCCAATGAAATCGTCCGAACCAGCCATACTGACTAAGTACGGATTCTGTGGTGACACGGTTGTGACCAGTGGCGACAATGTAGGGCCGTTTGGCATGTGCGATTAACGGGTAGTATCCCAATGTTCTATCAGGTTTTTTCCAGTTTCGGGAAAGAACGACAAGTGAAGGTTTATGAGTACGATACAGGCCATTAAAGGCTTTAACGATGGTTTACCGAGTCAGACACCGGCCTGGCGACAGCTTGAGACAGCGCTCGCAAAGTTAATGGACGAC
>CAUJHL010000124.1 GCA_963204705.1 Pseudomonadota bacterium | reverse complement strand
GAAAATCCGTTAAAAATAGTGCTGTAAAACTGCAACTCCGAGACAAACAAACCGAAGCCAACACCATCACCGCCCCATCGACACGCTCAGGGCACTCTATCCGCAGGCTGAGCTTGTCGAAGCCCGTCATCTTCCTCGTCCCTTCGACACGCTTAGAGAACAAGTAGGTTCATTGAGCTTGTCGAAATGACCCAGCTCATCACCGCCCCTTCGACAGGCTCAGGGAGCTAAACCTGCTGGCAGAGCTAAGGGGAGCAAAGCTCAAATATCTCCACGAAGCCAATGCCTGCCTTCGGCGAGTGACTTTTGTCCTTGGCAAAAGTCACCAAAACCGCCCAGCCGCCGGAAACTCACATCCTGTTCAAACAGTCCGGCGGCGCTTCCCTGCGCCGCTTGTTCAATTTTCGTCATTGTTCTTTATTTGAAAATACAAGCAGTTGGCTGAGCTTGTTGAAGCCGCTTTTGCCTTTGATTTTTCGCTTTTGCTTTTGTGCTTTTGCTTTTACCCGCTGGCAGTTGTCCGAGCCAGCCCCCGCACCAAACGCCACTCCCACAGTGACGCAAGCACCCTATGTTGAGCTAACGGGTATTGCGCGAGTTTTGCCAGCGAAAAAGACTTTTGCTGACTTTTGGTCTCTCAAAAGTCAGTCCCGCTGAAGGCGAGCAACGTTCCACATCACTGCTCCCTTCGACAAGCTCAGGGAGCTAGCAGGTTCACTGAGCTTGTCGAAATGTTCCTGCTCATCAACGCCCTTTGACAGGCTCAGGGCGCTCTATCCGCTGGCTGAGCCTGTCGAAGCCCGTCATCTTCCTCGTCCCTTCGACACGCTTAGAGAACAAGTAGGTTCATTGAGCTTGTCGAAATGCCCCTGCTCATCACCGCCCCTTCGACACCCTCAGGGGGCTAAACCGTCAGAAACATTACCCCTCAGCCAGATACGCATCCTTCAACCGAACATAATTCGCTGGACTGTACTGCAAAAAGGCTCGCTCCTTTTCGCTTAATGGCCGGCTTTGCCGCGCGGGATTGCCCACATACAAATAACCCGAAGCCAGCACCTTGTTCGGCGGCACCAGACTGCCGGCTGCGATCATCACCTCATCTTCCACCACGGTGCCATCCATCACGATAGCCCCCATGCCGATCAGCACCCGATTCCCAATCGTACAACCATGCAGCGTCACCTGATGCGCGACAGTAACATCATCGCCAATCGTCAATGGAAAACCATCCGGATTGTAGGTGCTGGCATGGGTAATGTGCAGCACACTGCCGTCCTGAATACTGGTGCGGGCGCCGATGCGGATACGGTGCATGTCACCGCGAATCACCGCCAGCGGCCAGACGGAACAATCTTCATCCAGCACCACATCCCCAATGACCACCGCAGTGGGATCAACATAGACCCGCTCACCCAGTTGAGGCTGGAATCCTTTAAACGCCCGAATGGTCATTCACTGTTTCCTATTTAAAAACTGTTTCCTATTTAAAAAACAGTATCTTACGAAAGAATGCACTGCACACTCAAATCAGCCGTGAAAAGCGTGCTGGCTGAACCGCGCCGTTCATTTCTTTAGGCATGTCAGAGGGCAAGTAGCGATCAAATACCATACAGACTGTGCGTATCAGCAGACGGCCCTTGAGCGGTACCTGAATCGTATCCTGACTCAATTCAACCAACCCATCGTCTGCCAGCATTCCCAGTCGCTGGATTTCTTCTGAAAAATAGTCATCAAACGCGATCTGCCAATAGCTTCCAAATGACTGTTTATCAATGGAAAAATGACAGATAAGGCCGGTTATCAGCGCTCGTCGAATCTGATCATCCCGTGTCAATTCGACACCGCGATACACTGGCAAACGGCCTTGGGCAATGCACTCATGGTATTCCTCTACCGTACGGACATTTTGACTGTAGGTAGTGCCCACCATGCCAATGGAGGTCACGCCCATCGCGACCAGATCGCAGCCAGCATGGGTGCTATAGCCCTGAAAATTGCGGTACAGCGTACCATTGGCTTGTGCGATAGCCAGCTCATCATCCGGACGGGCAAAATGATCCATGCCAATATACACATACCCTTCCGCCTGTAGCCGCTCAATCACCGACTGCAAAATAGCCAGTTTAACGGCGGGCGGCGGCAGGGTCGCAGCATCCATTTGTTTTTGAACCTTGAACAAATGCGGCATGTGGGCGTAATTAAAAACCGACAAGCGATCCGGCGCCATAGCCAGCACCCGATCCAGCGTGCGACCAAACCCTGCCACATCCTGAAAGGGCAAGCCATAAATCAAATCTATATTGATCGACCTAAACCCGTATTCGCGCGCCGCCTGAACAGCACGTTCCGTTTCACTCACCGTCTGGATGCGATTGACGGCCTTTTGCACCACGGGATCAAAATCCTGCACCCCAAAACTCATGCGGTTAAAACCCAGTTCCCGGAGCAGCCGAATGGTTTCGGGAGTGACCTCTCGAGGGTCAATCTCGATCGAATAATCCCCCAGATCGTCATCACGGAAACGAAAATGCGTACGCAATTGCTGCATCAGGGCCGTCATTTGCTCTGAGCTAATGAACGTCGGCGTGCCACCGCCCCAATGCAATTGATCCACCACCCGCTGCTGACCAAACAATTCGCCCTGCAGGGCAATTTCCTGATGTAAATCGGCCAGATAAGGAGCCGCCACTTTGCGATTGGCGGTGATGATTTTATTACAGGCGCAGTAATAGCAAACCACTCCACAAAACGGCAAATGCACATACAGCGACAGCGGCCGATCCCCCTGCGAGGACGCTATCGCCGCGTCTCGGTACTGCGATTCACCAAACTGTTCCGCAAACTGCACCGCAGTCGGGTATGAGGTGTAGCGGGGGCCGCTCTGATCGTGACGGCGCAATAGGTCTGCATCAAATACCAGCGTGGGGAGCGTAGGCTGAGAGGTGTTCATGGCGACTCCGGAACTCTGCTCCCATTATTTTAACGTCTCAACGCCAACATACCCATGCTTCTTATGGGGTATTCGTGGCGGCGACTTCAATTAAGTGCATTACGTGCACGCAGTCATTTGCCAACGAAAACCCAGTGAAAGCAGCCTCTTGTCACAGGCAGTCACAGCGTTACCGCCAAATGCTCCTAGTCTGAGGGCGGCTTATTAGCTGAGATGGATTGACTATTTGCGTAGTCCTTTAACTTTCACTGGAGTAGCTCTCATGTCTGACACTCAAAAGATTGCCAGCCTCATCAAAGATATTCGCTTTGCCATGCTGACGCACATCACCGCCGAAGGCCACCTGCACGCGACCCCCATGACCACTCAGGATCGCGAGTTTGATGGGAGCATTTGGTTTATTGGTGACAACACCACGGAGCTCTGTAAAGACCTTGCCGCCCGCCCCCAGGTCAACCTCGCCTACAGTCAGCCCGATTCCAGCACCTATGTCTCCATTACAGGCACTGCCCGTCTGGTCAATGACCCTGAACAGCTCGATGCGCTCTGGTCTGAGTTTTATAACGCCTATTTTGAACAGGGGAAAAACGATCCCAAAGTTCAGCTGATTGAAATCACCGCGCACGGGGCTCAATATTGGGAGGCTTCTGGCAAAGTCATGCAATTTGCCAAAATGATTACAGCTGCCGTTACTGGCGCCAAGACCCAAGGTAACGAACGGCATACGGTGTCACTCTAAGTCCTGCCAGACTGCTTTCCCTAAAAATACCTTAAGCTGGGTTTTGTTCCGCGTAAGCACAATCACGTACTAGCCAATCTGATGGATCAGGGCGCTGAGGTAAGGGCCTATGTCTACGCGATTGGCAAGGAAATGCTGGGTGGATCAATGCTCGTTGGGACAATGCCAGGAACGGTGACTCTGCAACTCCATTTGTGTCATATCCGCAAGGGGTAGGATGAATTCTCCCCTGAATGGCCGTGTCGGAAGAGTCAACTAATACCCAATAACGCCCGACATCAGGGCTTCATCATTTCTGCATTACACTGTAAAAAGACTGCCAAACGTTAAAGCCAAGCTTTGTGGTAAACCACTACTGAACTCTTAGTTTAACGCCCAATTTACATGCTCTTGCCGCTTGCTCAACTTTCATGACGAAAAAACTTCCCGATCACGCAACAGACCAGAGTTGCCTGGGCGTATTTCTGGTGTTTCTACGACTGGGGCTGACGTCCTTTGGCGGCCCGATCGCGCATCTCAGTTACTTTCGGCAGGAATGTGTCGATCAGCGGCACTGGCTCAGTGAAGCACGTTATGCAGAACTGGTAGCGCTCTGCCAGTTTTTACCCGGCCCCGCCAGCAGTCAGGTTGGTATGGCTTTGGGATTGATGCGGGCAGGCTATGGCGGAGCAGTTGCCGCCTGGGCGGGATTTACCTTGCCGTCCGCTGTGCTGATGATCGCATTTGCCCTCAGCCTGTCCCAGTTCGGGCACCTCGTGTCTGATGGGGTTCTCAATGGGCTGAAATGGGTCGTGGTGGCTGTGGTGGCACAGGCCGTCTGGGGTATGGCACGTACGCTGTGTACCGATGTTCCCCGAATGCTGCTAATGCTCATGACAGCAGTGCTGGTCAGTTTTTTTCCCGCAGTCGGATGGCAATTGCTTGTCCTTATGGGTGCTGGTCTGGTCGGTGCCCTGTGCTTTCGTCCTCATCCACCCAGAGCCCCAGCGGCTAATTCCTTACTCGAAACAACTTTAAAAGAAAATCCTGATCATTCAACTGGAAATAAAACTGGCAATTCAGTTAGCAATTCAGTTAGCTATCCAATTGCCAGTCCAGTGTTTAGCCCAATTCACCGCAGCACCTACAATCGGCGCACCGGGGCCTATTGCCTGGGGCTATTTGTGCTCTTATTAGTGGGATTGCCTGTGATGTCTCACGGCACATCACCGTCGGTAATCACTGTTCTGGACGCCTTTTATCGTACCGGCGCACTGGTATTTGGGGGTGGCCATGTGGTGTTGCCCCTGTTACAGGCGGAAGTCGTCACACCGGGCTGGATCTCCAATACGACCTTTCTCACTGGTTATGCCGCAGCTCAGGGCGTTCCGGGGCCGTTATTTAGCTTTGCCGCCTTTCTGGGTGCTTCAATGCCGTTCTTTGGTGCAGCAGGACTGGCTACGACAGGGCCTGGTACGGCAGGGTTTTTGTCGGCATGGCTGGGTGGCATGGTTTGCCTCTTGGCTATTTTCACTCCTTCCTTTTTGTTGATATTTGGAGTACTGCCCTACTGGGAACACATCCGGCATCTGCACGCATTACGGGCCGCTCTTCAGGGCATCAATGCCGCGGTCGTCGGGCTATTGGTTGCCGCCCTGATTCATCCAGTTGCTAGCAGTGCCATCGCCTCACCCAACGATGCGCTGATGGTGACTCTGGCAGTGATCGCACTGATGCGCCTGCACTGTCCGCCCTGGTTCTTGGTATTGCTTGGCGGAATCACCGGCTGGCTCGTTGCGTGAGGTCTCTTTTACGGTATTATTTTTCGGTGTTTTGTTGAGTTATTTCGGGGCACTTGGCAAGGCTAAGGAATTGATCCACACTGCAGAACACCATTGCTAACAGGAGACTTTCCCATGGAAAAACTGGACACCCAAAAAGCCATCAACGCACTCAATCGCATCATGGAGCTCGAACTGGCGGGTGTGGTGCGCTACACCCATTATTCCCTGATGGTCTATGGCTACAACCGCATTCCCATTGTGTCGTGGATGAAAAGCAATGCTGAAGAAGGTCTGGCCCATGCCCACAAGGCCGGCGAACTGGTCACCCTGCTGGGTGGTCATCCTTCGCTGAAAATTGGCTCATTGCTGGAAACCGAAAAACACGACATCGGCGATATTTTGCGCGAAAGCCTGGAACACGAACAAACCGCACTGGCCGCTTATTACGACCTGCTCGAAATCTCAGCGGGAAAATCCGTGCTGATTGAGGAATACACCCGCGAAATGATCGTGCAGGAAGAGCTGCATCTGGACGAAGTCAATAAAATGCTGCGCCGCCCGGGGGAAATCGCTCCATTTCATGGCTGAGCAATGACGCGATTAGCACGGCTGGGTTTAGCGTGCTTTGAGTGGCTGGATACTGCCTGACGGGTGGTATTCTGCACAGCACTCCCTTGTAATGAGTAATCACCGGATAAGTGCTTATAAGTGTTCTGGCCTATGCTCTCTGTCATTTTAGTCAATCGCGCCGCAATGCAAGCCCATACAAGAAACCGTTCTCACTGGCTAGTCATAATGAAACCGACAGGCATTAATGATTAATTCAGTATCGGCGACGCGATAAACGAGGCGGTGTGCCTCGTCTATTCTTCGGCTCCAATAGCCGGTTAAATTTCCTTTTAACGGTTCAGGTTTTCCAATACCCGAAAAAGGGTCACGGCTGGTTATCTCCATCAGGGCATTAATACGCTTCAGAGTCTTTTTATCCTGCCCCTGCCAATAGGGATGAAAAACAGACAGGCTAGGCTATAGGGCCAGAAAGGCCATATAGGTTTTATCCTCAAATTTGAAGCCCTATGAATACCCTATCCCACCACGGGAACTACCTGTTATCCCCAACTCTGCACCGACCAACAAAAAACCCCGAAACCTAATGATTTCGGGGTTTTCTTGGGTGTTTCGGTGGTTGCCGAAACGCTGTATGGTGGCGTAGTTTAACAGAAAACCAAACCCACATATCAGCAGTCTCTCAGCCCCGGTCGGAAGCCTTGAGACCCTCGCGCGATTCTAGGGAAGGATTTCGCGCAACCGCACATACCCATGATTGTAAGTTCGGAGAGGCAGATTGGCACTCGCAGTTGCCACGACTGCCAGGGAATCTCGGGGCCGCAACTTGGCTTTCCTCTCGTTTGTCGCCGTAATGCCCTGCACGAACGACGAAAGGAAATGCCATGCAAACCGAACCCGCCTTCACCGAAACGGAGCTTGCACATCGGTGGAACGTCAGCATCAAGACCCTACAACGCTGGCGCAGTGAAGAACGCGGCCCACCGTACATCAAGCTCTCAAAGGCTGTCCGCTACCCAGTGGATGAGATCGTCACCTATGAGCAGGCGATCCGCCAGGGCATGTCCAACGAAGCGCCGTTGCCATCTTTATGCGACGCGCAGCCCGTTGTCGAATCTCCAACGCCCGTCGCTCCCGAACCAAAGCGGTACTACTTGAGCGAGGCCTTCGCGCTCATCGCGCAGTACGGCAGTCTTGAAGCGGCCGAGGCCGCGCTGACGGAGGCGCGCGATGAAACCCAAGGTTGATGCCGATAGACAGGGTGGTGTGTCTAGCCCGGATGAGCCAGTCATCACGTATCCGGTCCTCGATGAAAACCAGTTGTCCTCGCGATGGAATCTCTCACCCAAGACGCTGCAAAAATGGCGCTCGGAAGGAATTGGCCCACCCGCCTGGCACCTCAACAGATCTGTCCGTTACCTTCTGATGGAGGTCGAGTCCTTCGAACGCAAGGCTCGGGTCACTTGGAAATCCCCTACCGGACGTCCGTTGTCCGAATCATCTCCCACAGCACGTGAAGACGCCCTTGAGCAGATGATGCGGAAACGGCCTGAACGCCGTGATCGGGTTTTCTACTCCGCCAAAGATATGGTCGACATCACTGGATTGCCCGGTTACTGGATTCACCAGAAGCAGGAACGCCTGCGGCTCGGCATTGCGTTCTACCGGATCGCAAACGGTGACGTCATCCGCTTCAGCATCGAGGAACTCTTCCTCTGGGAGATGCATCACCTGCGCCCATGCCGGTACCCGGCGAGAGGGAATGCTGATGCCCCGTAGTTGATGCGGGCCTTGGTGATGTACTTGGCCATACGTTCCGATATTTCGTTGATTAGTTAAAAGTGGAGAATAAATGGAACACACTCCATCAATGCTCTCCGAGACCCATACCCAGCGCATCCTTGATCTGGCCAGCCAGAGAGGGCTGCTGCGTGCCAGCGATCTGGACGCCATCAGCTCGCCCCGGGTCATCCTGACGCGCATGATTGCAGCAGGACTGCTGGAACGGGCCGGGCGTGGTCTTTACCGTCTGCCAGGCGCACAGGTGACGGAATTTGAGAGTCTTGCCCTTGTCGCCACCAGGGTGCCACAAGCCGTGTTCTGCCTGCTCACCGCACTCCAGTTTCACGGGCTGACCACCCAACTGCCGCGTCAAATATGGATCGCCATGCCACGCGGCAGCCACTCACCACGGATCGACTATCCGCCGATCCGGATGGTTCAGATGGCCGGTAGGGCCCATCTGTCAGGCGTCGAGGAGCACCTGTGCAACGGGGTGAAGGTGCGGATCTACAGCCCGGCCAAGACCGTGGTCGATTGCTTCAAGCATCGCAACAAGATCGGTCTGGATGTGGCGCTGGAGGCCTTGAAAGACGCCAGGAGGACGCGCAAGGCGTCCGCAGACGACCTGTGGCGCTACGCTCAGGATTGCCGCATCGCCACCGTGATGCGCCCCTACATGGAAGCAGTCGCCCACGACTGACACCACGGCCGCCGAGACTGGCAGGCTTCTCTTTGGTTTAAAAATTTGGTATGATTGCGGTTGTTTTAAACCCAACCCAAGGAGGCGTCATGATTGCAGATCGCATTCGTCAAGCACGATTGGCGGCAGGTCTGACCCTGGGTGCGTTGGGCGAACAGGTGGGTGTTTCTCACAC
>CAUJHL010000123.1 GCA_963204705.1 Pseudomonadota bacterium | reverse complement strand
GCCGCTGAAGCCAGCTCAACACCATCAGGGTGTCGTAGGGTTCATTGGCGGCTGACAACTGTTCAACCGCTTTAAAAATCGTGCGGTGGCGTGGCGAGTAAAAATCATGCTCATTGACCTGATCGCTGATTTCCGTCCAGGAATCGGCAATGGTCAGCAACGCCGCCAAAACGGCTTGCTCCATGGTCAGGTTGTGCGGAGGGGTGCGCAGTTCGGGCGTCGTAGCAGCCTGACCCTGACGGGATTGAGTGGCAGTCGCGGATTTCTCACGGTTCGGCGTGGTAGAGGACATTATTTTCCCTGTCAGGCAGTGCTGCTAAGCCGGTGTTGGCGCTGCGGAAGGCTATTCTAAAGCGAATTCTGCTGCCCGTGTGGCTAACTCATCACCACTTGTCCTAAGCAATTCTTTTAGGATGAAATTTAAAACATATCCAAAGAAATAGTATTAAAGAACAGTGGGTTAAATCATTGCAGCACGTATTTTCCTCAAACGCTCTGTTCAAACTATTGCAGCCAATTTTAGACATAAGCAATGGCTATTGCACTTTCCCCGACAGTAGAGGCCAAAAAAGCAGTAGAGACCAAAAAGCAGTAGAGACCAAAAAAGCACCCGAAGGTGCTTTTAGGGATCACGGTAGCGGACACATGAGAGGAGTCATACCGTAGTGGTCTCGGTCGATGTGCTTATTCAGCGACGATCGTTACCAGCACCTCAGCAGTCACATCGTGATGCAGCTGAATGGCTACGTTGTACTCGCCGGTGTGACGCAGAGCGCCTGTCGGCAGACGTACTTCGGAGCGATCAACCGGATGACCAGAAGCGGTCAGGGCATCGGCGATATCACGAGTACCGATCGAACCGAACAGTTTGCCTTCATCGCCAGATTTGGCAGTGATGACGACATTCAGTTCGTTCAGGGTTTCAGCACGGCTCTGGGCAGAGCTGAGTACTTCGGCTTCCTGACGTTCCAGTTCGGCACGGCGTGTTTCAAACGAAGCGATATTGGCTTCGGTAGCAGAAACAGCTTTACCTTTAGGAATCAGAAAGTTACGACCATAGCCAGACTTGACGCTGACTTTGTCACCCAGTTGGCCCAGGTGCTTGATGCGTTGCAGTAGAATAACGTCCACGGCTCACCTCACTGATGGTTGTCGGTGTAAGGCATCAGAGCCAGGTAGCGGGCCTGCTTGATCGCAAGGGCCAGCTGACGCTGATAACGTGCCTTGGTGCCAGTGATACGGCTAGGAACAATCTTGCCGTTTTCAGTGACGTACTGCTTCAGGGTTTCAACATCTTTGTAATCGATGTAAGTCGTCTTTTCAGCCGTGAAGCGGCAGAACTTGCGACGACGATAAAAACGTGCCATGTCTGTGCTCCTTAAGCGTCAGCGTCCTGGGATTGATAGCTACCATCGTCAGAGCGTGAGGCTTTACGGGCGCGTTTTTCTTCTGCGCTCTTGGCCAGCAGGGACTCTTCGGTAATGGCAACATTACGGCGAATGATCAGGCTGCGAATGATGGCGTCGTTGTAACGGAACAACTCTTCCAGTTCATCCAGCGTTTGCTGATTGCATTCGACATTCATCAGAATGTAGTGCGCTTTGTGGATCTTGTTGATTGGGTAAGCCAGTTGGCGGCGGCCCCAGTCTTCCAGACGATGGATTTGCCCTTCGGCATCCTTGATGTGAGTCAGGTAGCGTTCTACCATTCCCACGACTTGATCGCTCTGGTCGGGATGGACCAGCAGAACGATTTCGTAATGACGCATGTCTTGCTCCTTACGGTTTGGACAGCCCCCGGTACGCTGGCATTTTAAAAAATGCCGAATCGACAGAGAGCAAGGAGTAACAACAGAATACCGTTAAGACGTGACCCTGTTGCCTCGCGGATAAAACGCGAAGCGCGGATTCTAACGGATTTTCAGGGAGATGCCAATAAAAAAACCAGGAAAAACTTCCTGGCTTTTTGAGTGTCACTAATGCGCCAAAGACGCCATTACACCTGATGAATCAGATGGTTGTAATGCTCTGCGAAGATTTTCAGCTCTTCGGGGGTCAAGTCATGAATGACCTTGTCAATGGAGAAGTGGACAGCCGTAGCCACGATCGGACGGATCGCTGCAGCGCCGCCACGTTTCAGCATATTCAAGTCCATGGATTTATTAAAATCTTCCATGTAATGCTTGATGATGGCATCCGCAAACTGTTTGTAGGTTTTTTCCATCGACTTGCGCAGTTCCGGGCTGTCTTCACCGGCAATCGCTTTGTCATTCCCCGTTTTCAGCTGGTTATACAGCTCGGGCGACAGCTCCACGCCAACACGCTGTACACCATTGGCATCTTTATGGGTGGACAGGGACAGGAATTGCACAGTTTTACGAACGGTGTCATTCGGTGCTTTATCGAGAATGATTTTGACCAGTTTTTGCACTGCGCCCTGAATCATTTGTACCTGTTTGAGCAAGGTATCGCGCTTGTGGCTGGGCGGCAGCATTTCTACCAGTGCGCCCATGGAGGAGTGCAGCAACTCGTCATTAACGCCCAGAACAACGGCATCACGGTAGGGATAAAGAGGCTCTGTTGTCGTTGAAGCGGCTTTGGTCCGGGCAGTCTCGATATGATTGTTGAGGTCGGCCGAAGGGATAAAGCCATAATAATAAGTCATGTAAAACAGCCTCTTTTTTAGATCGATCGTCGGATCTGGGGTGGTGAGATGCTCACTCCGTGAGGGAATATTCCAGCGCAGTGAACTCTAGCAAGACGCACTGCAACAGACTAGGTAAATAACGACGTTGAGGCAAAAAAAGTACGATTTTCAGCCTCAATATGGCTGTTTGGTCAAAGGTCAGTGGCAGTTGGCGCGGGTTTTTTAGCGCAAGTTGCTAAACCTTATTGCCGGGATAGCCTCATAGGCGGAGGCAACCAGTCCAGATGAGAGACCCGGCAGGGATTGATGTCCAGCCCGCCACGACGGGTGTAATTGGCGCTGACCATCAGTTTTTCAGGCTGAAGTATCGTCCAGAGATCGGCAAAAATAGACTCTACACAATGTTCATGAAAATCCTGATGTTGCCGGTAGCTCAGGACATACGCCAGTAACGCTGCTGGATCAGGGGCAACACCCTGAATGCGTATCTGTAGCGTACCCCAGTCTGGCTGACCTGTAACCGGACACTGACTGCGGAGCAAGTGACTGTAATACCAGTATTCTTCGGGTTGATTCTCGGTGGTGTGAGAGGCGCTACCCAGCAAGGTGTCGGCAGGAATCGACTGGTTCCAACTATACGGAATCGCAGGTTCGAAGTCATCGAGGCAGAGGGACGCGGGCTGCCATTGCTGAATGGACACCGGTAATAACGCATCAACTGGCAAAATGTCACAGCCGACCTTGGCGCCAGCCACCGGACTCAGATCACTCACAATCAGGTCCGCAAGTGCAACCGCAGAGTCAAAGGTCTTAAAATTCAGACTATTAAAGTAGAGCTTGAGCGATTTGGATTCAATGATGCAGGGTGAGTTTGCCGGAAAAGCCAATCGGGCAATGGCCACCATGGGTTTTCCCGTCGCACTGAGCCAGGACACCTCAAATACATGCCACCAGTCTACGCCCAGCGCGACACCATTCAGCGGTACGGGTAATTTTTCTCGATTGGGCTGGCGTGGGATAGGGAATAGCACGTCCGGTTGATACGACTCAGGATACAGTGTGACTTTACCGAGCAAACTGTCATCTGGTGTAGATTCTATAGGACGATTCAGAGTGTGTTGCTGACTCATTCACGCATCCCGGTACCACGTTCCAGCAGTTGCCAGGCAAACACGTAAAACACCACGCAAAATCCGGCAATGGATAACAGCGACACCCAGACATTGACGTCACTATGGCCGAGAATCCCGTAACGGAAGGCGTTGACCATGTAAACGATGGGGTTGAGCAGGGAGAGTTTTTGCCAAAAAGGTGACAGCTGATCCATCGAGTAAAACACGCCACCCAGATAGGTCAGGGGAGTCAGCACAAAGGTCGGCACGATGGACACATCGTCAAAGGAGCGTGCATAGACGGCATTTATAAATCCGCCCAGAGAAAACAGTACCGCGGTGACCACCACCGTAAACACGGTAATCCCAATGCTGTGCAGCGATAAATGCGTAAAAAACAGCGAGAGCAGCGTCACGATCAGCCCAACCACCAGACCGCGCGCTACACCACCGGCAACATAGCCAGACAGGATGATGTGATTGGGCATGGGACTGACAATCAGCTCCTCTACGGAGCGCTGAAACTTGATGCTGTAAAAACTGGACACCACGTTACTGTAGCTGTTGGTGATGACTGCCATCATGATCAGGCCGGGGACAATAAACTGCATGTAACTCACGCCGCCCATCAGGCCAATGAGTGAACCCACCAGATTACCGAAAATCACAAAATACAACACCATCGTGATCGCTGGCGGAAGTAGTGTTTGTGCCCAGATGCGCATAAATCGGCGAATTTCTTTGTACACCAGCGTGCTAAAGGCCACCCACAATTGAGAGGAATTCATGGCTGGCGCCCTCCGGCAACGGCAGCTGGAAGCTGCAGGTTTTTTTCCACCATGTGAATAAACAGTTCTTCAAGGCGATTGGCTTTGTTGCGCATACTGCTGACCTGAATGCCCTGTTGACTCAGATGATCAAACACTGGATTGAGGCCCACACCCTTGTCCAGAATCACTTCCAGTGTATGGTCATCCAGCCGGATGCCACTGATTCCAGTGGGAAAAACGGGCAATTCTGCAGGTAAAATACCCACTACATCCATCACAAACGTTTCGACAGAAAGCTGGCTGAGCAGGGAACGCATGTCGGTGTCTGCCTTGATTCGGCCTTTATCAATGATCGCAATACGGCGGCACAGCACTTCGGCTTCTTCCAGATAATGTGTGGTCAAAATGATCGAGGTGCCTTTTTGATTCAGTTCCGTCAGAAAATCCCACATTGAGCGGCGCAATTCGATGTCCACCCCGGCAGTCGGCTCGTCCAGAATCAATAGCTTTGGCTCATGAATCATCGCTCGTGCAATCATCAGCCGACGTTTCATACCTCCAGAGAGCAGCCGTGAGGCCACGTTGCGCTTTTCCCATAAGCCGAGCTGGGTCAGGTATTGCTCGGCACGTTCTTTGGCAATTTTCGCGGGAATGCCGTAATAACCGGCCTGCGTCACCAAAATATCAAAGGTTTTTTCAAACTGGTTAAAGTTGAATTCCTGTGGAACCACGCCGAGCGCCTGTTTTGCCTGCGAAGGATATGTATCCAGATTGTGCCCAAAAATCGACACCTGACCCGCTGTTTTCTTAATCAGTGAGCTAACGATGCTGATAGTCGTAGACTTTCCGGCGCCATTGGGCCCTAGCAGGGCGTAAAAATCGCCTTCTGAAACCGTCAGATCAATGCCATTTAATGCCTGAAACCCATTTTTATAGGTCTTGGTTAAACCTGTAATCTGAAGTGCGGGAGTCTGAAGAACGGAAGCCATGAGTATCCTGTGACGTTGAACCTATGACACATTACCAGCCGGTGC
>CAUJHL010000122.1 GCA_963204705.1 Pseudomonadota bacterium | reverse complement strand
TGGCGGGGTTCACAGGGTGACATTGCGAAGCAACCAATGAAGTCACCATTGCAAGGGCAAGTATAGGGATTCATTGAACGAATGCAAGCCCTGCCATCCATACCGTGAAATGTTTGCCGAAAATTTCCTCACTTTTTTCTCACCTATTCCTCAACCTGGTCAGTTTGTCGGCCAGTAGCATGTATTGGTCGGATGCCCTCCCGAGTGATAGCTTGTATTTTTTGTCAATTGCCCCATTCTGTGTTCAGTCCTTGGTTTTTGCTTTATGTCGCAGGGTTACAGGGACTTTTGCTATAGGAATTCAGAATGCCCAAATTGTCCCAGAATGCCGCACAATCATCCGATGACCAGATCGGCTCCTCAGCGTCGGCGAATACACTGCCTCCTGTGCAGTCGGGGCGGCATTCTGTATTGACCACACAATCGACACCCCTTCATGCGTTTTTAGTGCCCGATCGTTCCAGCCTGTCCAATTTATCCAACCCTGCTGTAGATCTTCAGCCAGCAACTCACATACTTCCGGATCGTTTTCGCAATGTCTGGCCGGTTAAAAGCCGAAATGCCGATGTGGTGAAATGGCTGATCAATCGGCAAAAGGCACCATGGCCCCTTTGGGAACATAATGTGCCAGCGGACAGCCTGCCTGAGTCACGCCCCAATGCACCGCTGGATGACTGGAAAGTCTGGTTTGTGGGACATGCCACGGTGCTGGTGCAGATTGGGCCGTGGAATTTTCTGACCGACCCTGTCTGGGCCATGCGCGCTAGTCCGCTGGCATTTGCCGGGCCACGGCGTGTGCGTGCACCGGGTATCGCGCTGAAAGATCTTCCGCGGATTGATGCCGTTCTACTCAGCCATAATCATTATGATCATATGGATATGGCCTCCTTGCGCTGGTTGCATCAGCGTGACCAGATGCCGATTTATACAGGACTGTTGAATCGGGAATACCTTCCTGCCGAGATGAACATTATCGAGCTGGACTGGTGGCAGGAAATTCCATTCCATGCCGATCCTACGCTGAAAATTGTATTTACACCTGCGCAGCACTTTTCAGGCCGGGGTTTGCGCGACCGTAACCATGCCTTATGGGGAGGACTCTCTGTACTGTCACCGCATGGGCATTTGTTTTTTGCTGGGGACACGGGCTATGCACCCCATTTCCGTGCTATTCGTAATAAACTCGGTAAACCGCGGCTGGCCTTATTGCCCATAGGTGCCTATGAACCCCGCGCCGTGATGCAGACCATGCACATGAATCCTGCCGAAGCGGTACGGGCCCACGTGGATCTGGGGGCGCATCAATCGCTGGCCATTCATTTTCGTACCTTTCAGCTAACCGATGAATCCATGAATCAGCCCTTGCTGGAGTTGGCACAGGCACTCGCGGCTCATACGTTATCTGAGGCGGATTTTTTCAGTTTGCAGGAAGGCCATGCCGCTGAGGTTACTGCACAGCCCTCATTCCTTTTAAGCGAATAGCAGCACTGCCATAAATACGTTTTAAATCTTTATCTTTCTGATGTTTAAATAAGAGTTATGGCTGGAAATGGGGTTTAAGCGCTTCCGTTAAGCTTTCTTGCCTGTCATTGATTTTCCCCACAATTTCCAAACCTGACACAGGGCGTCGTAAGATCAGTGACAAAAACCTGACGTTCGATTGCTTACTCTGTTCATAGTTTGCTTTTACACTTTCACTGGTAGTAGCTCATGGCGCTTGCCACAGACAGCTTCACTTGAATGATTCCATTTGCTTTCTAAATTTACTCTGACTACGTGATTCTTCATGAAAAAAATTTCCTTCCCGCATTTTTTCCTGACTCGCCTGCATCTGACTGCCTTGCCCACCGTTGCTGTACCATTGGCTGCTGTTCCACTGATTGCTTTTTCAGGCATAGCCTATCCGGTCTGGGCTGCTCCTGCTTCCAAGGCGCGCGCCGAACCTGTGATCGAAACCCTTCAACTCACACCAAATTCGCCAGCATCGACCGCTCGCTCGGTTGATGGCGGTGCAGCTCCAAATGCCTCTGGAAATCCTGATCAGCCCAGTATGCTGTGGCAGGTGTATCAGCAAATTCAGCAAATTCAGGAGGATCTGAGAAATCTCCGTGGCAAAATGGAAGCCATGGATGATCAAAATGATCGGCAATCTGCCGATAATACCAATCGATTTAAGGATCTGGATCAGCGACTGGATCAGCTGTCTGGCCAAATGGCTGACCTGACTGCCAATACCGCGCTGGCCAATGCCCAGGCTCAATCTGCTGGCAGCAATGCAGGCGCAACGCCAGCGGCTCCCGCCTCTTCCTCAACGCTTAAATCCGTTCCGAACAGTGATGCACCTGCGGTTGCTTCAGGCCAGAGCCCAGTCTCGACTTCCGCGACCAATAGCCTAGATGATGCCGATAAAGCAGCCTATGTCGCCGCCTATGAGGCCTATCGTGCTGGCGGTGCAGACAAGGCCATTGCTCCGATGCAGCGCTTTATCAGTCAGTACGGGGACAGTGTGTATGTGCCGAACGCTCATTATTGGCTAGGTGAATTTTATCTGGGCAAATCCACTCCAGATTTTGGCAATGCGAAAAAGCAATTTGGGATGGTCGTGACGCAATACCCCAAAACCGCCAAAGCCCCCGCGGCAACCTATCGTCTGGCAACATTGGCCGATGCGGAACATCGTAATGCGGATGCCGTGCGCTATATGCAGACGCTGGTACGGGATTATCCCGGAACTCAGGAGGCCACTTATGCTGCGGGATATTTAAAAAGCAATGCGCCTGCCAAGCCAGCCGCACCCCTCGCGACGCGAAGCCCAGAGATGAAATCCTCAGCGACGACAACCGTGCCTAAACCCGTGAAGCAGGACACTGCAGCCAAAGGAATGCCTACTCCAAAAAGTAGCGCCCCTAAACCATCGGCCACGGTAGAAAAACCTGAACCAAAGACGAAAGCCAAAGTTTCCGAACCTTCTGAGACTAAAGCGGCTTCGCATCCTTCTGCCAAGGCAAAGCCCACTGAGAAGGAAACCGCTGTGAGCAAGGGCAAAAAGCCCGATAACTCGTTTTAATGAACCTGTTTTGACGAGCCTCTCATGAAGAATCAATTTTTGATGAGCCTAACATTTCCCTTAGCCAGGGCGTTAGGCCAGTGTTATTAGTTTTTTTAGCCTCAAGACCGTTTTAACTACAGGAGTTTTAGTATGTCCAGATCGATGAAAAAAACGGCTCAGCAGCTGGGGAAGGCGTTTGGCCTTGGCATGTTGTCCATTCTGCCAGCGATGCCGGTGTATGCCGCCGAAAATGCACCGCAGCACCGCATCATTTCCCTGCAGGCGGAAGCCAGCCGTGAAGTCCAGAATGACCAGATGGAGGCCACACTTTACACTGAGCTGACTAACGCCAACCCTACCCTGCTCGCCAAGGACATTAATGATAGTGTTAATAAAGCCATGACGGCTGCACGGGACTATCCTGCAGTGAAAATTACCTCGGGTAACCAGAACACTTACCCGATTTATAACGATAAAAACAAACTGACCAGCTGGCGAGGCCGGGCATCCGTACAGTTGAAATCCCGAGATTTCAAAGCGACCAGTGAATTGATCGCTCAGTTGCAAAGCCGCATGTTGCTGGAAAATGTCAATTTCAGCGTCTCTAATGAGCAGCGCAAAACCGTTGAAAATGAGTTAATGACGGAACTGACACAAAATTTCCGGCAACGTGCGGGCATCCTGCAGTCCGCATGGGGAGCCAATGGCTATGAGTTGGTACAAATGGACATCAACACCAACAGCGATGAAGGTCGTCCACCAATCATGTACGCGCGTGCTGCATCGATGAAAATGGAAAGCGATGGCATCGCGCCACAGGAAGTTTCTGGGGGTAATAGCCGCATACGCGTTACCGCTCAAGGCAGCATCCAGCTAAATCCCTAAAGGTTTGCCACTGCCCAAAAACAATCCTGGTTAACGCACTTAACGCACAATGCCGCGTTTTGAATTTTTAAGGGAGTCAATGAAATAAGCAACTTCTGGCGTTGATTCGAGCAGCTCTGCCTCCAGCAGGTCAATCGCCTGCTGCGTAGTGTTGTTGTCTTTATAAATCAATTTATAGGCTGCCCGCAGGCCATTGATGGTTTCTTTGGACCAGCCGCGGCGGCGCATTCCCTCAATATTCATGCCATGGGCTGCTGCAGGATTGCCCGATGCCATGACAAAGGCCGGAACGTCCTTCAGAATGACGCTACCACCGCCGACCATACAGTAACTGTCTAGCCGGCA
>CAUJHL010000121.1 GCA_963204705.1 Pseudomonadota bacterium | reverse complement strand
GTGCCATTAACGAAGCCCTGAATGCGCTGGGTGTCACGCTTCCTGTGCTGAACCTGGGCCTTCCGGATGCCTTTCTGGTACATGCTCAACATCCCAAAATGCTGGCAGACTGTGGCCTCGATAGTGCAGGTATCGTCAAATCGGTGAGTGGCTGGTTAGCGAGTCGCTCCCAGAGCGCGCAGCGTAGCGCCATTTTGGCCTGATCCCGGGCGCAGGAGTCTGTGATGCAGCTGCACCCCTTGCCCTCACGAGAACTTCACTGTGGTAGGCATCGACTGTCGTTGGCGCAGCCGCAGATCATGGGCATTCTCAATGTCACGCCGGATAGTTTTTCTGATGGTGGTCGCTTTTTACACAGTGGCGCAGCCTTGCAACAGGCTGAAATGCTGCTGATGGATGGCGCCAGCATCATTGATATTGGTGGCGAGTCCACCCGACCACACGCGGTTCCGGTGTCCCCTGAAGAAGAAATGGCGCGCATCCTGCCGGTGATTGGCGCGATCATTAAACGCTTTGACTGTATTGTCTCGGTAGACACCAGTTCCCCACTGGTCTTTGAGGCAGCCGCCCAGCTGGGTGCGGTGATCTGGAATGACGTGCGTAGCCTGACCCGGCCCGGAGCGCTGGAGTGCGCCGTGCGTTGGCAGCTGCCCGTGGTATTGATGCATCATCGTGGCGAGCCGTCAACGATGGATCAATTGGCCAATTATCAGGATGTGGCCGCCGAAGTGCTGGCGGAACTGGCGGGATTGCGCGAGCGTGCAGTGGACGGCGGTCTTGCACCAGAAAAAATTTTGCTGGATCCTGGTTTTGGTTTTGCCAAGACAGCACATCAAAATATGGCACTACTGGCACAGTTGTGGCAATTACATGAGCTAGAATCGCCTTTGCTGATCGGGATTTCCCGCAAACGGGTACTGGGTGAGCTGCTCGGGGGTGCCCCGGTGGATCAGCGCGTGATGGCTGGCGCAGCGGCGGCACTCATGGCGGTACAGCAAGGGGTGTCGATCATTCGGACGCATGATGTTCGCGCAACCCGTGAATGCCTGAAGGTGTACGAAGCCATGGCAAATGCTTAAGCCTATGCCTTACGATCTTCCCAGTCTGTCCAGGCGACTCCGGTAGCAGCCAGATAGGCATCAACGGCTTTCCCCAGCGTGGGAAAAAACCGCTTCTCACCCCATTTGGCGTAAAGGCCATTTCGGCGCAGACGATCTTTTGCCGGGCCTTTCAACTCGGCAAAACCCAGCGTGATACCCTGTCGGCTCAAGTGCCGATCCAGTTCCTCCAGCATGTCGGCAGCCGTGATATCAATATCGGTAATCGGTTCGGCAGCGACGACCAGCCACCGCACGGCGGGCGCATCTGGATTGGCGCGAGTAAGCTGAAGCACCCGTTGCCGAAACAGTTCCTGATTGGCAAAAAACAGCGGCGCATCCCAGCGAAACAAGATCAGTCCGGGTACCGTGCGGGCCTCAGGATGCCGGCTAATGTCATGATAGCCTTTGGTTTCAGCGATACGCCCCAAAACCGTGTCATAGGGACGCCAGGCTTTCCAGACAAAGGCTCCCAGCGCAATGGCGACAGACAAAAAGATGCCTTCCACCACGCCCATCACCATCACGCCACCCAGACAAATCACCGAAATCAGACCTTCACCCGGACTGAGCTGAAATAGCCGGTGCAGGGCTTTCCATTCCATCAGGCTGAGGCAAGCAGCAATGACGATGGCCGCCAGCACGGTACGTGGAACGTGCCCCAATAATTGAGGCCAAACGACGATCAGTATCCCCATAGACACCGCGCTGATCGCACCCGCCAGCCGTGTTTTGGCACCGGCAGCGATGGCAACAGGAGTACGGGAGGCACTGGCGCTGATGGCAAAGCCCTGAAAGAATCCCGTCGCAAAGTTCGCCCAGCCGAGGGCGCGCAGCTCCTGATCGGGATCGACATCATCGTCGAACTGTTCGGCAAAGGTGCGTGACAGGACACTGACATCGGCAATCGCCACCAAGGCAATCGCCAGCGCAGTGGGTAGCAATTGTGGAATCAGCACGGTCAAATGTGACCAGTCGTACCCCGGCAGGGCAAAGCTGGGAAACCCACTGGGAATCGCCCCGATAATGGCAATTCTTCCGGGCCTAAGAGAGTCCAACCACCAAACCAGTACGCTACTGAGTAGCGTAGCAATCAGGATGCCCGGCCATCGGGGTCGCCAACGCTGGAAGCTCTTGATGATGAGTAAAGTCGCCATCCCAACCAGTGTCGTCATCCAGTGCGCGTCACCGGAAAAGAGATGGCTCAGCACGGCTTGTAATTGCAGCCACAGGCTGTGGCCCTGAATCAGCGTCCCGTCGATGTGCAGTTTGGGCATGCCGGTCAACGTCACCAGCTGGCCACAAATAACCGTCAGGGCGATGCCATTGAGATAGCCAATCCGCACCGGTTTTGACAGGAGCTCCGTCACAAAGCCCAGTCTGGCCCATCCAGCAATCAGGCAAATGACCCCCACCATGCACGACAACAGCGCCGCGAGCTCGATCGGCGAACCGAGATGCGCACCCGCCAAAGGGAGCAGGATGGCACTGGCAATCATCCCGGATAAGGCCGAATCCGGGCCCATGATCAACACGCGACTAGGGCCGACCAGCGTGTACACCAGTAAGGGAATAATCGTCGCATACAAGCCTGTTACGGCTGGCAGTCCTGCGGTTTCGGCATATCCCATGCCAACAGGAATCAGCATAGCGGTGAGTACTAGCCCTGCGGCGAGGTCATTGCCCAGCCACTCGCGGCGATAGTCCCTGAATAAGGCCAGCCCCGGCAGCCAGCGCGACCATCTATTCAAGGATTCCTTTCCTGACCAATTCATCGGGGAGCCTTTCTGGCCAGATGCTTAATTGGCATGCAACTGCCGATACAGTCCCGGCGTCACGCCTGTCCATTTTTTAAACGCACGGTGAAAGGTACTGGTTTCGCTAAAGCCGACCCGCTGGGCGACTTCTTCCAGTGACAATTCAGGTTTGAGCAGCAAATGAATGGCGGCATCACGGCGCAGATTGTCCTTGACCCCCTGAAAGCTTTTGCCTTCAGCCGCCAGTCGGCGACGCAGGGTCTGGGGCGATAGATACAACAGGCTGGCGACTTCATTAAGGGTGGGCATTTCTTCGCCAATATGCGCTTTCATCAATTCACGAATACGCGAGGTGAGCGAGCTGGCATTTTTGAATTTTACCAATAATTGCGCAGGAGCCGTTTTGAGAAATTCTTCCAGACTGTTTTCGGTTTGACGAATCGGTAAATCCAGATAATCCGCGGCGAACGTCATCTCGGTGCGTTCGGCATCAAATTTCATCACCGGGGCAAAAAACAGCGCGTCGTATTCATCGACATGCTCCGGCTGCGGGTAGGCAAACTGAATGCGTTCCAGCGGGATCCGCCGTTCAATCAGCCAGCATGCAAGCCCATGCCAGATCATCAGCATGGATTCAGTAATAAAATGATCGGGATCCAGTGTTTTGGGCACTGAAATCACCAGCCGTGCTTCGTGGGTATCCCGAATCAGGGTCATCGCCCAGTCATCGCCAAACAGCCGGTAAAACTGTGAGCCACGTTCAAACGCCTTGCCCAGTGTGCCGGCATGAATGATGAGCTGGCACATGATGGCAAAGGTGCCCAGCCGGCGGGGAATACGGTCAAAGCCCAGATGTTCATCCTGCGTGACCAGCCAGAGGGAGCGCGCCAGACGGGTGTACTGATCGGGAGAAACGCGGGCGCGGGGCTGGCTGAGCAATTCGGGTTCGATGCCCGCACGGGTGAGCAGGCCATTGGTGTCAATATTGAGCCGTTTGGCGCCGGTCAGCGCGGCTTTGACAAAGTGAATGCTGATCGTGTCTCGGCTCATGGGCACTTCCGCAACAGTTGGGCTGGTAAAGGACGACGTGTGGCCAGTCAGGTTTTGGTCAGGTGTTTTGGACAGGCAGACAGTTTGTCGCACTCTGCACGACAGTGGCCGTCACACGCTGCGAACCACACACTGACTGCTTTGGTCAGTCATTCTGTTCGCTTGGGTCATTGTTCGTCAATGGTCAGGGCTTTAGCTTGTCACACTGAGGCTTTGGCAGATGCGTGCCAGGGTAAATTCATGCGTAACCAAGGGGAACTTTGAATGTCGGCACCACTTGAAGGGCTAAGGATACTGGATTTTTCTACACTATTGCCGGGGCCATTTGCCACCATGATGCTGGGCGATTTGGGCGCTGACGTCATTCATGTCGAATCCCCCAACCGGATGGATCTGGTGCGATTGATGCCTCCGTATGCGAATGGGCAGGCGACTGCGCACAGTTACCTGAACCGCAATAAGCGCTCAGTCACCCTGGATCTTAAACAGCCCGAAAGCCTTGCTCACATTCATCGCTTGTTGGTGGACTATGACATTGTGGTGGAACAGTTTCGGCCAGGTGTCATGGCCCGTCTGGGGCTGGACTATGACGCACTGAAAGCCATTAATCCACGGCTGATTTATTGTTCTATCACCGGCTATGGCCAGACCGGTCCGCTGAAAGACCGTGCCGGCCATGATATTAATTATCTGGCGCTGTCGGGGGTTGCGGGGCACAGTGGCCGAAAAGAGAGCGGGCCACCACCGCTCGGGATACAGGTCGCGGATGTGGCGGGAGGTTCACTGCATGCGGTGATTGGGATTTTGGCCGCCGTGATTGAGCGGCAACGCAGTGGGCAAGGCCAGCACATTGATATTTCCATGACGGACTGTGTGGCCACCTTAAGCAGTATGGCTGCCGCTGCGTCACTGGCGGGTGGGGAAGCCCAGCGGCCGGAAGCAGGTGTGCTGAATGGCGCGACGTTTTACGATTATTACCAAACCAGCGATGGACGATGGCTGTCGATTGGCAGTCTGGAGCCTCAATTTACGCTGGGGCTGGCGAATGCGCTGAGACTTCCTCGTGTCGCTCAGCTCGGGGCATCAATGCTACCGGAGGATCGGCAGGCGGTACGTGTGGAGATTGCGCAGGTCATTGCCGAAGAAAGCCTTGCCCACTGGCAAACGGTGTTTGCGGCACTGGATGTGTGCGTTGAGCCGGTACTCAGTCTTGAGGAGGCCATGCAGTCCAAGCTCTCGCAGGAGCGGGGCTGGGTGATTGAAGTCCCTTTGCTGCCAGAACAGGAACAGGGCAACCCTGACAAGAATCACTCTCTATCTCAAAATCAGTCTCAGGCCCAACTGGCGCATCCTATTCGTTTTTCCCGAAGCCAGCCGGTCTATCGCTACATCGGGCGTAGCCTGGGGGCGGATAATGGCTTGCTGGAGCAGGTGAGTCGCCACGATTCGAGCGTGGGAGCAAGCGGCTAATGCCACTGGATGATCAGGGCGAGGCACTCATAGCCGAGTTGAATTTGCATCCGCTAAACCGTTCGCGTTTGCGTGAGCTGTGGCATCTGGATGCCCCCTGGGAACGTACCGCAGCTCTGGAGCCATTGCAGATCTGGTCAGGCAGGCTGGTGTATCAGCAGGCATTGCAGCAGGAAGCCCGGCTCTATGGCTTTCGACGTCATCAGTGCCTGGTGGATGGGTTTCGTCTGCACTGGCTGGATAATGGCCAACTCGATGATCAGGCGCGTGCTGTGCCGGGAGAAACACGCCCCGTTCTTTTGCTGTTACATGGCCTGAGTGCGGAAAAATCCCACTGGGTACGGTTTGCCCGCTATTTTTCCCGTGATTATCGTGTGCTGATGCTGGATTTGCCGGGGCATGGCCAGACGGGCTATCAAAGCGGGCGCGAGTATTCCACCAAAGTGCAGGCGTTTCGGGTATTGGACTGGTTGGATCAATTGGGCATCAAGCGTTTTGCCGTTGCCGGTAATTCCATGGGCGGCTTTATTGCTGCGCGAATCGCGACGCTAGCCCCTGATCGGGTGAAGGCGCTGATGCTGGTGGATGCTGCCGGGCTGCAGGCGCGCACGCATAGCCACCTGGAGGAGGCGCTGAGGTCGGGGCGAAATCCGTTTTTATTGCATTCGGTGGCGGAATTTGATCGTCTGATGCAGATGGCGGCAGTGCATTTGCCGTGGATGCCGGGCAATGTGCGGGTGATGCTGGCGCGTCAGTATTTTGAGCGGCGCGAGCGCTGGTTTGATATTTTTTGTCAGATACTGCGGGAGGTATATCCGGTGGCCTGGCTGGAGGAATCCGTGAGTGAGCTGACGATGCCGGTAATGCTGATCTGGGGGGAGGGGGATCAGCTGCTGGATGTGGATATGCTGGTGCATTTTTCAGAGTTGTTGCCGGAGGCGCAGGTATTGCGTCTGCGAAAAACAGGGCATATGCCGATGGTGGAGCGGCCTGGGGTGATGGCGCGGGCGGTGCGGGGGTTTTTGGGGGAGATTGCGTAGCGCCCTGAGCGTGTCGAAGGGGCGGTGTTAATTCGATGGGCTTCGACAAGCTCAGCCAACGGATGCAGCTCCCTGAGCTTTGTCGAAGGGGCTTTATTTATCAGGCTCATTTCGACGGGCTCAATGAACCTGCTTGCCCCCTGAGCCTGTCGAAGGGGCGGTGATGAACCGGCTCATTTCGACGGGCTCAATGAACCTGTTTGCTCCCTGAGCGTTTCGAAGGGGCGGTATTTATCAGGCTCATTTCGACGAGCTCAATGAGCCTTCTTTTTCCGAGAGATTTGTCGAAGTGGCGAATTATGTGGAACGTTGCTCGCCTCAGCGGGACTGACTTTTGAGAGACCAAAAGTCAGCAAAAGTCTTTTTCGCTGGCAAAACTCGCGGGATGTGCGTTAGCGCATGATGTGTTTCTTGGGTCGCTGTGGGAGTGGCTTTTGGTGTGGGGCTGGCTCGGACAGTTGCCAGCGGTCAAAAGCAAAAGCAAAAGCAAAAAGCAAAACAGCGACAACAATCGAATGAGCGGCGCAGGGAAGCGCCGCCGGACTGTTCGAACAGGACGTGAGTTTCCGGCGGCTGTGCGGTTTTGGTGACTTTTGCCAAGGACAAAAGTCACTCGCCGAAGGCAAGGCATTGGATTCGTGGACGTATTTGAACTTTGCTCGCCTTTTACCTCTGCCAACGGATGCAGCTCCCTGAGCGTGTCGAAGGGGCGGTGATGAACAGGCTCATTTCGACAAGCTCAATGAACCTGCTTGCTCCCTGAGCGTGTCGAAGGCATTAGGCCGTGTTTATTCCGTTGCCTGCATCCACTCCGCTAATTCAGCCTGAAAACACTGAGTCAGGGCATGGGCATCGGGGAGGATTCCCTTGTCGGCGGAGACGCCCATGGTCAGTTGGCCGCGGTAGCTGAACACACTGATGCCGACGCCCATTTTTCCCGATTGTGGTCCAAAAAAGACCATGCTCCGAATCGGTTCACCAGCAAAATACAGGAGTTCTTGTGGCCCCGGTACATTGGTCATGGTGGAGGAAGCATTGTCATTAAACGTGTCGATTAACAGATGCTGAAGCCCCTGCGGCAGCGTCCCCATGACGGATAGCGAAAAGTAGGAAAGCACGGCCTGTTTGCCTCCTTTCACCTCGTCCATCGCCTGTTTGACCGCCGCCAGCCGCTCCCCGGTCGTGGGCAGATGAATCGGCAACGGCAGATAAATAAATCCGATTTTATTGCCCAGCTGGATTGGGCCTGTTAAAGGCCGGATATTCACCGGTACCAGCACCCGAAACGTCACTCCTTCCACTGCTGAACCCTGTTGTAGAAAGTATCGGCGTATGGCCCCGGCAGTGGCAGCCAGTACGACATCATTGATTTTACTGTGGTATCGCTTCCCGAGTGCCTTGATCGGGGCAAGCGGAGTTGGCTGAGTCCAGGCCGTAGTTCTACAACCCGTCAATGGCTGTTTAAACAGGGTGCGACTGTCCGGCAGCATGAGCAAGCGTGGCAGGGCGATGATCAGTTCCCAGAGTGTTTTCAACGGCGATTCGCGGCGCTGGCGAGCCAGTTCATCCAGGCGCACTGCGGCGTCGACAACCGTTTCCAGCGGCACGGCGTCTTTATCCGTCAATGAAAGCAATACACGAACGAGCGCGATGCCATCGGCGACGCTGTGATGGATACGCACGATCAATGCCGCCCCGTCCGGATGATTGGGCACCAGTTCGATGTGCCAGAGTGGCCGGTCAAAGGGCAGCTTTTGCCCGCTTAACTGATCGACCCGTTGTTGAAATTCAGTGGAGCTGGGAGTCACCAGCGGCAGGATCTGCAGATGATCTTCCAGCCGTACATCTGCACTGTCTTCCCAATACCGATGACGGCCTCGCCGAACAGGCACCTGATGAAAACGATCCAGCTTAAACAGGCGCTCATGAATCAGCCGTTCCAGCGCCTCATGCGAAGGCGCCTGCTCAAAAAACAGCACGGCCACCACGATCATATGATTGACATCACGCTCCATGTGATACCAGCAATTGTCGCCTGCAGTCATCAGGCTGGGCGTCACTTTGGGCCGAAAAGACAGCCAGAGCCCGACCACCAGCGGCACCAGCAGTGCGCCCAAAGTCCACCCCACTACCTGCCTGCCTAAGCGCCAGGCCAGCACTGCAACGCAAGCCGTCATGAGGAGGTGCACCATCCAGAACGGGGGTAACACAAACGGAATATTTAGCCCCGTCCAGAACTCGGACTGCCATGCCATCGGCACAAACAGTCTCAACACCAATCTCAACAGGATTGCCAGAGCCAGTAGCCAAATGGAGAATCGCAGCAAAGCATTGAATCCCTCACTTTTGGGCAATGGCCTGGCTGGCTGCATACGTGTATTGGCTAAATTCCCTGTTTCCATGGCACACATCCCGGTGGTGTTGGAGGCGGAAGCACACAGCAGAGCAAAAGACAGCACAGTTAATTGGGGAGTGCTACACCCTCGGCTACTTGTCCTTCCCACCATAATCCTGTCCACTGGGAAATCAAGAGCAGGGCAGTAGCGATCAACACAACAGCTATCAACAAAACTGATAAAGGTATGTAGAAAAAACATTTTACCGCTGATGATCCAAGCGGTACTCTTTGCGCCAGTTTTGCCCATGCAGGCCCAAGCCATGTACCGTTATACCGCCTTTGATCAGGCCATGATTGACCAGCGCGTTGCCCAGTTTCGCGATCAGACCCAGCGTTATCTGAATGGACAGCTGAGTGAAGATGAATTTCGCCCTTTGCGCCTGCAAAATGGCCTGTATGTGCAGCGTTATGCGCCCATGTTTCGTATTGCCGTTCCTTATGGCCTGTTAAACAGCACGCAATTTCGCAAGCTGGCGGAGCTGTGCCGTGAGTACGACCGCGGTTATGTCCACGTCTCCACACGGCAAAACATTCAGTTTAACTGGCCGGCGCTGGAAAACGTCCCGGAGATTCTGGCGGGTCTGGCGACGGTCCAAATGCACGCCATTCAGACCAGTGGCAACTGTATTCGCAATACCACGGCCGATCAGTTTGCCGGTGTCGTCGCGGGTGAAATTACCGATCCCCGGCCAACCTGCGAACTGATTCGCCAATGGTCCACCTTTCACCCCGAATTTGCCTTCTTGCCGCGAAAATTCAAGATCGCCGTGAGCGCCTTGTCTGAAGTGGATCGCGCGGCGGTGGCTTTCCATGACATTGGCATTTACATCGTGCGCAATGATGCTGGTGAGATCGGTTATCGGGTGATGGTCGGCGGTGGTCTGGGCCGCACGCCGATGATCGGCAGTGTGATTCGTGAATTTTTGCCCGCGAACGAGCTCATTGGCTATCTCGATGCCATTTTGCGGGTCTACAACCTGCATGGCCGTCGTGATAACAAATACAAGGCACGCATCAAGATTCTGGTCAAGGCATTGACGCCGGAAGTGTTTGCCGAAAAAGTCGAGGCAGAATTTGTGCAGGTACGCGACAGCCTGCTGGTCGATCCGCAATTCATGCGGGCGATGGAAGCCCAGTTTGCACCGCCAGCCTATCGCACCCTGACCGATACCTGCCTGCAGGCCGAGATGGACGCCGAGCCGCGGTTTGCCCAGTGGCTACGTCATAACACCCATGCCCACAAAATGCCGGGCTACCGCATCGTCACCATCAGCCTGAAACGGGCAGGGATCGCGCCGGGTGACATTACGGATAAAGAGCTGGAGTTGATTGCCGATCTGGCCGACCGTTACAGTTTTGGCGAATTGCGCACCACCCACGAGCAAAATGTAGTGCTGGCCGATGTCGAGCAAACCGAGCTGAAAGCCCTGTGGCAGATTCTGGACAATGCCAATCTGGCGCGGGCGCACATTGGTTTCCTGACCAATATCATCAGCTGCCCGGGCGGCGATTACTGCTCACTGGCGAATGCCAAGTCGATTCCGATCGCCGAAGCCATCATGCGCCGCTACGAAGATCTGGACAAAGTCTATGAAATCGGCCCGCTGGATCTGAATATTTCCGGTTGCATGAACGCCTGTGGTCATCACCACGTTGGCCATATTGGGATTCTCGGCGTGGACAAAAAAGGCGCAGAGTTTTATCAGGTTACGCTGGGCGGCAATCAGGATCATGATGCCAGTCTGGGCGATGTGCTCGGGCCGTCGTTTGGTGCCGAGGACATGGCGGATGTGATTGAAGAAATTCTCAATACGTATCTGGACTTGCGCCAGGATCAGGAGCGCTTTCTGGACACCTATCGCCGCGTCGGCATGACCCCATTCAAGGAGCGTGTCTATGCACACTGAGACTATGCACACCGCCAGCACTGACGAGTTTTTACAAGACCCGGATCATCCCCGTGTGATTACACTCGCCGGGCAGATTCAGGCGGAGACATTTCAGCCTGTGGGCGAAGACGGTACTTTGCCAGCCGGCGACGTGCTGCTGACGGTTGACCAGCTGGATCAGCTCTCTGCGATCTCGGGACGTAAGGGCGTGATCCTGCGTGCCACGGATTCCCCTGAAACGCTGAGCCTGCCACTGGATCAGCTGGATCTGATTGCCATTGAATTCAAGGGCTTTGCGGATGGCCGTGGCTACAGCTTTGCGACGCTGCTGCGTCGTCAGGGATTTCAGGGTGAGCTACGCGCGGTGGGCGATGTATTCAAGGATGTGCTGTATTACCTGAAGCGCTGTGGCTTTGACAGTTTTGTGCTGAAAGAGGACAAAGACCTGCAAGACGCAATTGCAGGTTTGCAGACCTTCACTGCGGGCTATCAGTTTGCTACCGCGACTCCGCAGACCCATTACCAGACCGGCCGCACGATTTCCTAGATTTTCGCAAAGTACGTGCTGTTAAACCCGCTTCGGCGGGTTTTTTTGGTAGCAGGGGCAAGTCAAAGGCAATTCGTTTTAAGACATAGACATGGCTTTTTGTATTGGTTGTACTGGCTAGGAAAGGGGGCATAATTGTATTGATTTGTTAACAAAATAAAAGTTGATTCTTTATGAAGTTCTACTACTATGCATGACAATAAATGATTTGTAATTTTAGTTAAGTTTATCTTTAGCATTGCTAACCTCCCTTAAGTTTTTTTATTGAAACCGACACGGTTAAACTAATGGCACTATTCCAGATAAATCCAGAATTTTCTTTTGATGCTAATTCCAATTTGGCCACAGACAATGGCCTTTGGAGGGATCCTGATACCGGCTTAGTTTGGTTGCGATGTTCCCTTGGTCAAAATTACTTCAACGGTGCCTGTAAAGGAAAAGCATTTACATTTTCGTGGAAAGAGGGGTTAAAAGAAACCAACTCTTTAATTTACGCTAACCAGTCGGGTTGGCGGTTTCCATCAGAAGTAGAGGCAAAAGCCATCTTTACGAAGTCAGCTAACCCATATACCAGTGAGAATGGGGTATTGTTTGAATCGAAAAAAGAAATTGCAATTTGGATAATGGATTATAATAATGGTGAGGTAAAAAGCCTGATCAAAAAAAATGATGGTGGTTATGTTGTCGATTCTCCAGGTTTTTACCAAGAATTGGAAGTTTATGCTGTAAAGTCGATGCATCCTAAAGAGAAAATTGTTTTTATGGATGCGGCTTCAAATATCAATCATTCAGCCTATACATTGATTGATCGTGAATTATTTGCTAATCACTCAGTTGATGCTCTTTTGAATTGGGGTATTGGCGTATTGATCTTTATTGTTTTATTGGTTTTCTTGGTGATTTTTATATTTATTAAAAAGTCAGGCAATTTTTTTGTTTGATGAAATGGGGCTATACATGATTAACTCTTGGTTTGGCAAATCGTTTTTAAGTTTGGTCTTGCTGGCACTCAGTCTGATAGCTGCAAGTCAAAAATTGTATGCTGGATATACTGAACAAACCTATTCGGTTGCATCCGCACCCGGAGTGAATGCAAAAACACTCGGTTATGATTTTCTTAGTGGAACAATTAATTATAGTCAGAATGATATTGTAGGTCCTTTGCCCTACACAAGAATGTATCAAGGTAGCACTCGCTCAGATATGCGTTTCTCAATGAACTTCTATGACAAGAAAATTACAAATGCAGGGTGGACGGATAATTACGATAATTTTCTTGATTATCAGCAAGTAAGCACTACCGATAGGCTTTATCGTATTCGTCTGCCAGGCGAATTGAACGCAACATATTTTGTCTGGAATTCAGCGACAAATACATGGAAGCGTATGTATTCGAGTAATCCAGAGCAAGTAATGGTCAGTAGTAAAGGGATACTAACAAAATCTGACCTGGGTGAATACACTATTAGCAAGAATGCTGAAATTTTGACGATTAAAAAATATGGTATAATTTATACCACTACATCTGTTCCTTATTTGAGCGGTACTTCAAAATATCTAAGAGTTGCAACTGTTAATTCGCCGTCAAATGGAAAAATTTTGACACTCACCTATGACGCCTTGTTAAATTTAATTAAAGTTCAGGATAATCGCGGCAGTTCTTTGCAATTTCAGCGTAATTTTAAAGAGCTTTCAACTGCCACAACACAAACAGATAATGAAAAAACAGTAATAACGGCAGTTACATACTCAGGGGCAGCGGGTAGTCAAACAGTTTCCTATAACTATCAGGCTGCCTGGAATAAAAATGTCATACTTGATGATGATGTTGTTTATAAATTGATTGGCTCAACCTCCACGATTGGGGGAACCAAAAGATTTGGGTATACCCAGCTTATGACGCCTTGGTCGAATCTTTTTATTAGGCAGAATGGAGCCAATTGTTTTGCAGAGCCTTGTCTAAGCTGGCTTAAGGTGCCAATTTTAACTGAGACTCAAGATCAGAATTCTGTTGTACAAACTAGAGTTTCAGTGCTACAGAACTACACCTTCAATACAGCTACTGGTGATTATGGGGTGGCGACAGCCAGCGTTCGAGGATATGCTCCTAACGCAAGCCTGACAGTAAATGATACGACGACTCGCTATGATGATTTGACAGGTCAGGTTTCCCTAGAGAGCTACAAACC
This sequence comes from Pseudomonadota bacterium, assembly GCA_963204705.1. Classification (GTDB taxonomy): domain Bacteria; phylum Pseudomonadota; class Gammaproteobacteria; order Pseudomonadales; family Moraxellaceae; genus CAUJHL01. The sequence continues at coordinate 756 of CAUJHL010000121.1, read as the reverse complement.
TGACGGTGTAACCAATCTAGTTGGCAATACGTCAATGAGTGTTGCAAAAATAACAAAAACAGTAGATGGCTTTACCTACGAAGACGATAGTCAGGTAACCCTAAATTATACTTCTCCAACAAATTTCTCAATATTTACAGTGGGTAATGAGTCCATTTCTTCAATGGTCAATGACTCTTACTATAGCCATTTGGTTGAATACACAACGCTTGGGGGTTTAAAAGTTGAGTTGTCCTATGACAATCTTAACCGGATTATCCAGAGTAAAGAGACGGTAATTTCTACGGGTGTTTCGAAAACTACGACTTATACTTATGGACTACTGTCAAATGGTTCGGTAAATTCGTATAACATCCCCACTCTCATCAAAACCCCTTACCAGACGATTACTAACACCATTAATGCCCTTGGGCAAATCACCAGCCAGACCCAGACATCGTCACAAACAGGCAGTACATCCAAGACCACCGATTATGTGTATTACGCAAATGGTCTGCTTAATACGGTGAATGGCCCGCTGGCAGGGGATGTGGATAAAGTTACCTATACCTATGATGCCTATGGCAATAAGGCCACGGAATCCCAGTTGGTCAATGGTGTGGCACGTACCACCCAGTATCTGGGTTACAACTCTTTTGGCAAACCCGAGCGCATGATTCTGCCGAACGGAATGGCAGAACAATACGTTTATAATCCAGATGGCACGTTACAGAAAAAAGTATATGGCGTTGCCAGTACCACGGCTGCCATTGTGGG
>CAUJHL010000120.1 GCA_963204705.1 Pseudomonadota bacterium | reverse complement strand
GTCGACATCTGCCACCTGAGCGGCTTCGGCATAGGCGGCGGCAGTAATCGGTCATGCCCAGCCACAGACTGGCATCTGCCCAAAGTAGTCTTTGCCCGGCTGACTGGGCTTTTTGCTGTGCCTGTTGTGGTGACGTTGATTGTCACACCACCTCTCAGCCTTCACGCATGAGCGCAAACTGCAAGGGATCGGCAATAGCTGGGTCATCTTCAATCAACAGAAGTGTTTTCGGCATGACAGGAAAGTGCTGGTGGTGAGGTCAGCCCAAATATGCCTGAGACGAGGGAAAAAGCGTTGGGGATTTAAAATGTCATGTTAATGGGAGGCTAAGGGTTCGAGTGGAAAAGGAAGGAGCATATCCATTGGTCAGACACGCGTCTTACGATACATGCCATTCCCCAGAAATTGGCAAGCGCCCAAATCTCTTAAAACTTGCAACTGTTGACGAATTTTGGGGCGGATATTTCTATTTTCAGGGAAAATTCCTGCTAACTCATTTTCAAAATCATAAACCTGAGCTAAATCAAATTCTTCGGGCAATTGTTGAATAATTCGCTGCATTTGGATCAGCCAGCCTTTGCGCTGAATAGTGGTTTGCGCAAAAAAACGCTGGGTTGTTTCCCAGTAATTCTGAATGACTTCAGCTGGCGTGATCGCGCCTTGTTGAATCAGAATAAGCTTGCCTTCTGGTGGCAAACGATCGAGACGGATAATACACCCTTGCCAGCCCGCACGTCGGGCAGTGGCTGCTAAAGGCTTGCGGGCCTGAATCATGCTTGCATCGAGGTAATACTTGGGAATGAGCACTAGATTTTGGACTGTCCAGTCGCCAGGGCGATAGTGCAGGTAAAATAGACTCGGACAACTGGGTGATGTAATCCGTTCTAACATCGTTCGATAAGCACCATCGGTGATTGACGAACGGACATTATGTTTTCCACTCTTAAGTTCAAATTGCTCCTGACACTGCTTGCAATAAACATCTGCGACGGGCTGATTATTGGCAAATTCTTCTAAGCTAGCACCACAGGCAGGGCAGGGTATTTGCTGTATTAGCCACCGCTCGGTACAGACACGCGCTTGTTGGCTGGGGTTGGAATATCTATCCAGCCCCGCAGCCTCCATACTGAGGTTGATCGTTGACAAGGCTTTGGCCTACATCCCCTTCAACTGCACCATCTGGCCTTTCACGCGCTCGAGTTGCCCCTGCAATTCTGCCAGTTTGGCCTTTTCAGCCTCGACTACTTGTGGCGGTGCTTTGGCGACAAAGCCGGCATTGCCCAGTTTTCCTGCGAGGATATCGACATTCTTCTGCAGTTTGTCGAGGTCTTTTTGCAGGCGTGCCTGTTCGGCTTTGGGGTCGATCAGCCCTTTCATCGGCACAAATAGGGTGAGCTGGCCGACTTGCGAAGCGGAGGAGAGGGGAGGCTCCACCCCTTCTGGCAGGGTATCCAGCGACTCAACTTTGGCCAGCGACATAAACAGCGGCTGGATGCGGAACAGCTGCTCGGCCTGTTTGACAGGCAGGTTTTGCAACAGAACGGGCAACAATCGGGCATTGCCCAGATTCATTTCTCCGCGAATATTCCGCACGGCACCGATCAGCTCTTGAAGCCACTGCATGTCGGATTCAGCCTGAGCATCCATCTTCGAGCTGTCCGGCTGGGGATAGGCCGCCAGCATGATCGAATCGTGCGTTTTGCGGCTGGTTCCGTCAGGATTTTTCAGCATCGGTGCCAGTGTCTGCCAGAGTTCTTCGGTCAAAAATGGCATGATCGGGTGCAAAAGGCGCAAGCTGGTTTCCAGAACGGCGAGCAGAACACGGCGTACTTCGGCTTTGCGCTCTTCGCTGGCCTCACCATTCAGGACCGGTTTGGCAAGTTCGACATACCAGTCGCAGTATTCATTCCAGACAAAGTCATAAATCGTCTGTGCGACCATATCCAGACGATACTCAGCAAACGCCTGATGCACCTCGGCTTCGGCACGTTGCAAACGACTGATGATCCAGCGCTCCGGCAGCTCCCACAGGTCTGGACAGGCGGTTTCGCCGACAGTTTTGCCGTCGACATTCATCAGCACAAAGCGGGTGGCGTTCCAGATTTTGTTGCAGAAGTTGCGGTAGCCTTCGACGCGTTTCATGTCGAATTTGATGTCACGGCCGGTATTGGCCAGCGCGCAAAAGGTAAAGCGCAGCGCATCAGTACCGTAGGCGTTGATGCCTTCGGGAAACTCCTTGCGGGTGGCTTTTTCGATTTTGGTGGCATCTTTGGGATTCATCAGGCCGGTGGTGCGTTTGAGTACCAGAGTCTCCAGACCTACACCGTCAATGATATCCAGTGGGTCCAGCACATTGCCCTTGGATTTGGACATTTTCTGGCCTTCGCCGTCGCGCACCAGGCCATGCACATACACAGTTTTAAACGGAACCTGCGGCTTTCCGTGCTCGTCCTTTACAAAATGCAGGGTCATCATGATCATCCGGGCGACCCAGAAGAAAATGATGTCAAAGCCCGTCACCAGTACATCGGTGCTGTGAAATGTTTTCAGCTCGGGCGTTTGCTCAGGCCAACCCAGCGTCGAGAAAGTCCATAGGGCAGAGCTGAACCAGGTGTCGAGCACGTCCTCGTCCTGACGCAGTGGCAGTTCAGCGGGCAGATGATGCTTCTGACGGACCTCGGCTTCGTCACGGCCCACGTACACGCCGCCCTGATCGTCATACCAGGCTGGGATGCGATGGCCCCACCAGAGCTGACGGCTGATGCACCAGTCCTGCAGGTTGTTCATCCACGACATGTACATGTTGCTGTATTGCTCGGGAACAAAGCGAATCTCGCCATTTTTTACCGCATCAATGGCAGGCCCAGCCAGCGGGGCAATACTGACGTACCATTGATCGGTCAGCCATGGCTCGACAATCTCGCCGGAACGATCGCCGCGAGGGGCTTTCAGGGTATAGGGCTCAATTTTTTCCAGCCAGCCTTCGGCTTCGGCCTGTGCGACCAGTTGCTTACGGGCGGCAAAGCGCTCTTTGCCCACATAATCTGCGGGGGCTGCCAACGTTTGGCTGATCGGCTCACCGGCTTTTTCCATGACGTCAAATTCGGCCAGAATCGCGGCGTCCCGATCAAAGATGTTGATCATCGGCAGGCTATGGCGTTTGCCAAGTTCAAAGTCATTAAAGTCGTGCGCTGGAGTAATCTTGACGCAACCTGTACCAAAGTCTTTTTCGACATAATCGTCGGCCACGATGGCAACGAGGCGGCCGGTGAGCGGCAGGCGAACGTGTTTGCCAATCAGGTGCTGGTAGCGTTCGTCCTCGGGATGGACTGCCACAGCCGTGTCGCCCAATAGGGTTTCGGGTCGGGTAGTGGCCACGACCAAGTAATTTTTGCTTTCAGAGGTCGTGACCCCATCCTCAGCAAAGAAATAGCGGAAATGCCACAGCGAACCTTGCTCCTCAACGCTTTCCACTTCCAGATCCGAGAGGGCCGTGTGCAGTTTGGGATCCCAGTTGACCAGCCGTTTACCCCGATAAATCAGACCTTCTTCATGCAGGCGCACAAAGACTTCACGCACCGCATTTGACAGGCCTTCGTCCATGGTAAAGCGTTCCCGCGACCAATCCACCGAGCTGCCCAGGCGGCGAATTTGCTGGGTGATGGTGCCGCCGGACTGTGCCTTCCACTCCCAGACTTTATCGAGAAATTTGTCACGCCCCAGATCGTGACGGCTGATGCCTTGTGCCCCCAGTTGGCGTTCCACCACCATTTGGGTGGCAATACCGGCGTGATCGGTGCCGGGCTGCCAGAGCGTGTTATGGCCTTTCATGCGATGAAAACGGGTGAGCGCATCCATGATCGCATTGTTAAAGCCATGACCCATGTGCAGGCTGCCGGTGACGTTCGGCGGTGGAATCATGATGGTAAACGGCACACCCTGACCGGAAGGCTTGAAATAGCCGTGTTGTTCCCATTCTGCGTAGCGATTGGCTTCGATAGCATGCGGATCGTAGGTGGTGGACAGTTCGGTCATGGCAGCAGTCGCGTCGGCTAAAAAAGACAAGGGCGCTAGTGTACTGTATTGCTGGAATGGGTTGAACAGCCAATGCCGTTCTCTCGTTTAAGGCGTGGGTTTACGGTGGCCAAGCGTATTGAGTGGAATCTTCAAATAGGCAATGCCATTGTCCGCGATGGGTGGAAAATGTCCGGCCCGGATGTTGAGCTGCACCGCAGGCAAAATCAGCCGTGGCATGGCCAGTTGTTCATCCCGGGCATGACGCATCGCCACAAAGTCCTGCTCACTAATGCCCTCGTGCACATGGATATTATGCGCGCGCTGTTCGGCAACGGTGGTTTTGTGCTGATGCGGCCGGCCTGCCGGGGGATAGTCGTGGCACAGGTACAATTCGGTTTCAGGGGGAAATGCCAACAGTCGCTGAATCGAGCGATACAGGGCATGGGCTGAGCCACCCGGAAAATCGCAGCGCGCGGTGCCGACATCGGGCATAAACAGGGTATCGCCTGCAAAAATCCCGTTCCCAATCTGATACGCCATATCCGCCGCTGTATGGCCGGGTACATGAAGGGCCCGCGCCTGAATGGGCCCTATCTGAAAGCAGTCGCCGTCTGCAAACAAATGGTCAAACTGACTGCCATCCGTCGAAAAGTCTGCCTCAAGATTAAACAAAGGCTTGAACACCTGCTGAACCTGTTGAATTGCTCTGCCAATGGCGATTTTTCCACCCAGTTTCGCCTGTAAATAGGCGGCTGCCGACACATGGTCGGCATGGGCATGGGTTTCAAGGATCCATTGCAGGTTTAAATTTTGCCGTTGAATGGAGGTCACCAGTTCATCGGCTACAGTGGTATTCGTGCGTGCGGAATTTGCCTCATAGCCCAGTACTGGATCAATTACCGCGCACTCGCTCTCCGGCCCGGAATGCACCAGATAACTGAATGTTTCGGTTTCTGCGTCAAAAAATGTTTCTATTTGAGGTTGTTGAGGTTGTTGAGGTTGTTGAGCTTGTGGGTTGGATATAGCCATTGGGATTCCATCCAGAAAAATCTCATGTGTGGACTCTTGATCATATATAAAAAACATATAATGTATAGCATAATTAACCGCTGTGTTGCAGTCCTTGGTATTCTGTCTCTCAGGCGGCTGGATTTCACACATATCTGCGCTTTTTAATGTTTCAGGTAACGCACAAGGATAAGTAGGGAGAAAGCCTGTCATGATCGATATAGAGTCTTTTACCCCCGGGTCAGCGCTGGCCGGCGGGATGATGATCGGGCTGGCAGCGGCATTGTTGCTGGCTGGCTCGGGCCGTATCGCTGGTGTTAGTGGCATTCTGTCCGGGTTGTTGCGTAAAACGGGGTTTCGTGAAAGCTGGCGCTGGTGCTTTCTATTGGGGCTGATCGCCTCCCCGTGGTTATATCAGGCGGTTTCATGGCATTACCCCGTGGTCATAGTCACTGGTGATACGCCATTACTCATCGTGTCAGGGATCATGGTTGGACTGGGTACACGCTATGGCTCAGGCTGTACCAGTGGTCATGGGATTTGCGGATTGTCGCAGTTGTCACTGCGCTCTCTGATGGCCACAGCCTGTTTTATGGCCGCTGGGTTTTTTATGGTGTATCTGACACGCCATCTGTTGACTGGAGCCTGAACATGCCTAATCCCAACTCTGTTTCTCAGCAATTGGGCCAACAATTGGATCAGGTACGCAATGCCTATCTGGGAAGTCCAATTGATGCTAAACACCAATATGCCGCTAGCACGCTCTTTCAGGCCCTGTTTGCGCTGATTGCCGGTGCCATATTCGGGCTGGGGCTGGTGCTGTCACAAATGATCAGTGCCCAAAAAATCCTTGCCTTTATGGATGTTGCCGGGCTATGGGATCCTTCACTGGCTTTGGTTATCGTCGGCGCACTGCTGGTTGGGGTTCCTGCATTCCTGGGTCTAAGGCATTTCCGCTATAGCCTGAGTGGTTTTGCGATTGAACGGGCGGATCAAGGGCGTATCTCACCCCAGCTGATCATTGGCAGTCTGGTCTTTGGCGCTGGATGGGGTTTGGTTGGCATGTGTCCGGCACCGGCTGTGGTGAATGCGGCACACGGGGATGTCAATTCCATCATCTTCGTCGGGTCCATGTTTGGAGGATTTATCGTGTATGAAGGCTTGCAACGGTTATCTGGAAAAACCAACGCCGAAGAATCGTCCTGTGGCTAATGCGCTGTTGGAACACATGCTCCCCTCGTTAGCCACCCCTGCAGACCGGGTCGGGCTAGACGAGAGTTAATATTTTCTCATGCAGCCGGTAATCCAGCGCGATCGCCCCCGATGGCTTGCCCAGCACCTAAAACAAGATGTACTGGCAGGCATCATTGTGGGGCTGCTGGTTATTCCCCAGAGCCTGGGGTATGCCGTTTTGGCAGGCTTGCCACCGATTTACGGGGTCTATGCGTCGATTCTGCCGGCGATCGCCTATGCGTTGATTGGGGCCAGTCGCAGTCAGGCAGTGGGCCCTGTTGCCATCACTTCCCTGATGACCGCACAGGCACTTGCGATAGCGGGAGCAGGGCAAAGCATAGCCACCATGACGGCGCTGGCAGCAGTGCTCGCGGTGATGACGGGTGGGATACTGCTGGCTGCCGGAGTGTTACGACTGGGCTGGCTGACCCAGTGGATGAGCCGTGGTGTGATTGCCGGATTCATTACCGCATCCGCAGTGCTGATCATACTTGGGCAACTGCGGTATGTGCTGGGCCTTTCGGGGCCTAAGCAGTCTTTGGCCCATCTCGCGCATGCCGTGTTTAATCCCTCGCATTGGCTACATCCAGAGACCGCGCTGCTGGGGCTGGGCACCGTGGGAATCTTGGGGATGGCCCGCTGGAGGCTGGCAGAAGGCCTGCAGTGGCACTCCCTGACTCCCACACAGAGCGCCTGGCTGGTTCGGGTGTTTCCCCTGGCGGTGGTCATCATCATGACGGCAGCGTCCCATTTCGGCAACTGGGCACAGTACGGCATTGCGGTGGTGGGAAAGCTTGAGCATGGCGGTTTGGCCTTTGTGTTTCCACCCGTGCCAGATCTTGGCCAGGTGATGCACCTGCTGCCTTCTGCGGGATTGATTGCGCTGATCGGCTTTATCAGCAGTGCGGCAGTCGCACAGGAATATGCCCTGCGGCGCAAGGAGTCTTTTGACCCCAACCGCGAGCTCATCGGCCTGGGGCTGGCCAATCTCACTGCCGGGATAAGTCGGGGGTTTCCGGTGACGGGTGGATTTTCCCGAACAGCCATAGCCGTTGAAGCGGGAGCCCAAACCCCACTGGCCGGCGCGTTCTCCGCGCTGGTTATGGCGACCATTCTGCTGTTTTTTACAGACTTCCTCAAGGACTTACCCTATGCCGTGCTAGGAGCTGGGGTGATCGTGGCGGTGAGTGGTCTGATCGACGTTCGCACGCTTGTGCAGGCCTGGAAAAGCGATCGAAAGGACGCCTGGGCCTATCTGGTGACCCTGATCGGTGTCGTGCTTTTTGGCTTACAAGCCGGACTGCTCGCCGGTGTGTTGCTGTCCTTCGCATTGATCCTTCAGCGCAGTAGCCAGCCACATTGTGCGGTGATTGGCCTGTACGATCAGCATGGCCACTTTCGTAACGTACTACGTTACGCTGTAAAGACCTGGCCGGGCGTGTTAATCCTCAGAATTGATGAGCGGCTGTTTTTCGGCAATACGGTGGCGGTTAGGCGCTTTGTCGAAGCCCAGCTGCAGGCGTATCCCGACACACGGGAGCTGATCGTGAGTCTGAGCGGCGTCAATGACATTGACCTTAGCGCCCAGCATATGCTTCAGCAATTACGGGAAGATTTACAACAACGGCATATCGGCATGAGTTTGACAGAAATACGGGCAACGGTGAGTGATGCCCTGCGGAAAAGCCCGATATGGAGCCTGTTTGAAGGGCGAATTTTTCTCAGCACACTGGATGCGGTGATTGCGATGACGACCGTACCCTCACAGGAGCCTGAATACCACCTGTGATGTGGGTTAGGGGCTTGCAGCTGACGAAGCCACAATCTGGCAGGGCTAAGGGTCATTGGAAAAGTAAATGGACTACTGTGCTTTAATATGTAAACTCCATCGTCTCGGCCTAACTGGCTATTTTTTGTCGGACAAAAAAATCCTATAGTTCACTGCATCCCAACGCCAGACTCCGGGAGGAGAAAGGCTTTAATGGGAAAAAGGATCACGTCGGTGAAGACGCGGTCTAACAATAGTAAAAATTGACTCTGAGGATGTTTCATGACTACTACACTGTCTGCCCGCGTGTCCCTATTGCTGGGATCCCTGATCGTGTCCGCTGCTGCCATAACCGTTCCTGCACACGCTGCTACTACCTATTCCCAAACCAAATATCCCGTAGTTCTCGTCCACGGCATGAGTGGTTTTGGCAATATCGGGCCCGTGAATTATTTCTATGGGGTTGCGTCTGATCTGTCGAATAACGGCGCGAAAGTCTACACCCCCGTGGTTTCTGGTTTTCAGTCCTCGGAATATCGCGGCGAGCAATTGTTGACACAGGTAAACAGCATTCTGGCGCTGAGTGGTGCCAAGAAGGTAAACCTGATCGGCCATAGCCATGGCAGCCATACCATTCGTTATGTGAATGGTATGATTCCAGCGAAAATTGCCTCCGTCACCACCGTTGGCGGTCCCAACAAAGGCTCTGCCGTGGCAGACCTGATCACGAGTGCTACGTCATTGCCGGTGGTAGGCTCACCCGTCGCTGGACTGTTGTCCTCCGTAGTAAATGGTTTTGGCCAGTTGATCGGTCTGGGGCAGGGGCAGAAATTGTCTCAGGATTCTTTGGCAGCATTGGCATCGCTAACCACCGCAGATTCGGCAGCTTTCACCAAAAAATTTCCAGCTGGCATGCCAACAACTTCCTGTGGCGAAGGCGCCTATAGCCAAAATGGTACGCTGTATTATTCCTGGAGTGGTACTTCCAACCTGACGAATATTCTGGATCCGCTGGACGGTGGTCTGGCGCTGACCGGGCTGGCATTTCTGGGTGCTGACAATGATGGCTTGGTCGAGCGTTGCAGTAGCCACTTCGGCAAGGTCTTGCGTGATAACTATGCGCAAAACCACCTGGATGAAGTTAACCAGATTCTGGGCGCCGTGGGTTTGTTCCAGGATCCGGTCAGCCTGTATCGCATCCATGCCAACCGTCTGAAAGTAGCCGGTCAATAAGGGCTAGAGTTAACGCGCATCACCGGCAATGGCATCACCGAATGAGGCCATTGCTGGGATTGGCGGTGATTGAAGACTCGAGCAACAAGCTCAAATAAAAACCCGGCGAGTGGAGTACTTGCCGGGTTTTTGTTTATACAGAGCTTTTGCGGGGAAACTGGCTTTATCGCAAGCCGCGCATGAACGCCACTTCAGCGCGATTCATCAGAACTCTTTCTTCTGAATGCCAAGTTCGCTCCTGCTGACTCAGTCGCCTGCTTCCACCAGTGCCTCTGCTTCATCGATCATTTGCATGACCAGACGCTGCGAGGCGGAGACTTCCTGCAGGGCCTTGTTGGCTGTCAGCAATTCCTGACACAAATTCAGCGCCACCAGCACGGCCAGACGATCATTTTCCAGACGGGGCATGGCTTTACGCAATTCCTGTAATTTGGCATCGACATGGCTAGCGGCAGCCTTCAGCCCAGAGGCATCGGCTTCGTCACATTCCATGCCATAGGTGCGACCCAGTATCTGAATATCCACTTTCATTCGGTTTCAACTCCTTTCGCATCCGCAGGCAGGGGCTGGCCCAAAGATGCCAGACGCTGAATGATCGCTTCTACTTTACGCTTGGCCTGAACATTTTTTTCTTCCGCCTGTGCGCAGCGGGCTTCGAGAGCCGTTTTTTCCTGTTGCCATTGCTGGGAGGCGTGCGCGAGACTGTCCCGCTCAGCAGAAACTGTCTGCAATTGCTGGGCATGAGCGCGGGTGTCATCCGCCAGCTGGTTGAATTTGGCGCTCATGACATTGAGCTGTTGCTGCAGCTCTAGCACTTTTACCTGCGATTGTTGCAGTGCCTGTTTGAGGGCGGCATCGTCATTGACGACAGGGGCAGGAGCCGGACGGGCACGCAAGGTTTCATTCTCCAGACGCGCGTCCTGAAGCTGATGACCTAAAATTTCGAGCAACGTCTGGAGACGTTGAATATCTGCCAGCATGAGAATATCGCTTCCTGTTCCCTGGGGCGTTAATATTAGAGGCCACACAAGACATTGGTCAATGTAATGAACATGGATAATTCTGCGTTTTCGGATTCCCGCTGGGAAGAATGGTCTGAACAGTTTTCCCGCATTCCTGAGCTCAGCCCCAGTGAATTGCACGGACTGGTCGTGGGCTTGTGCTGTGGTGCACTGCCACCCAGCGAAGCCCAATGGTCGCAGATACTGGATCAGCTGGGTCTTGAGGGTCTGGATGCATCGGCACTTCGGCTGCTGGTCGATGAAAGTGAGGACACGTCGGATTTGCTTGCCGACGATCCGCTGGAATTGCAACCCATGGTACCGCCGGATGATTTTCCCCTGTCAGCACGGACTGAAGCGCTTGCCGACTGGTGTAGCGGGGTCTTGTTGGGTTTTGGTCTGGTGCACGGTCAGCTAAAAGGCGACGATGAAGAACATTTGCGGGATTTGCAGCAGATTGCCGGCATTCAATTTGACTCTGACGAGGACGACGAAGAAGGCGAGCTGGGCTATGCCGAAGTGCTTGAATTTGCCCGACTGATCCCCGGCAGCCTGAGTATGGGCCGATCACGGCCACCCATGGATCACATGCCTCTGATGCACAGTCAGAAAATGCGTGAAATCGAAGGGGATGACGAAGCAGACTATTCTTCCGAATATTCCGGAGCAAATCCTGCTTCCGAAGCAGACGACTACACAGCAAATCATGTTTCCGAAGACGATCATGATTCAGAAGCAGAAGGGAATCCTGATGTCGTTGAAATGTTTCATCCTAAACGCCCTAGCTAAGCCTTGGGGTATGCTGCTTTCCTGATAGCCTGTAGGGAAATCATCCCAAATCCCCGAAAATTCGGCTGAATAAGCGCCCGAACACCCGACTGGAAATCGCTCAATGACTCAAACACCTGCAAGCGGCAACACGCCTGAACTGGCTGCTGTGTACGCCAAGCGCCGCCAGCGGCTGATGGAACAGATGGGGCCGGACAGTATTGCCTTGATTCCTGCAGCACCCGCCGTTATCCGCAATCGGGATGCTGAATACCGCTATCGGCCAGACAGCAGTTTTTATTATTTAACCGGCTTTGCGGAGCCTGAAGCCCTGTTTTGCCTGACCACGCCGCCAGCGACGGCGGGGGATGCCGGTTGTTTTACCCTGTTTTGCCGTGAACGTAACCGCGAGCGCGAAATCTGGGATGGGCTAAGGGCAGGGCTGGAGGGGGCAAAAACTGATTTTCAGGCAGATGAATCATTTGCCATCGACACGCTGGATGAGCGGATTCCAGCGCTATTGCTCAACAAGCGCAAGCTCTATGTGCGACTGGGGCAGTGTGCTGATTTTGATCAGAAAGTCAGTGGCTGGCTGAAAAAAGTCGCAGCCTTGCAACGGGCCGGTGGTCAGGCACCCAGTGACATCATTCAACTGGATACCCTGCTGGATGAAATGCGCCTGTTTAAAGACGACCATGAGTTGAGCCTGATGCGACAGGCTGCCGAGATCAGTGCACGGGCGCATTGTCGCGCGATGCAGCAGGTTCAGCCCGGGATGATGGAATATGCGCTGGAAGCCGAGTTGCTGTATGAATTTAACAAGGCTGGGTGTCAAACGGCCTATGGTTCGATCGTTGGCGGTGGAAAAAACGCCTGTATTTTGCATTATGTTGACAACAATCAGCCCCTGCAGGAAGGCGATCTGGTATTGATTGATGCCGGTGCCGAGCTGGGGTGTTATGCCGCCGACATTACCCGTACCTTTCCGGTCAATGGGCGCTTTAGCCCCGAGCAGGCTGCTGTGTATCAAGTGGTGCTGGATGCGCAGGCAGCTGCCTTGGCTGAAGTGACGCCGGGTGCGCTGTGGACAGCCCCCCACGAGGCAGCAGTGAAGGTGTTGACGGAGGGACTGGTTCGACTCGGCTTGCTTAAGGGTGACGTCTCACAATTGATCGCCGATGAACGCTATAAACGCTTTTACATGCATCGTACTGGCCACTGGTTGGGGATGGATGTGCACGATGTGGGCAACTATCGAGACCCAGCCGATCCTGCGGCGCAGCGCTGGCGTTCTTTGCAGCCCGGCATGGTGCTCACCGTCGAACCTGGGCTATACATTGCGGCGGACGATGACACCGTTGAGGAACGCTGGCGTGGCATCGGCATTCGGATTGAGGACGATGTATTGGTGACCGAAAACGGTCACGAAATCTTAACCTCCGGTGTGCCCAGTAGCATCGCCCAGATTGAAGCACTGATGTCGAAGCGTTGATGTTGAAGCGGTGATGTCGGGTCAGTGACGTTTTTTCTTTTTCACTCTGGCACTGTCACTCTGGCACTTTCACTCTGATACTCAGTCAGACCTGCCAAAGAATCGGTTTTATTTTCAGGAAATTGTATGATCACGCCCGATATGCTCGCTCACCCAATGGATCAGCTGTCAGTAACGAACGACTCCCAGACGCCCGTGCTGATTGTCGGTGGCGGGATGGTGGGCCTGACGCTGGCGCTGATGCTGGCTCAGCAGTCGATACGCGTGCGTTTGCTGGAAGCGGCTACCTATCCGGCTCAGGCGCCTGATCAGAACGGCCCGGCAGCCTATCATCCCAGTTTTGACGGTAGAAACACCGCGCTATCACGGCGAACGGTACAGATTTATCAGCAGCTTGGCTTATGGCAGGCACTGTCACAGTATGCCACGCCCATACTTCAGGTCGCTATCAGCGAACAGGGTGGCTTTGGCAAAGCCAGCCTGAAGGCAAATGAAGAACAGGTCGAAAGCTTTGGCCAAGTGATTGAAAATGCCTGGCTGGGACGGGTGCTGCTGAATGCTGTCCGGCAACAGGCCAACTGGATTGAGTTGCACGATGGGGTTCGCATCATCGGCTTGCAACAGGATTCCCAGAGCGTCACGGTACGCGGGCAGCGGGCGGCGGATTCGGCCAGCCTCTATCAATGGCAGGCATCGCTGGTGATTGCGGCGGATGGTCGGGATTCCTATTGTCGTCAGGCCTTGGGCATTGGTATTGATCAGCACGATTACGAACAGGTTGCGCTGGTCGCTACCGTCAAAACCAGCCAGCCGCATGCCCAACAGGCCTTTGAGCGGTTTACCCCGGATGGCCCTTTGGCCTTGTTGCCATTGGTGGGAGACGTGCGGCGGTCAGTAGTCTGGACGGTCAAGGCTGGTACCGAACAGCAATGGCTGGGCGCCGACAATGACACCGCTTTTCTGGCTGCTTTGCAGCAGGCCTTTGGTGGCCGGGCCGGGGAATTTTTACAGACAGGGCCGCGCAGTAGTTATCCGCTGTCGCAGATTGTAGCGCAGTCTCAGGTAAGCGGACGCGTGGTGCTGATGGGCAATGCCGCCCATACGCTGCATCCGGTGGCGGGGCAGGGCTTTAATCTGTGTATTCGTGATGCACTGGTGTTGACCCGGATGCTCGCGTTGCAGCAAAAAAATCATCAGGATCTGGGTGAAACCGCACTCCTCAAACGCTACGAATCCGAACGCCAGACGGATCAGCAGCGCGTTATGCGCTTTTGCGATAGTGTTGTGCGCGGTTTTTCCAATCATCATCCGATACTCAAACTGGCACGCAATACCGGACTGCTGGCCTTTGACTGGATACCGGGCATCAAACCGCTGGTCGCCACCTATGCGATGGGATTGAAAGTATGACGGTTTCCGTTTCGGAGCATCGGCCAGTCATTATTGTCGGTGGTGGTCTGGTGGGTGGTTTGCTGGCGTTGCTGCTGGCACAGGGTGGCATTACTGTCACTGTGCTGGATGCGGCCCCACCAATTAGCGAACGACAACTCGGTAAACGCGATGCGCGCGTGCTGGCACTGAGCCGGGCCTCGTTGCATTTACTGGAAATTGCCGGTGTCTGGCAGCACGTTTTTCGTCATGCGCCCTATCAATCCATGCAGGTCTGGCATCGGGACAGTCGTGGCGAGCTGATTTTTGGCCGTGATCCGGCAGCTCCTGCTGATCCCGACGTAATGCGCTTGCCGGAACTCGGCAGTATGGCAGAGCCTTCTGTACTGAATTGGGCGATTCAAAAAGCTTTGCTCACAGTGGCGGCAGAAACGGGCCGGATTGATTTTCGCCAACAATGTTCGCTGCAGTCCATGGATCGTCTGACTCAGGGCTGGCAGGTCACGCTTGCCACCGGAGAAATACTGACCACAGATTTGCTCGTTGGCGCAGATGGTGCCAATTCGCGGGTACGCCAGCTTGCGGGTATTGGCCTGACTATCTGGGACTATCATCAGAGCGCGCTGACCGCTGCGATTCGGTTGGACCGTCCCCATGATGGTGTGGCGCGTCAGGTGTTTTTACCCGAAGGCCCCTTAGCCTATTTGCCGATGGCCGATCTCGTCATGCCCGATGAATTGCCGTCTCAGGATGGAACTAATGGGCATTGGCAATCGCTGGTCTGGAGCTTGCCCACCACTCAGGCGGAGGATTTTCGGGAGCTGGAAGATGCCACGCTGATCGCGCATCTGAATCGTGCCATGGGCGCACAGGCTGGGCTTGTGGTTGAGATAACCTCACGCGGATTATTTCCCCTGATTGCCCGTCAGGCTGAAAGAGATATTCAGTCGGGATTGGCGTTGGTCGGCGATGCTAGCCATGTCATCCACCCGATGGCGGGACAAGGCGTCAATCTGGGTACACTGGATGCAGGGATTCTGGCGGATTCTCTATTGAGTGACTGGGATCGAGAGCTTTGGGCACATCCGCAGGCGCTGGCACGCTACACCTGTGAGCGCCGCGCTTCTGTCAGTGCCATGATGCACAGCCTGACGGGTCTGGGCTGGTTGCAACGCTCCACCTTGGCGCCAGTGGAATGGTTACGCGCCGAAGGCATGCAACTGAGTAGCATGATTCCCGGCCTGACGGACTGGTTTGCATTACAGGCAAGTGGTCAGAAAACACTCAAAGAAACACGTTACGCGTTCATGTAACTGTTTTTTGGCCAATGTGAGTGTAAGCGTTCTGGACGTCTTGAGCGCCAGCGGTTTTAATGTATTAATCGAATCAGGTGAATGGCCCTGGCCTGAGTGCAAGCCTGCCACCACAACTCTTAAGGCGTGTACGCCACGCGAACTGACTCATGGGGTAGCCGTATGAATCCGACAGAAAATGATGACTATGAAGGACCGGATAGCGAACTGGAATCCGATGATATTCCGGACATCGAGCCGGAAGAAGCCGAGGAACTGGCTGCCGCCGATGCGGATGGCGATGCTCCCAAGCGTACCGAAGCTGAAAAGGCGCTTGCCAATGATCTGGCTGAAGCCGAAAGCCTGACCGTCACTGCCAAAAAAAGTGAACGGGAACGGCTAGAAGAAGAACTGGCCAAATTTTTGTCCCGCGGTGGCACCATCACGGAAGTCCCGCCGGATGAACACCACGCCAATCATGGCTGATGTTTGTGATCATGGTGAGGCCCACAAAGTTGTGCTTTGTCCGCTAATGCTGTAAATCACGCATGGCCCACGCCCCACTGAGTTAGTCGGTTCAGTGGGGGTTTTATTTTTAGGTGGTTGGTTGGCTGTGAGGGGGTAGCTCTCTTGGTCAACGGACTTGGGAGGGTAGGCTTATCGTGCCAGAATTTTAGAGTAGTGACATTGGCACCAAACGGGGATACGATCAGTCAACACGTGAGCGACAGACTGATTGCTCATGCCGTAACGGGCGGACTGGGGATGGACAGATGGGACGGATAATAGGGATGGTATTGATGGTGCTGCTAAGTGCGCCACAATTTGTCTATGCAGTGCCAGATTTTTGGCTTGAGTATAGTGACCAGCTAGGCCCTACGCCAAACATCGTAACGGAGGTCAAAGGGGCGGCTTATTTAGAGGAGGAAAATGATCCAGATTGTTCAGTCGAAGTTTTTGTTGATGAAATCAAGCGGTTTGTTCGACAAGATAATGGGCATATCGCCGTATACACCAGACAGCATAAAGATATATATATTAA
>CAUJHL010000119.1 GCA_963204705.1 Pseudomonadota bacterium | reverse complement strand
GAACCGCAAGATCCGGCAGTGCTGGCACAATATCAGGACTGGTATCAATGCCCGAGGCGCTTTGATCAACCCGTGGGTCGCTTCTGGGTGCGGGAAAGTACCCTGAGCCAGCCACTGAAAACTGCCGATAGTGCAGGCAATTCTGCGTTCCGGCAACAATGTATGTACGCCCTGAAGTCACAGCAGAGCGAGGCACAGTGCTGGCAGCAAGACATTCGCGCGTTTTTTTATTTGCGGAGCGAAGGAGTGCCTGACATGAAGGCGCTGTCCAGATTGCTGGACATGCCCGAACGTACTTTGCGCTATCGTTTGCAGTGCGAGGGGAGCAGCTATCGGGAGCTACGGGATGAGGTGCTTCAGCAGCAGGCCGGTGCGTTATTAGCTACCACGCACTTGCCAGTAGGTCAGATCGCCGAACGTCTGGGCTATGCAGAACCAGCGGCGTTTATTCGGGCATTTCAGCGCATGTCAGGGTGGACACCGGGGCAGTTTCGACTAACGACTCCTATAAAATCCGATCTTAACGGCAAAAACAGGCGAGGACTTTTGCAGGGACTAATTCAGAGTAATGCCTAAAGAAAATTCTTCCAACAAAACCTACAGCAGTATTTGCAGGCATCGACTACAGGATCAGGCCTTCCCCCGTGATATGATGCGGCCCGAATATTCAGCAATCCCTTTATGTATACACCATGCAACTCTCTGATTTTCATTATGAGCTTCCTGAAGAACTGATCGCTCGCTATCCGCTGGCGGAGCGAAGTGCGTCCCGCTTGCTCTATGTGCCTGTCAAAGGCGGACCACAGGATAGGCAGGTACGCGATTTACCCACATTGTTAACGTCGGGTGATGTGCTGGTGGTGAATGATACCCGTGTGCTCAAGGCACGCTTGCACGGCGTCAAGACCACGGGTGGGGCGATCGAATTGCTGATTGAGCGCCTAATTTCCACCACTGAAGCCTGGGTACAACTGCGTGCCAGCAAGCCCTGCCGTGCTGGTACCGTGCTGCTCTTTGGCGACCGGCAGGTGTCCGCTACCGTTAATGAAAAAAACGATAGCCTCTATCGCGTGGTGTTTGAGCAGGAGATTCTCCCCATCCTGGAACAATACGGCGAATTACCCATTCCCCCATATTTTGGCCGCCCTGCTGACCGATCGGATGAAGAACGCTATCAGACGGTATATCATGACCCTGCCAAAGCCGCCAGTGTCGCTGCACCAACGGCAGGACTGCATCTGGATGCGCCTTTGCTGGCAGCATTGGCAGCCCGTGGCGTTACCATCGCACGCGTGACCCTGCATGTGGGTGCGGGCACATTCCAGCCGGTACGTGTCAGCGATATTACCCAGCACACCATGCACAGCGAATGGGCCGAGGTGACTCCGGCTACCATTGAAGCAATTGCTACAGCCAAAGCACACGGTGGCAAAGTGGTCGCTGTAGGCACCACTGCCTGCCGGGCGCTGGAAAGCGCGGCAAGGGCTCACGGCGGGACACTTCAGGCATGGGCCGGTGAGACCGATATTTTTATGTACCCGGGATTTCGGTTTCAGGTGGTGGATCGCCTGATGACCAATTTTCATTTACCCGAATCGACTTTATTGATGCTGGTGTCCGCGTTTGCGGGTATGGAGCCAATTCGTCAGGCCTATCAACACGCCATTGCGCAAAAATACCGGTTTTTCAGTTATGGTGACGCCATGCTGCTGGATCGGCATCCTTTAGCGGGTCATTGATCGCATGACCGTAGGGCGCTCAACGAGTCCAACGCATCAGCGCGGTCAGCTTGCCGAAGAAACGGCCTGCCGCTATTTGCAGGAACAGGGTTTTCAACTGATTCAGGCCAATTATCATTGCAAACTGGGTGAAATTGATCTGATCATGCAGCGGCACACGCTGCTGATTTTTGTTGAAGTCCGGATGCGACGTCACAATTCCATGATGGATGCTGCGATGACGGTGACGCGCCCCAAACAACGAAAATTGATCCGCACCGCGCAATGGTTTCTGCAGGAGTTTCCCCATTGTGCTGAACTGGATTGCCGCTTCGACGTGATGGCGTTTAATCCGGCAAAGGGTGAGCTCACGGGAGCGCCAGACTGGATTCAAGGTGCTTTTTATGCCGGATAAGGTGTGACGGTTTAAAATTGCTCATTTGCCAGGCAAAACCGTGCAAGCACAAGAGCCTCATGCTACTGTCGGCGGTTCCACGATGGGATGTTGCAGGAAAGAGATCATGGTAGTTGCCGCAAAACCGACACTTAAGCCAAACGGTGCTTCCGGTATTCGCCAATGGGCGATGCTGTTCATGGTTGCCGCGCTGGGTCTGACCGGCTGCAATTCCATGATTGCATCTAATTCAGGCACAGCCCCCGTAGGTGTGCCGACGGGGGAGCGTTCCATCAGCCAGATGCTGACTGACAACGCCATTTCCCGCACGGCCGATATCAATCTCTACAAACTGGATCCCCGTTTCCGCTTTGCCCGTATTCGTACCCACAGTTTTCACAGCGTCGTATTGCTGACAGGGCAGGTCGCTGATCCCTACCTGAAAAAACTGGCGGAAGACAATCTGCGCGCGATGCCAGATGTTAAAGCGGTGCACAATTACATCGAAGTGGGGGATAAAGCCAGCTACAACACCATCGTGCAGGATGGTTTGCTGACCGCCAATATTCGTAAAAATCTTGCACTTATCAAAGGCTTTGTCGACAGTCACGTCAAAATCGTCAGTGAAAATGGCACTGTGTATGTGATGGGTAAACTGACCCGCAGTGAAGCTGAGTCGGTGATGTCCATGCTGAAACGTACTGTCGGCGTGAGCAAAATCATTACGCTGATTGATATTTTGCCAGATGATGTTCCCACGCTGATCAGTAATGAGGCCCCGTCAATTGGGACAGAATCACTCACTTCAACACAGTCCACGATCACCAATTCACTCAACACTCCAACTACAATGAATTCAACAGGTTCGCCAGTAGTCGTGACGCCACTGGCGGTTGATCCCGAGCAACCGCCGTCAGCATCGGAAACGGCGCCGGTGGCCGACCCTGTACAGGCTCCCTAAACAGCCAGAAACGAATAGGGAGTGGCAGGCCATACACTGTCAGTGTTGAGCTAATTGGTCTGCCATCAAATCGACACGAAGCTGACTGCAAACTGTAAGAATCGTTCTCTAGCATGCCAGATACATAGAGCATGACGACGAGAGCAACGAATGAAAACAGAGAGCACTAAAACACCGCTGGCCACACAGGCACTTAAGACCGCCCAGCACCTCAGCAGTTTTTTTCCCCGTAAAAGCCTGGCTTCCTCTGAGGCCAGTTTACCCCAGCGCTCCGACACTCTGGCCTACGAAATTGCCCGTGATGCCGATACCATTCTGGAAGTCCAGCGCTTTCGGGCCAAAGTATTTTCGCAGGCCTATCAACTGTATTTTGACAGTGGCATTGACCAGGATCGTTACGATCACTACAGCGCCCATGTGCTGGTACGGGATTTACGCACAGGACATATAGTTGCCTGTACACGGATTATTACCCCGGATGCCAAAAAATATCTGGGCAAATATTATTCTGAATGTGAATTTGACCTGTCTGATTTTCTGCGCGGTAAAAAAGACGTGTATGAAATCGGCCGTACCTGCGTGGACGAATCCTATCGTGGCGGAGATGTACTGGGCGTGCTCTGGATGGGCATGGTGCCGCTGGTATTGCAGGAACTCAAAGCCAAATACCTGATCGGGACGGTGAGTATTAATCTGGCCCGAAAACCCGAAAAAATGCTGTCGACCGAAGCGTATATGGCGCACAAGGCCAGGCAGGCAGATTATCCCAGTTTAAAGGTCTTTGATACGGAAAAATTCCTGCTTGGACGGGATGTGGTGTTTGCCGATGTCTGGCAAACAGAAAAGAAGAAAAAAGAAAAACTGGCTTACCGTAAAAAGGATGTGCCTTCTTTAATCAAACACTATCGTCGGATGGGTGCCGTATTTTCACGTGAGGCCTATCATGATGCGATGTTTAACTGTGCGGATTATTTTTTGGCGGTAGAAGTCAATAAAAAATTATTGATGAAACTGAATCTGGTTTGCACGGTGATGAACTGGAAGAAAAAACTGAAGGTCATTCAGGGTTAATCCTTTAAGCGCCCTGAGCGCGTCGAAGGGGCGTTGCTCCTATGACTTCGACAGGCTCGGCCAGCGGGTATAGCGCCCTGAGCCTGCTCACGTCGAGGATGGAGATGCGTTTAACAACCGCTCTAGCGTGTGTTTTTCCACCCCATAGAAGGTCTTGAGTGCCTGAATCTGCTCGCGGGCCTGGTGTTGTTTGTGGGCGTTGGCGGGTTTTTTAATGCCCAGAATCATTTTATTTTTACTGGTGTGTTCCAGCGAAACAAACTCCAGAATGCGTGTTTCATAACCTGCCGCTTCCAGCCAAAGTGCTCGCAGGGAATCGGTGAGCATTTCTGCTTCCTGACCCAGATGCACGCCAAAACTCAACATGGCGGACAGTGGAGCTGGTGGCTTGAGCTGCGGGCGGATTTCCTTGTGACAACACGGGGCAGTCATGATCACGGAAGCGCCTAGTCGTATGCCCGTATGCAAGGCAAAATCTGTAGCAATATCACAGGCATGCAAAGCGATCATCACATCGACTTGCTCTGGCTGGAAACTTTGCACATCGCCCTGAAAAAAGTGCAGCCCGGGCAGATCACGCGCTGCCTGGCTACAGAAAGCCACCAGCTCCTCCCGTAGCTCGACTCCCGTAACCACAGGGGCGGTACCGGATTGCCGATGAATAAAATCATGGATGGCAAAGGTCAGATAGCCTTTGCCAGAGCCAAAATCCACGATGTGCAAGGGGCGATGGGTGTGGTCTGATGGCGTGGTGTTCAAGAGCAAGTTATGATCAGCAGTGCTCGACCAGGCAGAGTCAAAAATCTCAATAAATTTATTGATCTGTTTCCATTTGCGGGGCATCGAGGGGATGATCTGCTGCCGCTCATCCGTAATCCCTAGCCGATGTAAAAAGGGGGCATCCTGTGCTACAAAACGCTTTTTGTGACGCTGATGACCCGTCGATAGGATGAGTGCGTCACTCGGCTTTGCACCCGTGGGAGTGGTATTGGGCGAGGGTTTGGGCTTGCCCTGACGGCTCAGGCTGGTGCGCTGATTGGTATGGCGCTGCCACTGAAAACTGCCCGCTGAGGTTTCAAGAAAGGCAGTGTGGGCATGGTCAGCCAGTAATTGCAGCAACTCTGGCCAACCCTGATCTTGCGGAAAATTTTTGGTCATTTCCTGCGTGGCAAAACGCGAAACCACACTGAGGTGTGGATGATTTTTCAGCAAAAGTGGTCGTGCTTCGATCCGCTGCAAACCCTGGGGATGCTGCCGTAAATCCGACAGTCTCAGCTTAATGAGCGTACTGTCATTCATCGCCTGTTGAAACAGTTCCAACAGGCGGGAGGTGGCGGTATCGGATGTCAAGATCAAACCTTGTCAGACCTTAACTGCCGGGAGCCTCAGGCGCGCTGACCTGTTTGATGTAGGTTTGGGCGCGTATTTCCCGTAACCAGTTGTCCATTTCCTGATCGTACTGGCGGTCGTGCAATAGCTTGCGCACAGTCGTCCGCTGGTATTGGGTAGTCATATCCTGATCGCGTTCGCCCTGAACCTGTAAAATATGCCAGCCATACATCGAGTGAATGGGCGCACTGAGTGTACCGACGGGTGTT
>CAUJHL010000118.1 GCA_963204705.1 Pseudomonadota bacterium | reverse complement strand
CCGGTTATCGTATGCGCCAGCAGCAACTGTTTAAGGCAAAGCAAGCCGCTGAACGCGCGGGCCAACCCTCCAAAACCCAGTTACGCAAGGCCGAAAAAGCCGCACGTGCCGCTGCACGCCTTGCTCAAAGCCAAGGCGAAGGTCAGGCCAAAACAGAGGTTAAGGCTATGGCTGAGGAAAAATCAGCTTCCTGATTTGGTGCCTCGTAAAAGGCATCCATCACAAAAAACCGGACATCCCATCGGATATCCGGCTTTTTTGCTTCATTCAAAAAAATTTACTGAGAACAATTCATACCCTAAGCGAGGCAAACACCGAACGGGGTAAACACCGAACGGAGCAGTCACCTACTCAGCGGGAGCATGGTACAACAAATACAGTTTGGTCAGATTTTCTGGTATTTCTTCCGCCATTTCCGCCATCAGGTCGGGATTAAGACGTACTGACTCCAGGTCTTCCTCGCCTTCGATACCGCTAAACACCATCATTGGCAAGGTCAGCATCACCACCGCTTCTTCGTCATCCGTTTCGGTAAACCATTTTTCATCATTCAAAAACAGCGCATCGACAAAACCGATACTCCAATCGCCCAGACTGGAATCCACGCTCAGCTCTTCAATTTCAACCGGAAAGCCAACCAGCTCCTCGTTATCCAGCGTGGCCTTGATGTCTTTGCGCCACAGTTCAATTTGCTCAACAATCTGTGCGGGGACTTTGGCCTCATTGTCCTCAAACAAATGCCCCATCCAGTTGGCCAGCTCAGGCCCGACAATGGTGGCACACAAAAAACCATGCGTTGCGGCAAAGTCCAGCCCGTATTCGTTCGCTTCCCCATCCAGAAAGTTGGCCAGCAGATCCAGATCCAGCGTTGCCATGATGCATTTCCTACCAAAAATAAGGCCATTACTGTAGCAGATTCAGCAGTTGAAATGCCTGAAAAGGCGTCGACTATTCAACAGCGCCGGGTTCACATTTCGGTCGCGTCATCCCATTCCAGTTCTGGTTCATAAATATCAAATTCCAGCTCAATGGCTGCATAAACAACAGGCGTACTAAGCGTTTTGGCGGGTTGTTTTTGCGAATTATACTGGTTCAACATCGTGTGTTCTCTCCACTTTACTCATGAGCACTGGCCGCGATGGTTGTTCGTTTTCATCACTGACTCGGGCTGCGGGATCAGGGTGTTATTGAGGCCCTGATTTGTTTTCAGGAAGCCATAAGATGGCCTCCGCCTTTTGCGTCTCTCAATGGATTGCCAACAGACAAGCCGTCTTGGGACTGACCGCAAAGTAGCATTAAATTAATGACAGTCAGGTGACATCGCTGTTGCGTTTTGCTGTAAAATTAGAAGCTGCTGTTATCATTTAATGTCGCTATGTTAATGTCACACTGTAATAGCACAGATTGTTGCACCTGTCTCATTTTTTATTGGTTTTTTCTGATTCTTCGTGCGCCTTGCAAAAATCACGCTCAACTTCCTCCCCGCACTAATACGCTCCTAAATTCCAGTGTATCTAACCTCGTCCTGGCGCCACTAGAATCTTGACTAAAATAGTCGGGATTGTTATGCTTGAAGCCATCAGATATTCCATGGGAAAGTACCATGCGCCTGACGACCAAGGGTCGCTATGCTGTGACTGCCCTGCTGGACCTTGCGCTTCAGCCTGTGGATCACACCATCACTCTGTCCGAAATTGCCGCTCGCCAGTCCATCTCTGTATCCTACCTTGAGCAGCTTTTTGCCAAGTTAAAACGCCGTGGTCTGGTGTCGAGTGTGCGCGGCGCCAGTGGCGGCTATCGTCTGGCCAAATCTCCGCATCATATTGCCATCATGGATATCATTGATGCGGTGAATGAGTCCGTCTCAGCCACGCGCTGTGATGGCAAGGGCAATTGTCATGATGGTGCCAAATGTTTAACCCACGATCTCTGGCACGATCTGTCGCACCAGATTGAGTCTTATCTGGGTGGTATTTCTCTGGGCAGCCTGATTGACCGGCAGCAGGAATCCACGCTGAGTATGACGCAACACCGCTTTCTGGGCGATACCCAGCCGGTTTCCCTGCGCACGACCTCTTAGGACGGCTGGCCCCCAGTGCCGATTTGGAGTTAGAGCTGACTGATTTTACTGATGACTGATTTTGCTGGGCTGGTTTTGCTGCAGATTGTTTTAGCTAATGACCGCTTGTTGTTATCCGATTTTACACTTTATTTACGCATTCGAGTTCTACCATGAAACGTCCAATTTATCTTGATTATGCCGCCACCACACCTGTGGATCCGCGCGTGGCTGAAAAGATGATGCAGTTTATGACGCTGGATGGCATGTTTGGCAACCCGGCATCGCGGTCACACACGTATGGCTGGCAGGCGGAAGAAGCCGTGGAACACGCACGCCAGCAAGTAGCCGATCTGGTCGGTGCTGATCCGCGTGAAATCGTCTGGACTTCCGGCGCCACCGAATCTAACAACCTTGCCATTAAAGGCGTTGCCCATTTCTATCACAAGAAAGGCAAACACATTGTCACCAGCAAGATCGAGCATAAAGCCGTGCTCGACACCTGCCGCCAGCTCGAAGATGAAGGCTATGAGGTGACGTATCTGGATCCCGAGCCTGGTACTGGTTTGATTCACCCGGAAGCTGTTGCTGCCGCCCTGCGCGAAGACACTATTCTGGTCAGTTTGATGATGGTGAACAACGAGCTGGGAACCATTACCGACGTGGCAGCGATTGGTGAAATCACCCGCGCCCGTGGCATTTATCTGCATGTCGATGCGGCTCAGGCCACCGGCAAAGTCGCCATTGACCTGTCCAGCCTGAAAGTGGACCTGATGAGCTTTTCGGCCCATAAAACTTATGGCCCTAAAGGGATTGGCGCGCTGTACGTTCGCCGCACTCCCCGGGTACGGCTAAAAGCCCAGATGCACGGTGGTGGTCATGAACGAGGCATGCGCTCCGGCACCCTGCCAACCCATCAAATCGTGGGCATGGGTGAGGCTTTTGAGATTGCCGGCCACGAAATGGTGGCAGAGCAGGCACGGCTGACGGGGCTGCGTAATCAGCTCTGGGAAGGGTTGCGTGCGCTGGAAGAAGTCTATCTGAATGGTGATGCTATCCAGCGAGTGGCCAATCATCTGAACGTGAGCTTCAATTTTGTTGAAGGCGAATCCCTAATGATGGCTTTGAAAGAACTGGCTGTCTCCAGTGGTTCGGCTTGTACCTCTGCCACGCTGGAACCTTCGTACGTTTTGCGCGCCCTGGGGCTATCAGATGAATTGGCACACAGCTCGATCCGCTTCAGTCTGGGCCGGTTTACCACGGAAGATGACATTGTTCAGGTCATTGATTACGCACGCAGAGCAGTAGAGAAACTGCGCGAACTCTCTCCCCTGTGGGACATGCATCAGGAAGGTATTGATCTGGCCTCGGTGCAATGGGCCGCTCACTAATTTGACGCCACTGAGTGCCAGATAGATTCTGCACCCGGATGGCAAATCCGCTACTCTCCTGCCCTCCCTAAGCTGGACAGGAACTCAACTCAGGACTACGACCATGGCATACAGCAACAAGGTACTGGATCACTACGAAAACCCACGCAACGTCGGCGTGCTGGATAAAAACTCCACTCAGGTCGGTACTGGCATGGTCGGTGCCCCTGCCTGTGGCGATGTGATGCGCCTGCAAATTCAGGTCAATAGTGACGGGGTGATTGAAGATGCCCGCTTTAAGACGTATGGGTGCGGCTCGGCGATTGCTTCCAGCTCGCTGGTCACCGAATGGCTTAAGGGCAAAACACTGGATCAGGCGCAATCCATTAAAAACGTGGATATTGCTCAGGAGCTGGCTTTGCCACCGGTTAAAATTCACTGTTCGGTGCTGGCAGAAGATGCCATCAAAGCGGCCATTGATGATTACCGCAGCAAGAATCCTGCTTGACGGTTTCATTCCTTCACAACGGGCTTAAGCGAGGCAATGATGATTCAGCTCACTGAAAACGCAGCGACCCATGTCCGGGATTTTCTGGCCAATCGGGGCAAAGGTGAAGGTATCCGCCTTGGTGTCAAAACCTCGGGTTGCTCAGGTCTTGCCTATGTGCTGGAATTCGTCGATCAAACGGATGATCATGATCAGATATTTGAGTCCTATGGCGTTAAGGTCTTTGTAGACCCCAAAAGTCTGGTGTATCTGGATGGTCTCGAAATGGACTATGTCAAAAATGGTCTGAATGAAGGATTCGAATTCCGTAATCCGAATCAGAAAGGTGCCTGCGGCTGCGGCGAGTCCTTTAGCGTTTGAGCAGTGAGTGTTGAGCGTTGGCACTGAGCCAAACTAGGCTGAGCCTCTGTTGGTGGACGGAGGGTGATCAAGGGCGATGGTGGTGAATTTTTTTGAATTGTTAAAAGTTCCTGTGAACTTTGAGATCGACAACGAAATGCTCTCGGCACATTTTCGGGAGTTGCAACAGCGTTATCATCCCGATGTTGCAGGAGTGGCACCCGAGCAAGCATTGCAAAAATCGGCAGAAATCAATCTGGCCTTTGATACCCTTCGCGCACCAGATACCCGTGCGGGCTATTTGCTGCGTCTGCATAAACAGGACGCCGGACTGCAACACTCCATTTCCGATCTGGAATTTTTGCACACCGCGCTGGAACTGCGGGAACAATTGGATGAATCCGCCACACCGATTGAGCTGCAGGGGCTACAGCTGGAACTGCGCCAGTGGCTCGAGGCGCTTGGCCGTCAGTTTATTCTGGATTTCGAGGATGAAGACTGGGTCGAAGCGCGCGACACCGCACGCAAATTGGCGTTTATGCAAAATGTCCTGATGGATGTTGAGCAAAAAATGGATCGTCTCGAGGATCAGGAAGACGATTCCTTATGGGACGACGATTAAGATCATCACATTTAATGAGCCAATCCCAGCAGATAACACCCCTTAATCCTGCCATCGGGCACCCAAAGCAGGTTTTTCACCTCATTGAGCCCTGCTCCTCGCCCTTAAGTCAGAGTATGATACAGCCCCCAGCTGGCGTGTTGTTTTCACTGTTCACTCAGGACTCCAGACTCTACCCGATCCATTGAGGATGTTTCTGTCATGGCCTTACTCCAGATTGCTGAACCCGGCCAATCCACGGCGCCACACGAACACCGCCTTGCGGTAGGGATTGACCTGGGAACAACGCATTCGCTGGTAGCTACCCTGCGCTCGGGCAAAGTGACCATTTTGCAGGACGATCTGGGTGAAACGCTCCTGCCCTCAGTTGTCCATTATGCGGACTTTAATGTGGAAGTCGGCCATCAGGCTCTGGAACAGGCGGCGACTGACCCGGTGAATACCTTGTTATCGGTCAAGCGTTTCATGGGCCGGTCCATCAGTGACATCCGTTTTGAGCATCCTTATCAGCTGTTGGGTCAGGATAATGAAATGCCGGCCTTTATGACGGCGCAGGGACGCAAGACACCCGTGGAAGTCTCGGCGGATATTCTCCTCACGCTACGCCGCCGGGCAGAAGACGCACTGAATGGAACTCTGACGGGTGCAGTGATTACCGTTCCTGCTTATTTTGATGAAGCACAGCGGCAGGCGACACGGGATGCCGCCAAACTGGCAGGTATTCCCCTGCTACGCCTGCTGAATGAACCCACGGCGGCAGCAATCGCCTATGGTCTGGACAAACGTCACAGTAAAAAAGAAAAAATCCAGATCATTTACGACTTGGGCGGTGGCACGTTTGATGTGTCGGTACTGCGCCTGAACAAAGGCGTCTATGAAGTGCTGGCGACAGGTGGTCATACGGCTCTGGGTGGCGATGATATCGACCGCCAAATCAGCCGCTGGATTTGCCAGCAAGCCAGCATCGTGCATCAGGAAGGCCCTGAATTCATGGCCTTGCAAATCCTTTCCCGACAATTAAAGGAACAACTGTCCAGCGCACCCGCAGTGCAGGCGAGCTGGGGACACTGGCACGGCTCACTGGATCGGGCAACGCTGGATAGCCTGATGGCACCGCTGATCGACAAAACCATGTCGGTGTGCAAGCGCTTGCTCCGTGATGCCAAGCTCACGGTTAGCGATGTGGATGCGGTCGTTTTGGTCGGTGGGTCAACCCGCAATCCCGCCATTCATGAATCAGTAGCGCAAATTTTTAAGCAGCAGCCTTTATGTTCCATCAACCCTGA
>CAUJHL010000117.1 GCA_963204705.1 Pseudomonadota bacterium | reverse complement strand
CCTGCCCCAGGAATACAGGCAGAATAAAGACCATGCCATACAAGGCCATACCGACAATAAACGTCATGATCGAGCTGGTATAAAAATTTTTATCCTTGAACACCCGCAGATCAATGATCGGATCGGCATAGGTAAAGCTGCGCCAGAAAAACACAGCCGCCGCTACGACTCCGGCAATGGTGGCGTAAATAATCGCATGGTCGGCAAACCAGTCGTTACGCGGCCCTTCATCCAGCACAAATTCCAGACAGCCCAGAAAGATTGCCATGCCGACTAGACCGGCCCAGTCGATGCGGGAAAATAGGCCTTTTTCCGCGTGGTCAACGTCTTCGCTGGAATAGACCTGTGCGGCGATCAGCAGTCCCGGTGCCAGATTGATAAAAAACATCCAGTGCCAGGAAAAGTTATTGGTCAGCCAGCCACCCAGTGTCGGGCCAATGGCAGGGCCAAGTGTGGACACCATGCCGACAAATACCATGGGAATGGTTTGTTTGGTTGGGGGAAACAGCACGAACAGCGCCGCCATGGTCGTCGGAATCATGCCGCCGCCCAGAAAGCCTTGTAGTGCGCGAAATACCAGCATCGATTCGATGTTCCAGGCCAGCCCACACAGCAACGAGGTCAGCGCAAAACCAAGCGCGCAAATGGTGAAATACACCCGCGTGGACAGCAGCCGGGACATAAAGCCCGATAAGGGTATCGCGATGACTTCGGCGATCAGGTAGGCCGTTTGCACCCAGGCAATTTCACTTTGACTGGCGCCCAGACCGGCCTGAATTTCATTGAGGGAACTGGCGACGATCTGGATGTCCAGAATGGCCATAAAGTTGCCAAATATCATGGCCCCAAAGATGGCCCAGGCCGCAGCGGGGCTGATGGACAGGGTGCCCGGATTCATGAGGCAGCCCCTTAGCTACGCAAATCGACTTTGGCGGATACCGACAGTCCGGGACGCAGGCTTTGGCGATCTTGCAGGTCATCAATCAGGATTTTGACCGGCAGACGCTGCACGACCTTGTTAAAGTTGCCAGTCGCATTGTCTGGTGGCATCAGGGAAAACTCAGCACCCGATGCGGGAGCAAAGCTGTCAATGTGACCATGGAAAACTTTGCCGGGATAGGCATCAAACTCCAGCTCTACCTTTTGTCCTGCACGCATTTTGCCAATCTGGGTTTCTTTAAAATTGGCTTCTACGTAGGCCGTTTGCAGCGGGACGATCGCCAGCAGACGGGTTTGTGGGGTCACCCGGCTGCCGAGACGCACACCCAGACTGCCAATGGTTCCAGCAACCGGTGCCGTCACCGTGGCAGAGGTGCTGTCTACTCCCACCAGACTGACATTGGCTTCAGCACTTTTGACATCCGCCAGCATTTGTTCGCGCGATGCCCTTACCGCAGAAAGCTGGGCCTGTGCTGCACTAATCGCCGCATTGGCACGTTCAACCTGTGCCTGTGCATTCAGATATTGCGACTGTACGGCTTCTACCCGCTGGCGAGTGGTCACACCGTCTTTGAGCAAACTCTGATAACGCTGATAATCTTTCTGAATCCGGCTGACTTCCGCCTGTGCCGCGCGAAGTCCCGCCTGTGCTTCGGCAACCGCTGCTTCCTGTGCACGGACATTCTGTGCCTGCACATCGAGGGAGGCGGATTTTAGACTGACGATGGCTTGTGCCTGTTGATAGCGTGCCTGAGTATCGCGGTCATCCAGCTTCATCAGCACTTCGCCGGCCTTGACCTGCTGATTGGCTTTTACATTCAGAGCGACCACTTCACCGGGAACACGCGGCATAACCCAGGTCACTTCCGCTTTGACATAAGCATTATCCGTGGATTCAAAATAACGGTACACGGTGAAGTAATACACCAGTCCTGCCACGATCAGACCAGCAAAAATCATCAGGACGATCAAAGGCAGGGCCTTGGATTTTTTAGGAGCAGTAGCCGCCGCAGTCGGTGCAGGCTGAGCCGCGGTCTGGGCTATGGTCTGGTCTGGGGCGGGGGTATCAGTGATTTCAGGTGTCATCACCTGCTCCTTGCAGTGTCAATCAGGGGGTGTTATGGTAACTGTACTGGACAGTACAGTTTGCTGACAAGCCTTTTTGTCAAAAATTCTGCACTTGTCCGTCATTTAACTGAACTGCCTTTGCTCTGACTTGACACTGACTGGAAGTTTCGTCACCACGATGAATGACATCACCCCACACACACTGAATCCGTGTGCCTGCGTTCCACTGACCCGACGCGGCCAGGAACGACGCGATGCACTCTTGCAGGCAGCGGACAAGCTGTTTCTGGCACGGGGCTATACCGCCGTCAGTCTGGATGAACTGGTCAGTGTAGTGGGCGGCTCCAAGGCAGCGATTTATAAATACTTTGGCGGCAAGCACGGCCTGCTGGTGGCGATGGTGGAATACCGCTGTGCCAAGTTTTTTTCTGATAGTGAAGCCCCAACCCAGCTTGGTCAGCAAGCGGTCGGAGAGGTGCTGCGTGCGATTGCCGCCCAAATTTTTCGGATTTTTAACCTTCCCGATAACATTGCCTTTACCCGTCTAGTGATGCAGGAATCGCAAACCGATCCTGACATTGCCCAACTGGCCTACGATGCCGGGCCCAAGCGAGGGCTGGATCTTATCGCTCGCATTTTGACTGAAGCACATCAGGCGGGTCAGATTCACTGTGACCGTCCGTTTGAATCGGCCATCCTTTTTCTTGGCATTTTGCGGCATTCTCAATGGCGACTGATGGTGGGCTTGCCTGCCCTGGAGCCTGCCTTGGAGCCCAAGGCATTTTTAGACTATTCCATTGACCGTTTTCTTGCCGCCCATCAGGTGACTTCATGACTGCGCACCCCTCAACGCACCATTCACTCCCTTTTGCTGTCATTTCGCGTATCAGCCCTGCTGTCCTGCCCAGTACGCTGATGTCGGTGTCTCTTGCCCTGATGGGTGCTCTGCCAGCGGTGTCACAGGCACAAACGCTGGAACAGACTGTCGGGCTGGCGCTGCAACAACAAATGGACGTACGGTTGGCAGGCTTACAGGTGCAATCCCAACAGGCACAGCTTGAGCAAATAACCGCACAGAAAGGCTGGAAGCTGAATGCCATGGCTGAACTCGGCGTGGGCTATGTGCAAGTCGCCAAAGGGGCGCTGTTTCCCAAAGAAGGCAATCGCGTACCGCAAACGCTGGGGCTGCAATGGTCTTATCCCATTTACACCGCAGGTCGTACTGAACTAGCTCAGGAAGCAGCCCGTGCTGGCATTTTGGCCGCGGAATCCCAGCAACAGGCCGTCGCCGATCAGACCCGCTTTGCCGCCGTCAGTGTGCACAGCGCGCTGGTACGCGATCAGGCCATTCGCCAGCTGGAAAAACAGTCCCAGCAAACGCTGGATCGTGCCGCGCGTGATGCAGGCAAACGCCTGAAAGCCGGCGAGGTCACCAAGACCGATCTGGCCCAGGCCGAAGCCCGTCAGGCACAGGGTTTGGCCAGCCAGAGTCAGGCCGAGGCAAATTTGGCGCTGGATAAAATCCGCTATCAGCAATTAACCGGCCAATCGCTTGTCGCGATTCCAGAGCGTCTGCCCGCACCGCCTGTTCCACCGGCGCTCAATGCCGCACTGGACCAACTGGAGAACACTCCTGTGCTGGAAGCCTTGCGTCAGCAGGTACGCGCCAGTGAACAGCAATACGCCATTGCACAGCGTGGCCTGAAACCCAGCGTACAATTCACCGGCTCCCTGAATACCCAGAAAGGCAGCGTGTTTTCGACGGACCGGCTGAGCAATTATGGCGTGAGCCTGCAAGCCTCGGTTCCCATTTTGGATGGAGGCAGCAATCGTGCAGAACAACAGCGCGCTGCCGTAGACGTGGACATCGCGAAAACCCGTCTGGAACAAACACGTCAACAACTGCGTGAACAGCTCCAGCGCAGCTATACCAGTCTGACCCTGAGCCGGCAACAGCAACCCGCCCTGATCGAGTCGGAACGCGCCGCAGAGCTGGCAGCCAACACCATTGAGAAAGAACTGGAACTGGGCACCCGTACCACTTTTGATCTGCTAACCGCGCAACGCGATTTGCTGGCAGCCCGTACCCAGCGGGTCCTGAATCAGGAGGAGCAACTCATCCGCAGTTATCAGGTCTGGTATGACCTGGGTAAAATCAGTCAGGTTGTTCCTGGCGGTACTCTGCCGCTTGCGCAGGCTGAGGCGGATACTGGTCGTGAAGTGATTCAGTAAGACTGGCATAACAGTGGATAATGCCAAGAAATCACTAGAGCATTCTCCTCAGTGATAATCTGCGTGAGTTTGTGGGGGTTCCTGAGCTGAAATGCGCTAATTGGTGTGACTAGGCTGGAAGGCTCTGAATCCAGCTCGAAGGCTCTGAACCCAGCTCACCCCCCTTACCCCTCTTCGTGCTTTGTCGTATACTCGACGGTTTTTAGAACGCCTTTTAAATTGCCCCGGCGACATCGCCACACTAGCTCGCCATACTAGGAAATCGGGTGCGAAAGGTCTCGCGGAGTCACCATGCAGCAGTCTCATGCCGGCGAATTGCGGCACTTTCTTACCCTGATGGACGTCAGCCCAGAGGAATTACAACAACTGCTCGCGCGCGCAATTGAGCTTAAAGCCCAGCATTATCAGGGTGAACACTATCAGCCCTTTGTCGGCAAAGTCCTGGGTATGATCTTTGAAAAATCCAGCACCCGGACACGAATTTCCTTTGAAGCGGGAATGAGCCAGTTTGGTGGCAGCGCGATTTTTCTTTCCCCACGCGACACCCAGCTTGGCCGCGGCGAGCCCATTGAGGATTCGGCCCGCGTGATGTCTCGCATGCTGGACATGGTGATGATCCGTACCTATGCACATGAGACGGTGGAGCGCTTTGCGCAATATTCCCGGGTGCCGGTGATCAATGGCCTGACCGACGATCATCATCCCTGCCAGCTGCTGGCAGATTTGCAGACCTTTATCGAGCAGCGCGGGCCGATTCAGGGCAAAGTGGTGTCGTGGATTGGCGATGGCAACAACATGTGCAACTCGTACATCCATGCAGCACATTTACTGGGATTTGAATTACGCATCGCCTCGCCCTATGGCTTTGAGCCCGATCCTGAGCTGATGGCCGAATTCAGTCATTGCGCCAAATTGGTCAAAAGCAGTGAAGACGCCGCCGAAGGTGCCCATCTGATTGCGACCGATGTCTGGGCCAGCATGGGTCAGGAAAACGAACAAAACACCCGCAAACGCCGCTTTGCGCCGTATCAGATTACCCCTCGCCTGCTGGACCTGGCCAGCGATGACGTGCTCTTTATGCACTGCCTGCCCGCGCATCGGGGCGAAGAAATTTCGGTGGATCTGCTGGATGATTCACGTGCCGTAGTGTGGGATGAAGCGGAAAATCGCTTACACGCGCAAAAAGCACTGATGGAATTTCTGATGCAGGCGAATCCTAATCGCCGTTAAGTGGTTTTCTTCAGAAATACCAATTGAAAAAACCTTCTCATCAGAAATCACTTTAAAAAACAAAAACCTGAACAGAGGACTCCATTCCGGTTTTTTATTGCGACTTTAGCCAGCCTAATTTTCCCCTGATTTTCTAAAATGTCAGAAAAAAAATTAGTAGCCTTCCAGTCGTTGTAAGGGCAGCTTTTTGCCAATGGCTTTTTCCAGATCAGCCAGTTGAAAGGAGTCATCCTCACAGGCAAAACTGATGCTCACGCCCTGCGATCCCGCGCGCCCGGTACGGCCAATGCGGTGCACATAGTCATCCGCCTGATCCGGCAAGGTGTAATTGATGACATGACTCACGCCATCGACATGAATACCACGACCTGCGACATCGGTCGCAATCATGATTTGCAACTTGCCGTGTTTGAATTGATCCAGCGTTTTGATGCGCTTGTCCTGCGACATTTCACCTGACAACATGCCGACTTTGTAGTTTTGCTCTTTTAGACGATCAAACAGCTTGCGTACCTGATCGCGGCGGTTGGCAAAAACCATCACTTTATCAATCGGTTCAGTAGCAAGTATGTCCTTGAGCAAACGCTCCTTGTCACGACGACTGACGATATAGACACGCTGCTCGACCTGACTGGAGGTCTTGTGTTCTGGCTCGATCTCAACGGTGATCGGCTCAAACAGCCATTGCTGGGCCAGATTCAGCACATCGTAACTGAAGGTCGCGGAAAACATCAGGGTCTGGCGGTCGGTCTTTTGGGGTGCCTTGCGCATGATGCGCTTGACCGAGGGGATAAAACCCATGTCGAGCAGCCGATCGGCTTCGTCAATGACCACAAATTCCAGTCGATCCAGCCAGATTTCCTGTTGTTCCAGAAAATCGATCAGTCGGCCCGGTGTTGCTACCAGCAAATCCACAAAGCCTTTGTCCAGCTGGGCACGCTGTTTGTCATAGTCCACGCCACCCAGTAGCGTCACTACCCGCAGTGAGGTGTGTTTCAGCAGGTCGCGGGCATCCTTTTCAATCTGTAGGGCCAGCTCCCGGGTCGGTGCCATGATCAGGGCGCGCGGTTCGCCACGATAGCGCTGGTCTTCGATGGGATGATTTAACAGGTCATTAATGACGCTGATGAGAAACGCTGCGGTTTTGCCGGTTCCGGTCTGTGCGCGGCCAATGGCGTCATGGCCTGCCAGGGTAAAGCGCAAGACTTTGTGCTGTATGGGCGTCATTCGGGTGAAACCGAGATCGGCAATCGCCTGCGCCAGTGCAGGATGGAGGTTTAACGAGTCAAAGCCCGTGGACATAACGCAAGTCGCCTGAAGGTTTTTTACTAAGGGGCTATTGTAGTCCGTGGTCGTGCTGAAAAGATAGCCGTCACTTAGCAGGTATGGCGTCGACAGGCTCAGCCATCGGCTTTAGCTCCCTGAGCCTGTCAAAGGGGCAGCAAATGGCTTTAGCTCACTAAGCGTGTCGAGGGGACGTTGATACGCAGGATCATTTCGACAGGCTCAATGAACCTGCTTGTTCCCTGAGCTTGTCGAAGGGGCGGAGTGCGGAACCTTGCTGGCCTTCAGCGGGACTGACTTTTGAAAGACCAAAAGTCTTTGTCGCTGGCAAAACTCGCGCACTGTCCTCTGGCTAAAAAATACGCAATGCTTGCGTCACCATGGTAGTGGCTTTTGATGTGGGGCTGGCTCGTACAGTTGCCAGGGATCAAAAGCACAAAATCAAAAGCAGAAAAGCAAAGTCAAAAGCAGATAGCCCCCTGAGCCTGTCGAAGGGGTGAAATTGGGCAGGATGATTTCGACAAGGTCAATGAACCTGCTCGCTCCCTGAGCTTGTCGAAGGGACGTTGATATGCAGGATTATTTCGACAGGCTCAATGATCCTTATCGCACACTGCACTTCGACACACTCGATGCGCCTTAATCGAATGAATGCTTTGAAGCAGGCCGTGCTTTCGTTACAGTACGCCAGCAGAAACCGTGAGACGAATCGGTGAGCAAAACGCCTTCAGGAGGCACCGCATGACACTGACACAACCGGGCATTTTATACGTCGTGGCAACGCCTATCGGCAATCTGGACGATATGAGCCCGCGTGCAGTATCTATTCTGAAATCGGTAGCATTAATCGCTGCTGAGGATACCCGTCATGCCCAGCGCCTGTTGCAGCATTATCAGATTGCGACACCTGCCACCGCCTGTCATGACCACAATGAAACCCATAAAGTACAGCAGCTTATAGAGCACTTGCAGTCTGGCAAATCTCTGGCGCTCATCAGCGATGCAGGCACACCGCTTATTAGTGACCCTGGCTTTCGGCTGGTTCGTGCGGCACAGGAAGCCATGATTAAGGTCGTGCCGATTCCCGGCGCCTGCGCGGCCATCACTGCCCTTTCGGCGTCAGGCCTGCCAAGTGACCGCTTTCGTTTTGAAGGATTTCTGGCAGCCAAATCGACTGCAAGACGCCAGCAACTGGAAAGTGTGCGTCAGGAACGCGCAACCCTGATTTTTTATGAAGCACCGCATCGTATTCTGGATTGTCTGGGCGATATGGTGGCGATTTTTGGGCCGGAGCGTGAAGCCTGCCTGGCACGTGAACTCACCAAAACCTTTGAAACCATTCGCAAAGCCACGTTGGCCGAGCTGCTCTATTTTGTAAACACTGACCCGAATCAGCAAAAAGGCGAAATTGTACTCGTGGTGGCAGGTGCCACGGGCGATGAGGACAAGGGCGACCATGCGAAAGTAGATGCGGTACTCCTGCGTTTGCTGGAAGATTTGCCGGTGAAAAAAGCCGCTCAGCTCGCTGCTGAACTGTATGGCTACAAAAAAAATGAATTGTATCAACGGGCTCTCGATTTAAAAAAATAATTTTTAAGCCACGTTAAATTGTGTAATTTCCACACAAAAAGGACTTGCCGAGCAACTGTACTAATCAGTACACTCCTTCGCACTCACACGCCAAGGTTTACTGTATTGAGTGCAAGGCCCCCCTTTTTACAGGTTCCTAGTAAAAGGTTGAGATCAACCCGGCCCAAATGGAGGTGTCACTATGCAACGGCCCTCTACCCGGCTGGAGCATGACCTAAGCCTAAACCATCCGCTTCGCAGTGGGTGGGCGTGCTGGTTTGCCGCGATTGTTGTATTTTTAGGTCTGGCCAGTGTGGCACTGAGCCCCAACTGGATTCAGTCGCTGACGCAGATTGAAAAGCCCCTTTTGCTGGCCATACACCAGCATGAAAATAGCTTATTTAACGCAATTGCCATTGGGTTGTCGGTGGTGGGTGGTTTGCCCGTGATGGCCTGTATGGTTTTTCTGGTGGCAAGCCGAGAGTTTATTTTGCATGAAACGGCTCGTGGCTGGATCATCGTTGGGGGATTTACCGGTGCTACGCTCACTGGCTGGGCGATGAAATGGGCGGTAGCACGGCCCAGACCTGCAATTTGGTCAAGCAAAGTGGCACAATTTGGGGACTCATTCCCCAGTGGACACAGTATTTATGCCATGGCTTTTGCGTTAATCTTGATTATGATCAATTGGCGCAGCCCGTTCAGGTATGTGTGGATTTTACTGGGGCTGGGCTGGGCAATGTTGATGGCATTTTCTCGCATGTATCTGGGCGTCCACTACCCAAGTGATGTGGTGGGTGGCATATCACTGGCGGTAATCTGGATGCTGGGTCTCAGCCTCTGGCATCAGCATGGCGTTGTATGGTGCAACTCCTCACGGTCGTGATAGTCTCAGGGTCTGATGGCAAGCCCCTGAATTGAATGATTTATTAAACTGAAAGATTAAACTGATTTATTAAACTAACCCCAATACCGTTTAAGCCCCAGGAAAAGGCTTGACCCGCGCCTTGATCGTCGCACATTGATACGCGATAAGAGAGGCATAAATATGAGCAATATACCCTCGCCATGAGCGATGCCTTGAATGCACCAGCCCCAAATCCTCTTTCAACTGACTGTTGACTGTTTCGATCAAAGTGCGCTGGCACAGGTAGTGCTCATCTTCTGGGGAAAAGATGGGCTGCTGCATGTTTGCCCGTGCGCGTGTCACGACCTCACAGTGGCGCATCCCAAGTAAGTGTTTAACCGACCCAGAAATATAGCCCCGATCACCAAATAGCTTGCCACGCACAGGATGTCTTTGAAATAAGGGCAAGAGTGCCGTCACATCAGCAACATTCCCGGCTGTCACCAGCGCGGAG
>CAUJHL010000116.1 GCA_963204705.1 Pseudomonadota bacterium | reverse complement strand
GATCGTCTGACCGGGAAAGAGTGTGCTGAAACTGGCCGGTGTAGTTTCGGCTGGATCCAGTTGTTTGTTGCAGTTTGAATCGATGTACAGCACCTGAGTCCAGCCCAATCCAGCGGGTTGCTGGGTGAGGCTCGCAGTGAGTGCAGTGGGTGTCAGGACAGATAGAGCCTGCAGGGTATGGGAATAATCTGCCACGCTCCCCGGAGCCACGGTTTTCAGGCCATCTTCGGTCAGAATCAGTTTGAGCAATGCATCGCCAAAATTAAGCCCGGAATAATTAATGGACGGCGTCGTGGTGATCAGGAAGCGATCCTGAGCCAATTGATAGCTGGCAACAGGCTGGCCGCTGACCGAACTATAACCAGCCAGATCGGTTTGATTGACGCAGAACTGGGGCAGTGGCAACGCCTGACTCAGCAGAAATTCATAGCGGCCATCCGCATTGGTCTGGGTGGTGGCAATCGTTGTTCCAGAGCAATTGTTCAGCGTGATGGTGACATTCCCCAAGCCGTTTTCTCCTGCTTGCTGGGTGCCATTGTAGGCATTGGCAGCAACGAGGGTAGTTCCACTGTTGTCTTCAAATACCAGACCCTGGATCCGCAAACGGGACTGGATTGGGGCTGAGCCGGCATTGTTGGAGGGTACCAATTCGGGGGCTGAGCCATTGACGGTGGCGACGTTGGTGAAATCGCCCGGTTGAATCGGGTTCACCGTGATGTCAATCTGGGCGGTATCGTTTGGTGCCATTAATCCCAGACTACAGGTCAGGGTAGGCGCCGCGTAGCTACAGGTACCTCGGGTCGTACTGACACTCTGGTAAGTGACCTCAGACGGAATGCTGTCCACGACGGTGGCGATGGTATTGGCCGGGCCGGTACTCTGGACATTGATGTGATAGACAAAGGGGGTGTTGAGGACCACCAGTTGTTTATCCACCGTTTTGGTCAGAATCAGGTCTGTCCCCAGCTGTACGGTCGTATTTTCACTGACGCTGTTATTGGCGCTATTGGCATCTGGTTCATTCGCTGTAACGCTGGCGGTGTTGGTGTCCGTACCAATGACATCCGCGCTCATCTGGATGGTGATGGTGGCCGTTTCAGCCGCGTCGAGATTGCCCAGATTACAGGTCATGACATGACTGGCATTGGGTGCACCGCAGGTACCCTGACTCGGTGTGGCGCTGATGAAATTCAGGTAGGTGTGCGGCAGGGTTTCTGTCACGATCACATCAGTGGCCAGTGAAGGCCCCAGATTATTGACAGTCACGGTGTAAGTTTCAGTGCCGGTACGTGGAATGGGATCGACTGCATCGGTTTTGTTTAATACCAGATCAATCGATGCCGGGTTGACCGTGACGGTAGCGCTGGAGGTATTGTTACTGCTCACCAGGTCGGTTTCAGTGGCTGATACACTGGCACTGTTGGTGATGGTGGTACCTGAGGCAGCGTTGGTCGGCTTCACAACGATCGTGACACTCTGGGCATTCCCTGAGTTCATGGTCGCCCAGGTACATTGTATTTTTCCTGCTGAGGGGACATTTTGCTGGCAAGTACCGCCACCAGTGACCATAATGCTCTGGACGCTAACATTGGCGGGTAGTGTATCCACCATG
This sequence comes from Pseudomonadota bacterium, assembly GCA_963204705.1. GTDB lineage: Bacteria > Pseudomonadota > Gammaproteobacteria > Pseudomonadales > Moraxellaceae > CAUJHL01. The sequence continues at coordinate 12,212 of CAUJHL010000116.1, read as the reverse complement.
ACCGGATTAGTCGCGGTATTGGGTCCAGCATTATTGACCGTCACCACATAGCTCAGGTTTTGGCCAACGGCTGCGGTGCTCACCGAAGCGGTTTTGCTGACCCCCATATTGGCCGTGGGCAGCACGTCAATACTCACCGAACTGCTGTTATCTGTGAAGTCAGGGTCTGCCACAACAGGGCTATGTGTATTGTCCTGTAAATAGGCAATTGAGACCGTATTGACCCGCCCAGCTGCGACACCCGTCGTACCGTTACGAGGTGTAGCCGTCACCGTAAATGTCGTGCTGCCATTGACCGCCAGACCACCAGCATAGTCACAGGTGAGTGGGTCAGCGCCGCCGGTGCCCGACGTGGTACAGGTCCAGCCATTGGCCGCACCGGTATTGGACACATGAGTCATGTCGATATTTCCAGTACGCATATCATCGATCAGGCGAATGGTTCCAGTGCTGCCTGCAGGTACGGCTACGGAGCCGAGGTTGGTGACAGTAAAGGTATAGACCACATTCTGGCCATAATAAATCGAGCTGGCAGAGGCTGTTTTGGTGATTCTCAAATTGGCATCTGTCAGGATGGCTGTGGTCTCGGAGGCACTGTCATTATAGCCAATAGGGTCGCCACTACTGGCAACAACCTGGGCATTGTTGGTGGTACTGGTACCGGTATCCGCCCGCAAAACCACGTCGATATCCGTGGATTCATTCAGGTTCAGCCGGGTATTAGGAGAGGAAGTCGCGATAGTACGAACACAGGAGCGCGTGGTCGGGCCAGCCGCTGGAAAGGTTCCTGAGCACACCCATCCGCTCAGCGCATTCACCGGCGTCATGGAGATCACGGTGGTACCGGTAGGGATGGAATCGGTGACGGTGATGCTCTGCCCATTCGCCATGTTGTTCGGCCCCTGATTGGTCACGCGCAGGCGATATTTCACCTGACCGGAGATCGCAACCGGGTCAGGTCCATAAGTGCCACCTGCGGCCGTATCCAGCTTGGTGAGGACCAGATCGTTAACGTTCCCCCCTCCGCCTGGCGTATACACATCCACATACGCAGTCGCCTGATTATTGGATGAATCTGTGTCGGGTTGTGTCGAGCTGATGTCAGCAATATTCACGTGGTGACCATTGGCCATCGTGGTGGCACTCAGCGTCATGGTGGTGGTGCCGGTAGTCACCGGAATGCCGCTGGAGTTGGTACAGGTAAAATTGGCCGGACCAGTCAATGGTAGGGCAGGGCTGCAGGTCCAGCCTGCAGGAATAGTGTTGCCGGTGGCATTGATTCGTATCCCAGCGGGGATGGCATCATTAATGGTTGCCACGGTGCCTGTGGGGATGGCAGAGGGACCTGCGTTTCTGAAAATCAGCGAATAGGTAAAATTGGTGTTAATGGGTTTGGTCGGGGAACCCGACGCGGTTTTTGTAATCTGAAGATCCGATCCAGCCAGCACTGAATTGGAGACTGACGCGGTATTGTTACCAGATACTGGGTCAGGAAAACCTGTGATGGCGATGGTAGTGCTATTATTGAGTGTCCCTGCTGCTGTGGGCTGAAAATTGAATTTAATATCGGCCAGCGTGGCAGTGGCGACTGCGGTATTGGTATAGCTGCTGGTAGAGGTACAGGTCAGTGTGACGGGATTACTGCTGCTCACAGTAAAGGGCAGGGTTTGCGCCGGACTGTAGCTACAGTTCCAGGTTCCAGAGGAATTTGAGGCCACTGGATCGGATACGACGGTAATGTTATTGGGTAACACATCCGTTAGGGTGACGGTCGCGCCAGTCGTATCGCCGATCACCAGCCTGGGTTGTAAGCGATAAGTGTAAGTGGTCCCGGAACTGAGCGTTGTGATGTTACCATCAGTAAGTGTACGGGTTGATTTGGTCGCTGTCAGGTCGGCTGCCTGGGAAATGGTTGTTTGTTCTGTTTCGGTATTGTTGGCGGTATTGTTATCGGCACGAGGTGACGTCACATTGGCTGAATTGATCAGGTTGCCACTATTCACCGCTACCACACGGACACTGATCGGTGGAAAATTGACGTTGACTGCCAGCGCCGTATCGGTACGGGTATAGGTACAGGTCACCACCACTGGGCCATTCTGAGGAAAGGTGGTTCCTTGATCTGAAGTACAAGTAAAGCCTGTGCCAGTGGGAATACTCCGTAGGCGCATACCTGCCGGAATGGTATCGGTAACCGTCAGGGTTTCACCGACAGGAAAGGGTTGTGGACCCAGGTTGGTCATGGTCAGGGTATAGCTATAATTTTCCCCTTGGGCAACCGGGTCCTTGGAATCCGTTTTTACCATCCGAATGTCAGAACTCACCGTGACGGTAGTCTGGTCGGTGTCACTGTCATTGGTGCTGTTACTATCCACTTCGTTACGTGTACTGGTGACAGTATTGGTCAATGTTCCGGCGGTATTGGGCGATTTCACAACAATGGTGATGTCCGCACTCAGGTTGTTATCAATATTGCCGAGTGCGCAGCTGATAGTGGTGGTGCCTGAACAGGTACCCTGACTCGTCGTTACACTGACCAGGGTGGTGCCAACAGGAAGCACATCCGAAATGGATACGCCGGTTGCGTCATCCGGGCCGTTGTTGGCAACGTTGATGGTATAGGTAATATTGCCGCCTGATGCCACTGGATCGGGACTATCTGTCTGGTTCACCACAATGTCTACCGTGGCATGTGCCATCGAATAGAGGAAAAACAGACCAAAAAAAGCGATCAGGCGATGATAAACTCGCATCATGATGGGGCATCCATAATTATTCATCTTCCTGTTATTCCTGAGAGAGCCAGGCAGAAAGTTCTCAATTTGAACTCATCATAGTCGATAAAAATTTAAAAGGCAGTGCAGATAGGCTTAATGTATTCTAAATACAGATTAGCGGCAGAATGGCAAACAAAAAAGCAGACGCAGAAAACACTTTATGAAAAATTAGATTAATGATACTGAAAGTAAATACATCTTCAGTGAACGCGGCATTTGCGCGGTTATACTCACTGAGCCAAATTTTTTCTGAGCCAAATTTTTTCGGAATTACCCTATGCACTGCCCCTATTGCAACGCTCCCGATAGTAAGGTCATTGATTCGCGGCTAGCCGCAGAAGGGCGACAGATTCGTCGGCGACGGGAGTGCATTCAGTGCAGCGAGCGGTTCACTACCTTTGAAAGCTATGATCTGGTGATGCCGCGCGTCATCAAAACCAATGGCCGCAGCGAGCCCTTTGATGAGGAAAAACTTCGTCGTTCGCTGTTATTACCCTTGCAAAAACGGCCATTTGCCATGGATCAGGTCGATACCATTTTGAGCGATATTGGCCAGCAATTGCGTGCATTGGGTGAGCGGGAGGTGAGCTCGCGCCTGATTGGCGAAAAAGTAATGCAGGCGCTGTATGCGCTGGATCATGTGGCCTATGTGCGGTTTGCCTCGGTCTATCGCGACTTTCAGGATGTGGAAGCCTTTCGCCGTGAAATCGACCAGATGGGGCAGTCATGAGTCCGGTCGATCAGGCAGCTTCACGTGATGAGCACTGGATGCATCAGGCGATTGAGCTGGCCAAACAGGGCTGGTACACCACTCGACCAAATCCAGTGGTCGGCTGCGTAATAGTCAAATCAGAACAGCAGATTGGCTCAGGATTTCACCAGCGGGCGGGCGGGCCACATGCGGAAGTTTTTGCGCTACGTGAGGCAGGAATCGCGGCGCAGGGTGCAACGGCGTATGTAACGCTGGAACCGTGTGCGCATACCGGTCGCACGCCCCCGTGTGCGCTGGCATTGATCGATGTCGGTGTGTCACGGGTGGTCATGGCCAGTCTGGACAGCAATCCGCTGGTGGCGGGCAAAGGGAAAGCCCTGCTGGAAGCCGCGGGGATTGCGTGTACGGTAGGCGTTTGCGAACAGGAAGCCCGCGCACTGAATCCGGGGTTTTTGCGGGTGATGGCTGGAGGTTTGCCCTGGGTAAGGCTGAAAATTGGGATGAGTCTGGATGGCCGGACTGCCATGGCGTCGGGGGAGTCGAAGTGGATCACCGGCGCTGCATCGCGGATGGACGTACAGCACTGGCGCGCGCGCAGTGGGGCGATCATCACCGGCAGTGGCACGGTGCTGGCGGATGATCCGGCCATGACGGTGCGTGAATTGCCTGAATTGGAATCCATTGCCGATATCCCTCAACCGCTGGTGGCGATTCTGGATCGTTCGGGCCGGGTAAAGCCCGAGGCTCAGTTGTTTCGGCAACCCGATCGCTTACGAGTGTTTGGTTCGCGCAGTCCGGTTGCTGCTGTGCCCGCGCATCCAGCGGAGTCACTGGTGTCGGTACTGGAGCAGTTGCGTGACCGTGATCAGGTGCGAGAGGTGCTGGTGGAAGCGGGGCCTGCCTTGTCGGGAGCGTTTATTCAGGCGGGTTTGGTGGATGAGCTGATCGTGTATCAGGCGCCTACGTTGCTGGGTGAACGGGCGAGGCCGATGGTGCAGTTGGGGCTGGAGCGTCTGGAGCAGCAGGTGCGTTGGTCGTTGCGGGAGGTGGTGCGGTTTGGGGAGGATGTGCGGTTGGTGTTTGTTCCTATTTAGCGCCCTGAGCTTTGTCGAAGGGGTGGCTTTATTAGCTCCCTGAGCTTGTCGAAGGGGCGTGCTAGGCAGGCTCATTTCGACGGGCTTCGACAAGCTCAGCCAGCGGGTAAAGCTCCCTGAGCTTGTCGAAGGGGCGGTATCTATCAGGCTCATTTCGACAAGCTCAATGAACCTTCTGGCTCCGTGAGCATGTCGAAGTAACAGGACTCTAGCCGATCAGATCGGGACGGCTTCGGCCTGGCTGCGTCCAAACACGGAACGCCGTTCAGCGTGGGGCAGGGTTGGGCATTGTGAGGACATTTTAGCCAGCAAGTTTGCCAGTGCCGGAATGTGCGTACCCACAACCGCTTTTCCTGTGGTCAGAATAGAGGCGCTGATGTCGCGTGCAGGGTCGGCCCAACAGAAAATATTGGTAAAACCAATATGCCCAAAGGCAGCTCCCGTCATAGGCCCATACAGACCAACAGGGTTGGCACCCAGCATGGGTCCGAGGGCATAGCGCATTGGCACCATGAGCGTGTGGTCGATGCTGGGGCGAGTGGTTTCCAGCGTGGCACGGAACACGGTTTCCGGGCTGAAAATCTGTTTGCCGTTGTACTGGCCGCCATTCAGCAGCATTTCAAAGAAGCGGCCTGCTTCTTCGGCACTGGTGTAGAGATTGGCAGCTGGGGAAATCGTTTCATAAAAACGGGGATCGTTGGTGACATCGACCGCGAGTTGCAGTCCACCGCCCAGTACATGATTCAGGTAGTGATCGGTGCCCAGTGCGGGATGCACGCCGGTCGCAGCGCTGATCGACACTTCGTTGCGAAACTCAGGGCGCAGGCCAAAATTAAAATGCCGCATCTCCATCGGAATTTCGATGTGTTCATGCAAAAACGTGCGCAGGTCTTGCCCAGTCACTTTTTCAATGATCGCACCCAGAATATAACCGGCTGACAAGGCGTGATAGGCAAGACGATGCCCTGACGGAGAAGTAGGAGAGGCCTGCATGAGCCGTTTCAAAATAGCGGGCTGATCAAACAGCAGCTCGGGCGAGACATCGCCGTCAATTTTGGGAATGCCGCCACGATGCGATAACAGATGAAAAATCGTGGCCTTGCGTTTGCCATTAGCGGCAAATTCTGGCAGGTAATGACTGACAGGGTCGAGCAAATTCAACTCGCCACGTTCATCCAGCATGTGTACCAGCATCGCCGTAACAACTTTTGAAGCCGAAAACAGACAGACTGGTGTGGTGGTCAGCGCTGGCCGCTTCGGGGTGTCCTTGCGGTCGTCTGGACTATTGCCCGCAGCATGGCCAATTGCCCGATTGAGCACGATATGGCCCTTACGGCGAACACAGATCGAGATCATGGGATGGTTGCCGGTTTTATACAGACTTTCTGTCGCCTGCCAGATGCGCTGTACCTGTGCAGGCGTCATGCCCCCTGCGGTAGCCAGCTCTTCGGGGCCGGTATCGGTGACGCTGCTCAGGTCTTTAGGGATGCGGCAAGTATTGGTCGATAAAAGTTTCAAGATGGCAAATTCCCAAAAAGTCAGTCAAAACGATCTGAAGGGTACTAAAAGCGTACAGACCCTAGAGTATCGGATTTGATTCTGACGTGATTGGCAAATTGCGTAAATCGCAAGGGAATTTTTGTCCAGCTCTTATTTTCCGCTGTCCTTCTTTTCCCAGCCCTACTTTTTTCCTAAAGTGTGGGTTTGCCCTGCCAGACACTCAATTGTACTGAGGCGCTGGTCGTCCATTCCCCATCAGTTTCGACTTGCCGAATCAACGCCTGCCGCCGCTCCGGCTGGGCCTTCCAGCCATAAGGAGTCATGATCAGCAACTGCTTTAATGACTCTGGGGAAAGGCGCAGTTCAAAGTCGATCGTGTCAAGGAAAACGCGCTGAAATGCCTCACCCAGTGCGGTCAGGCTGGTGTCCTGATCCTGTTTGATGATCTCGCCAAACAGGGCTTTCCGGAATGAGGTCAGGTGGTTGGCTGCTGGCCGCGCCACGATCAGGTGCCCTTCACCCTTCAGAACCCGCTGAAGTTCGGCTAAAGGTAAAGGGGCAAAAAAACTCAGTAGCCGATCGATGGATTTATTCGCAATTGGGAGATGCGCCCCGCTGGCGACCAGCCACTGAATCGGCTGCATCGTTTTGGGTGACTGACGAATGGCCTGGACAATCGCTGCCTTGGCGATATCCAACCCAATGACCTGGTCCGAATGATCACGCAATGCCTCGGTGTAATAGCCCTCGCCACACCCCAGATCCAAAGAGGCGGCGACAGGCCCTAATTGCTCCAAACACTGTTGCAGGGCATCACGCAAAGGCTGGAAATGGCCTGCCTGTAAAAACGCTGCACGCGCCTGCAATGACTCTGGGGTGTCTCCGGGTTGTTTGCTGTGTTTGAATTGAACGGGCAGCAGATTGACATAGCCCTGTCGTGCTATATCGAAATTATGACCGTTCTCACAAGCCCACACGCGCGGTGCTGGCGTGAGCATCGTCTGGCAGACCGGACAGGCAAACAGTGACATGCGCTCAACATCCAGAAAAATTGGGTAAAAATGAATAAGGCGATTCAGCGGACGCCAGTATGCCAGAAGTTGATGGGTCGCATCGCGGTGACGAGCGGTATGACTTTGTGATGAATCCTACAAAATTGTACGTTATTTCTTACGCTGCTAGAGGTGATCCCCTATGGGTTTGAACGCCCTAAAATCATCATAATGATGTCACGGCACAAGGATGTTGGTCAGGAAGACCTAAAGGATAACGCGCCGAAGGAAGACGTAAACTGTCCGGAAATGGAGCCCTAACAGTGTACTAAAGGAAGTACAGGACGTAATGGCCTAAAGGCCCAAGACTAGCCCCCACGATCAGGATGCGTTGTTGGGGGCTTTCTTTTTTGTCAAAGTACTGTTGCCAATACGGATTGGTATTTATTTTTGTCATCCTTCTGCTCAGTCATAAATGTCGGTAAAAGCTTAACGACCTTCAGTCCTTGGCTGCTACAGTGCGGTTTTCGTTTGGAGCGGCACCTGCCATGACTCATTTACCGGACTTTCATCTCAGTGTATCGGTGGCGCTTGGTGTACTTGGGGCAGGCGTATTGCTGGTGATGGGTCTGTTATCGGGTATCTGGAAATATTACGCGATCATGGCCAGCGAGCGGGCACGTGCGCCGTATTATGTGGATATTTGCCACCGTGCGGCGCTGATGTATAGCTTCGCGGCGCTGGTGCTGGCGGCATTGGCGGGATTTTCGGTCTGGCCAGAAACGATCAACGTGTGGGCGATGTGCGCCAATTTAGTCTATTTTGTGCTGGCGATTGGCAGTTATGCGCTGCATGGACTGCTCAAGGATACGGACAATCAGTTTCGCAGTCCGCATGTGATTGGGCCGATGACCTTGCCGGGGGTGTTAATGCATGCATTTATGGGGACGCTGATTCTGGCGGAGCTGGGTGGGACGCTGGTGTTGCTGTGGGGTGCGGGAAAGGCGTTATGGCCGGTGGTCGGTTTCGCTCCCTGAGCTTTGTCGAAGGGGCGATGCTGGTGTAGGGGCTTCGACAGGCTCAGCCAGCGGATATAGCTCCCTGAGCGTGTCGAAGGGTGCAGTGATGAACAGGCTCATTTCGACAAGCTCAATGAACCTTTTTTTGCGGCTTGCGCTTTGTCGAAGGGGTGATGCTGGTTTAGGGGGCTTCGACAGGCTCAGCCAACGGGTTTCGCTCCCTGAGCTTTGTTGAAGGGGCGATGCTGGTTTACTGGCTCATTTCGACAAGCTCAATGCACCTTTGGGCTCAATAAACTTGCTCGTTTACTATATACATAAAAAAAGGCAGTCCAAACGTTGCCTGGACTGCCAATAAGCCCGTCTGCCTGGAGAACAGACGGGCGACCGACAGTGAATGTCGATCCCCCGATAATGCGTTAAAAAAGTGCTTTAAATCTGTAGTAAAGGTGAAAGGGCTACCCGTCAATGACGGGCAGTTTTTTCAGTGGTGTCCACCGGCGGCAAGTTGGCTGGGATGGGTGGTTCCTCGACGATGGGTTCTGGCTTGCGGACTAGCGCCAGAGCAAGAACTTCATCAATCGTTTTCACCGGGCGGATTTCCAGGCCTTCCTTGACGTTCTGCGGGATTTCAGCCAGATCTCGAACATTATCGTCCGGGATCAACACCAGTTTCACGCCACCGCGATGGGCTGCCAGCAGTTTTTCCTTCAATCCACCAATTTGCAGGACGCGACCACGCAAGGTGACTTCGCCGGTCATGGCCACATCGGCGCGAACCGGAATGCCGGTCATGGCGGACACTAGCGCAGTCGTCAGGGCGATACCGGCAGACGGGCCGTCTTTAGGCGTCGCGCCTTCGGGCATGTGGACGTGAATATCGGTCTGGCTGAATTTGTCGTGAGGAATCCCGAGGCTATCGCCGCGAGTCCTTACCACGGTCATGGCTGCCTTGATCGACTCCTGCATCACGTCGCCCAGTGAGCCAGTCGCAAGGTAGTTGCCCTTGCCCTTGACGGCAGCCGCTTCGATGGTCAGTAATTCTCCGCCCACCGAGGTCCAGGCCAGTCCAGTCACTCGTCCTACCTGTGCATCGGCTTCCGCACGGCCAAAGTCGAATTTGTAGACGCCTGAGTAGTCGGCCAGATTGGCTTCTGTCACGTCGATATGGACGTTTTTAGCCTTGCTGGTGACAGCTTCCTTGACGACTTTGCGGCAGATTTTGGCGATTTCACGCTCCAGATTCCGCACACCAGCCTCACGGGTATAGCGCCGGATCAGGTCACGCACGGCATCGGACTGAATGCTCAGTTCTTTGGGCTTTAGACCATTGGCCTTGACTGCCTTGGGAATCAGGTAGCGTTCCGCAATGTTGAGTTTTTCGTCTTCGGTATAACCGGGCAAGCGAATGACTTCCATGCGGTCGAGCAGGGGTGCCGGAATGTTCATGCTGTTGGCGGTGCAGATAAACATCACTTCTGACAGATCCATGTCCATGTCCAGATAATGGTCATTGAATTTGTGGTTCTGCGAAGGATCCAGCACTTCGAGCAGGGCAGAAGCGGGATCGCCCCGGTAGTCCTGCGCCATTTTGTCGATTTCATCCAGCAGGAACAGCGGGTTTTTCACGCCGACTTTGGCTAGATGCTGGACAATTTTTCCAGGCATCGCGCCAATATAGGTACGACGATGGCCTCGAATTTCCGCTTCATCGCGCACACCGCCCAGCGCCATCCGTACAAATTCACGGCCTGTGGCTTTGGCGATGGATTCGCCCAGTGAGGTTTTGCCAACGCCGGGAGGGCCAACCAGGCACAGCACCGGGCCTTTCAGCGATTTAACGCGCGACTGCACAGCCAGAAATTCCAAAATGCGGTCTTTGACTTCTTCCAGCCCATAATGATCGGCATCCAGAATTTCCTGGGCTTTATCCAGCTTGATCGAAACTTTGCTGGCTTTTTTCCAGGGCGTATTCAGAATCCAGTCAAGGTAATTGCGCACGACCGCAGCTTCAGAAGAAGCGGGCTGCATGGCTTTGAGCTTGCGGAATTCGTTGTCGGTTTTCTTGCGAACCTCATCAGGAAGATCGGCTTCTGACAGGCGTTTTTCCAGCTCGGCCATGTCATCTTCGCCGCCACCGTTCATATCGGACAGCTCGCGCTGAATGACTTTCATTTTTTCATTCAGAAAGTATTCGCGCTGGTTTTTTTCCATTTGGCGTTTGACGTTGTCGTGCAGATCCTGCTCAATCTGCTGCTCTTCCGACTGACGCGACAAATACTGCACCAATTCAGTGATATGAGCCGATATGTCCTTGTTTTCCAGAAACTTCTGTTTAACATCAATGGCCAGATGCACCCGTGTGGCAATAAAGTACACCAGCTCCAGCAAATCGGTGATTTTGCCAGCGGCTACGGAGAGCTCACGCGCATTGCGTAGGCGGGCTTCGGCGTATTGGCTAAACAGTTTTTGCAGATTTTGGCGCTGCTCCTGCTGGCTAGCTTCGCTTAGGGTCATGGGCACAGGTTCGCCGATGGCTTCGGCTCGCATGTAGTCCTGATGATCGGTGATTTCTCCTAGTCGGGCACGGTACAGTCCCTCAATCAGTACCTTAATGCAGTTGTCGTCATTTTCATGATCAACTACCTGAACAATGCGGCAGACGGTGCCGTATTGATAGAGGTTATTCTCGTCAATGGTTTCTGCCAGTGAGTCTTTTTGGGCGACGACAAATACCAGCTCATCCGCTTGCTGGGCGACTTCTACCGCACGGATGGATTTGGGGCGTCCGACAAACAGCGCAATCTGCATATGGGGATAGACCACCACATCGCGCAAGGCAAGCAGAGGCAGCACCTGAATGCCGTTTTCCGATTCAGGGCGGGTGTGGACGGTAGTATCAGTCATTGAGTGCTCCTGAGCGACACAATTTGGTCAGAACCAGAATTTGGTAAAAACCAACATTTAATAAGAACATTGTCTGTTAGTAATGGGTCTTGGGAAAATTGCAAGGGCTCGCTGAAAATTGCCTGGCAAACCTGCTCAAAAGTCGATCGAATGAACAAATTGAGCGATTAGTGGCTCATTGGGTGAGGATTCTCTGTGCGGAGCCTGGATGGTAATGATCTCGTCATGACACTGGCTCAAAACAATTAACCAAATCTTGGCGCTGCTTTTACACGACTTTTTGCAAAAAATTGCCATCCTTCAGGGCTCAGGACAGCATCCAGCCGCTGATCCCAGGGCTCGGGCAAGGTATCCGGCACCTGTTGAAAATCATGTGCCAGCCCAATGCGAAAGGGCTTACATGGCGCCAGCGCCAAGGTACGATCATAAAAACCACCGCCCATCCCCATGCGATAGCCCATGCGATCGACACCTACTAGCGGCATCAGCAGCACATCCAGCCTGTCAACGGGCAGGCCTCGCTGATGGTACGGCTCACGCATACCCAACACATGACGGGCAAAACGGCGCTGGTGTAGCTGCGCGAGCGATACCCGTACCCACGTCAGGGTCTGTGTGCACGACAGAATACGAGGTAGATAGAGCTGTTTGCCACGACGACTCAGTAGCATCATCAGCTGTGTAGTAGAAATCTCATTAAAGCTCTGCAGATACAGCCCAATTCGCTGGGCAGACTGAAAAACCGGCGCATGGTGGCAATGGCTGAGGATAGCGCGCTCGGCTTGTCGCAGTTGCGTGGTGCTGAGGGACTTTCGGTGCTGTCGGAGCTTCTTGCGGAGTTCTTTGCGCAGTTGCTTAGGCAATTGTTGACACGGCTCTTTAAGTGAGTCAGCGGGCGCGTGTTGTGGATGCTGTGGCTGCATAGTGATTTCAGTCAGGAAAAATTCGATGTTGCGTGATTTCGTTTTGCTTCGCCTCTTGTTGCTTCGCCTCTTGTTGCTTAGTCTTTTGTTGTCCGATCGCCCACTGGGCATGTTCCGCCACGAGTGGGCTTAGGTCGGGCAAACGCTGGTTAAGCGCCGTCAGTAGGGCGTCAGAAAATGGCGCATTGCCCAGACCAATTGCGATATTGCGTAGAAAGGCTTCATAGCCGGTACGCCGTAAGGGGCTACCTTCGGTTTTTTCCAAAAATTCCGCCTCTGGCCAGAGCC
>CAUJHL010000115.1 GCA_963204705.1 Pseudomonadota bacterium | reverse complement strand
GCAATTGGGCTACCCAGTGGGCCCATGGAGAACGGCACAACATACATGGTGCGGCCCTTCATGCAGCCTTCAAACAGGCCATTCAACGTGGTGCGCATCTCGGCAGGATCTGCCCAGTGATTGGTTGCGCCAGCGTCATCTTTTTTCTCGGAACAGATAAAGGTGCGGTCTTCAACACGGGCAACATCAGAGGGGTGGGAGCAGGCCAGATACGAGCCGGGACGCTTCGCTTCGTTCAATTTTTTCATCATGCCGGTGCTGACCATCAGGTCAAGCAGGCGCTGGTTTTCTTCTTCTGAGCCATCGCACCATTCGATCCGATCCGGCTGGGTCAGGGCGGCGATCGATTCTACCCATTCAATGAGTTGTTTATGGCGAACGAAGTCTGGAGCGTTCACAGAGGTCATGGTGTGGCCTTTCGTCAGTATGCGCATCGAAATGCGGTCACAGCACTCTGCCGGATCACGGCGGATTGCCCGTTTGGATGCCCAGCATTAAAGCACAAAGTGAAACGAATTATAAGGTGTATGAATAGCTTTTATAATGCCTATTTATTTTAAAAATATATATAATTTTCATTATATTATGAAAAACAAATTTTCCGGGTGGCCATTGGATATGACCAAACCCACACAAAGGGATGTAGCAGGTAGGCAGCCTTTGATTTAACGTAGCCTGAGCCACGGTAAATAATGATACCCGCGGCGCCGTCCTAGCTTTTAACCTGACGAGTGTGTTCCTTGACCAGCAGCAAACCCTTACTGACTCTGATCATCAATACCTGCGCCGGGCACCGGGGCCTGTTTCAGCAATCCTTGCCGGATCAATTGGCTCAGGTCTTTGAAAAGCATGGTTTTGAAGTAAACACGGCAATCATCTGCAATCCGGATGATATCGGCCCGATTGTGCAAAAAGCACTGGCAGAATACCGCACCCGTCAGGGCATGATCGTTGGGGCTGGCGGCGATGGTACCTTGAATTCGATTGCCCAGCGTTTGCTGCATTCCAATGTTCCGTTGGGTATCATTCCCCTAGGCACCTTTAACTATGTCGCCCGGGTATTGGGCATTCCGCTGGACCCGCTGGCAGCGGCGGATATTGCCATGAAAGGCGTTGCACGCTGGGTTCATGTGGGTAGAGTGAATCAGTATATTTACCTGAATAACGCATCGCTCGGTCTGTATCCCACGCTGATCGAACAGCGTGAAAATGACAAACACCGTTTTGGTCGATTTAAAGCAGTGGCATTAGTCTCGGGATTGGCCGTGCTGATGAAAGAACATCAAACCATGAAGTTGCAAATGCAGATTGATGGGCATCCGGAATGGATCGAGACGCCCGTGGTGTTCTTTGGCAATAATCAATTGCAACTGCAGGATATGCATCTGGAGCTGGCCAACTGTGCGGCGCAAGGAAAGCTTGCTGCGGTCGCTGTACAGGGGATGACGCCGCTCAATACCCTTAAACTGATTGCCAAAATGCAACTGGGGACATTTGAACAGTCACCGGAAGTCATCCGTTATTGTGCGGATACGATCATTATTAAATCCGCGTCTCGGCACTTAAAGGTAGCGATCGATGGTGAGATCGTACAAATGACGACGCCCCTACGATTTCAGGTCGTACGCGAAGGGATTAAAATCATGGTGCCGCGTGCTACTGCATCTGTCTGACCTGCATTTTGGCACGGAACAGCATACCGTCTGTGAAGCGCTCAAGCGATGGGTGAGTGAGCATCAACCCGAAGCGATCGTCGTAAGCGGTGATTTGACCCAGCGCGCACGCTCACAGCAATTTGACACTGCCCGGCGTTTTCTGGATAGCTTGCAGAAGCCATTTCTGGTGGTGCCCGGAAATCATGACATTCCGATGTTTGATCTGGGAAAACGCTGGCTGTCACCCTTTGAGTCTTTTGTGCGGTATTTTGGCCCGGTCGAAACAACGCTGGAAACGCCTCATTTTTATCTGATTGGCGTTAACTCCATTACCCGCCTTAATCATACCCAGGGCAGTATTTCACCATTACAGATTTGGCAAACGGGTGAACGGCTAAAGCATGTGCCTGCCGGTAAAATTCCCCTCATTGCTGTGCATCAGCCATTTGCCGTGATTGACCCTGAGGATGCCGATGATATTGCCAGCCTGATGCCCCAAGCGGTGAAACACTGGGCCAGTCATGGCTGCCGGGGTTTTTTGCATGGGCATTTTCACAGCCCGGTGGTATTCGATCTGTCGAAAAAATCACACCTTAGCACGTCCGTTCTGGACATACAGGCGGGAACGGGCGTTTCACGGCGGCTTAGGCGTGGTTATCCCAATTCATTTAACGTGATCACGCCAGACTTGTCCGTGATTCGCTGGGATTTTAGTGTTGAGAAACTGGCCTTTGAACGGGTAATGCAATTATGGCCACTGGAAGGCAGATTCCATGAACAGCCAATGGGCTCACCGTCAGCCGCTTAAAAACCAACATAAAGTAGAATCTAAAACTTGATTCAGTGCCTTACTTGAGACGCCGATAATCCATCACCGATTCAGGCCGTGAGAGGGTTTTAATAAGACGTGCGGTTTCTTCAGGCGTCATTTTTCGGGTCAGTCGCTGCCATTTACCATCCAGTAAAATTTCTAACGGCATAAACTGACACTTATAATTCATTTTCAGGGATTGCGGTACCCAATAACCTAGATACACATAAGGCAGTTTCAGACGCTTTGCCCAGGCTATCTGATTTAAAATCGAAAATGTCCCCAGACTGCGAGCAGCATAATCTGGATCGTAAAACGTATAAACGGCCGATAACCCGTCGTCCAGTAAATCACAGGTCGCCACGGTCATTAATTGATCGCCCAGCCATAACTCCGCAAAAATACTGTCGGTACAGCTATCAATCAGAAATTTATCGAATTGATCGCGGGTAGGCGGGTACATGTCGCCATCATAATGACGTGCCCGTATATACCGTTCATACAATTCATAATGTTGATCTGTGGCATAACGCGGCGCCCGCGTGACAAACCTCAGATCCTGATTGCGTTTCAGGGCGCGTTTCTGACTCTGATTCGGCTCAAATAAATCCACGGGAATACGCGCTGATAAACATTGCCGGCAATGATGGCATTCGGGTTTATACACAAAATCGCCACTGCGGCGGAAGCCTTGACGCGATAATTCCGAGAGTGCCGCTAATTCAAGTTTTTGGTGAGGATCGACAAATACCATGCGTGCCGCGCGATCATCCAGATAGCTACAGCGATGGGGAGGGGTAATAAAATACTGAATATCTTTGGTGGCAATGAGCATGCTATTCATCCTGAATGAACTCATCGTTGCCAGTAGCAAACACGGGGCAGAATCTGCCGGTCAGGTTTACTGCGACTGGTGTTCGCTATTAAAAAGTACTGTTTGAACCTTAGCGATTAATGCAGGTCTTTCCAACAGTTCGGCGCTGGGTATTTGTAGTGTTTTAAGCACTGACCAGTCACATTCAGGCTGTCGTAGGGCGGTGGGCAGCATGGATTGCAGAAATGTCCTACGTTCGACTTCAACAGCGCCCAGACTCATCAGGTGGGGATTTGGCAACTGGCAGTCTACCCATTCAATACGGGATGATTCACACAGCACCATGAGCAGAAAAAAAGCCATTTTTGACACATCGGTGCGGTGGCTAAACATGGATTCGCCAAAGAATGCTCCAGCCAGTTTAACTCCATACAGTCCGCCCACCAGAGTCGCGGTAGGCGTTCCTGTTACGGGGTCATTTTCCCATACCTCAATGCTGTGGGCCAATCCATGTTCATGCAAGCCGCAGTAGCCTTGCTCAATCGACTGGTGGATCCACGTCTCCGCAGTATAGGCGCGAACGCCCGCGCAAGCATGAATCACTTGGGCAAACGCACGGTTCAGGGTGAGCGTGTAGTGATTTTTTTTGCATTGCCTCAGTAAAGAGGTGCTGGGTTTAAACTGGGCAGGGTAAATCACGCAGCGGGGAGCAGGGCTCCACCAGCAAATGGGATCTTCGGCATTGAACCAGGGAAACAGTCCGTGCTGGTAAGCCTCCAGTAGTGTTGAAGGCGTCAGGTCAGCACCGGTTGCGATTAGCCCATTTTCCTCCGGATCCGCGTGCAAGGGATCCGGAAAATGAAAACGGCTTGGCGGCAATGGGCTGATCACAGACTGAAAAAAACGTTCAATTTAACGGGGTTTCCAGCGCATCCAGATACTTTTCTGCATCCAGCGCCGCCATACAGCCCGAACCAGCCGAGGTAATGGCCTGACGGTAAATATGATCGGCGACATCGCCAGCAGCAAAGACACCAGGAATATTGGTTGCGGTGGCGTTGCCCTGCGTGCCACTTTGAACCTGAATGTAGCCGTTGTTCAGGGTTAATTGCCCTTCAAAAATGGCGGTGTTGGGTTTGTGGCCAATCGCGATAAACACACCTTGCACCTCTATTTCCTGTTTGGACTGGTTCAGCACATTTTCAAGGCGAACCTGATTGACGCCAGCATCATTGCCCAGCACTTCGTCCACTTTATGATTCCACAGGATGCTGATCTTGCCTTCTTTTTCCTTGGCAAAAAGCTGATCCTGCAAAATCTTTTCTGATTTCACCTTGTCACGGCGATGTACCAGAGTCACCTTGCTGGCGATATTGGACAAATACAGGGCTTCTTCAACGGCGGTATTGCCGCCGCCAACCACCATGACAGGTTGATTTTTATAGAAAAATCCATCACAGGTCGCACAGGCACTGACGCCGCGGCCCATATAGGTTTCTTCAGAAGGCAAGCCAAGATATTGCGCTGTGGCACCGGTTGCAATGATCAGTGCGTCACAGGTATAGGTGCCCATGTCACCTTCGAGGCGGAAAGGACGATCATTCAGATGTACGGTATGGATATGATCGTAAATCAGCTCGGTACCAAACCGCTCGGCATGTGCCTGCATACGGTCCATCAATGCCGGGCCGGTTAATCCGTGTTCATCGCCAGGCCAGTTATCGACTTCGGTTGTGGTGGTGAGCTGGCCACCCGGCTGCATACCCGCAATCACCACGGGCTTGAGGTTGGCACGGGCAGCATAGACAGCAGCACTGTAGCCAGCAGGGCCGGAACCGAGAATAATCAAACGAATGTGACGGTTTTCCATGGGTGGTGTCCACTTTTTTTAAGGTTGAATGCAGTATACGAAACTCGTCGCGCCTCTGGGTGACAGAGACGTAAGCAAATGCCGAAAAATTCAGCGAAAATTAGGATGCTCAGAATTGGATAAACCGATTGACCTTGCTAATTATGATCGTCATGAGCAATGGTTGCGCCCGATCTGACGAGAAACAGTATTTTTTGAGCGACACAATAAAATCTGCCCGCCGAAGCGGGCAGAGCATTTCAGGTTCAGTGCGCCTTCAATGCGTGTTCAAAAAGTCTGGTCGAGCGATCAGCGCGTAGGCAGTACGTTTTTGAGGGCTTCATGCATGGCTAACAGGGTATTTTCCGTCGTGTCCCAGTCGATACAACCGTCGGTGACGGACTTGCCGTATTCCAGCGCACTCAAATCTGCAGGAATATCCTGACGACCGCCTTTCAGATGGCTTTCTACCATTAGGCCAACGATGGATTTATTGCCATCCAGAATTTGCTGGGTCACATTTTCCAGTACGACCGGTTGCAGGTAGGGATCTTTGTTGCTGTTGGCGTGGCTGGCGTCGATCATAATTTTGCCACTCACACCGGCTTTGCCCAATACCGCTTCGGCTTGTGCGACTGCAGTGGCATCGTAATTGGGCTTGCCATTGCCACCTCGTAGCACCACATGGCTGTAGGGATTGCCACGGGTGCGGATAATCGCAGCCTGACCATCGGCATTGAGTCCCAGAAAACTATGTCCTGACTGCACTGCCTGCATGGCGTTGACCGCAACCGTCATGCCGCCATCAGTGCCATTTTTAAACCCAACGGGTGAGGACAAACCTGAGGACATTTCACGGTGTGTCTGGCTTTCGGTGGTACGTGCGCCAATCGCCGACCAGGCAATCAGATCGTGCAGGTATTGCGGCGAATTGGGATCCAGTGCTTCGGTAGCGCAGGGCAGGCCTTTTTCATTTAGATCCAGCAGCAGGCGACGACCAATGTGCAATCCTTTTTCGATATCAAAGGAATCGTTCATATCCGGATCGTTGATCAGCCCTTTCCAGCCAACGGTGGTGCGTGGCTTTTCAAAATATACCCGCATGATCAGGTACAAGGTATCGCTGACTTTTGCGCTCAGGGCCTTCAGGCGATCGGCGTACTCGTGGGCCGCTTTAGGGTCATGGATCGAACATGGGCCAATCACGACGAACAGGCGATGATCCTTGCCATCCAGAATATTACGCACCGTCTGACGACCTTCCAGCACACTGGCACGTGCCGCATTCGACAGGGGTAAATCGGCTTTGAGTGCAGCCGGGGTGATCAGGGTCTGTACGGAGGCGATGTTGAGGTCTTCGACCTGATCAGAAACAGCATTAACAGGTGTTGCAGTCACGTATGGCTCGCTTGGTCACATTGACCGAATGGAAATAAAAATCGAATTGGCACAAAAAGCGAAAATTTGCGCCCAAGGATGCAACCAGCAGCGCAACGGTGCAAGCAGTTTTTTCAGGATTGCACGGGTTTCTCTGTGGCAGGCTGAGCGGCAACTGTCTTTGGCTGATCGGGCGCCTTGGGTTTGGAGGGATGAACGATAAAGTTTATCCCCAGCAGCAACAGGGTAATGCCCAGAATTCGCCGAATGGCATGCTCTGGCATCCGTGAGCTGACCAAAGTCCCGATGACAATCGATGGAATGGAACCGATCAGCAGCAACATGAGCAGATGGTAATCGACGTTGCCGGAAAGCAAATGGCCAATCCCCGCCACCAGCGTCAAGAGCACGGCATGGGCGACATCCGTACCGATAATGCGGATCATGGGCAGCTGGGGAAAGATTAATACCAGCGCCATGACGCCAAAGGCTCCAGCACCGACCGAAGACAGCGTCACGAATACACCGAGTACGATCCCCATCACGACTATTAGGGGTTTATTCTTCAAAACCACACTGTGCTGATCGTTGTGCATCGCCTGACTGTGACGACGACGGCTGAACCAGGCTTCAATCTGTTTACGAAAGACAATGGAAACACCCGTCAACACCAGCATACCACCCAGCACCATGGTCAGCAGTTTTTTATAGTCTTTGGCGCCGCCCATAAAGTGATCGAGTGCCCAGGTCGTCCCCAGCGATGCCGGAATACTGCCGATAGCCAGCCACAACACAATTGGCCAAACGATGTTCAGTTTGCGGGCATGCACCAGTGAGCCACAAAATTTTGAAATCGAAGCGAACAGCAAATCCGTACCAATCGCGATGTGCGGCTCTACCCGTAAAAAACTGATCAAGATGGGCGTCATTAGCGAGCCTCCACCAACACCAGTAATGCCGACACAAAAGCCAACAATGATACCGGCAATGATAAAATACATGTCGTTCATGAAAGTCTTGCGTCGCCAGGCATCAATAGGATCGAAGAGTTTAGACCTTTCTGCAGAAAATCCGTAATAAAAATGCCAGACAGTGAGCAATTTTTTTGGATTTTTATTAAGCTACACCTCAGTCCTTAGCTTTTTTTGATCTTACTGATTACAACGCTGACTCCAGAACAGCTGGCAGCACCGACTTATAACGCCGGAAGCACGATGAACGATTCACAATCCTGGCAGGCAAAAATAGCAGAGCAACCACGAATTCTGACCATCGGCATGGTTGCTGGAGAAACCTCTGGCGATACGCTGGGTGTGCATCTAATGCGGGCACTCAAGCAGCGTAATCCGCACATTCGGTTTGAAGGTATTGGTGGTCAGCAGATGATGGCAGAAGGGCTGCACAGCTTTCATGCCATGGAACGCTTATCCGTCATGGGGTTGGTCGAAGTGATGGGGCGGATCAGGGAGTTATTTGCCATACGGGATGATCTGATTAACCGCTGGAAGCCCGTTTCAACACAGGCCAGTGCAGCCAGCCCGAAACCTGCGATTGACCTGTTTATTGGCATTGATGCTCCCGACTTTAATCTGAATCTGTCTGAAAAACTGCAGGCATATGGCATACCCACCGTTCAATACGTTAGCCCTTCAGTCTGGGCATGGCGGCAAAATCGGGTGCATCGGATTAAACGTGCGGTCAATCTGGTGCTATGCCTGTTTCCGTTTGAAGTCGATTTTTACACCCGTTATCAAGTGCCTGCGGTATTTGTGGGACATCCTTTGGCCAAGCAAATCCCCCGTGGCCTGCATATTGAAGTCGGCAAACATAGCCTTGGCCTTTCTGTCACTGCAAAAACCATCGGGTTATTACCGGGCAGTCGTTCGGGGGAGATCGGTCGTTTATTACCGGCCATGCTGGATGCAGCCACTCAATTGCTGCAGCAGGATGAAGAACTGGTATTTTTGATTCCAGCTATTAATGCCCTGCGGGCTGCTCAAATCCATCAGTATCTGCAATCCTGCCCAGACAACGTGCGCGCCGCGATTCGTGTTTTTGAAGCTACCGACAGCAGTGGCTCAATTGGCCGCAAAGTCATGGCAGCCAGTGATTTAGTAATACTGGCGTCTGGAACGGCTACCCTGGAGGCGTTGCTGTACACACGTCCCATGGTCGTGGTGTATCGTTTGCACTGGCTGACGTTTTGGCTCGCCAAACGGATGGTAAAAATCGAATCCGTTTCTTTGCCTAATATTCTGGCGGGACAAAAAATCGTTCCCGAACTCATTCAACATGAGGTGCGAGGCGACACAATAACGGCTGCAGCCAAAGCCTTGCTGCCGGGTCATAAGGCCGCCTATCAACAACAATTTCAACTGGATCAGATCCATGCCCGCTTGCAGGCTGGTCAGGCTGCTGATGCCGCAGAAGCAGTTCTGGTACTGGCCATGCGCCAATTCCCTGAAAATCTGATGAACAGTCCAGCAATCTCTCCAGCTCCTTAACAAATTAACTGTATTCACTTTTAAATCCCCAGAACAGCCGGAGCGTACCAAATTTTGTCCTTAACTCAACCATCCGGTTTAGAACTGAATAAACCTCGCGCTGGAATCCTCGCGCACGGTCAATGCGGTCACGAGCGTTTATCCATTCTGAATCATGACAAAGGCTGCTTGATTGCAGGGGTGGATGAAGCAGGCCGGGGGCCCCTGATTGGTTCGGTCGTTGCAGCTGCGGTAATTCTGGATCCACTCCATCCGATTGAAGGTCTGGATGACTCCAAAAAGCTGAGTGCCAAAAAAAGGGAATACCTCTACACCCAGATCACATCGAATAGTGTGTGCTGGGCAATTGCGGAAGCAACCCATGAAGAAATTGATCACTTGAACATTTTACAGGCGAGCCTGTTAGCGATGCAGCGTGCGGTTTATGCCCTGGGCATCCTTCCACAGTATGTGCTGATTGATGGCAATCGTTGTCCGGACTTGTCGTATCCCACCCGTGCCATTGTCGGCGGGGATCGGCTGGAGAGCAGCATTAGTGCAGCAAGCATACTGGCCAAGGTCTTTCGCGATCGTCAAATGCACATCCTGCATCAACAATATCCGGATTATGGCTTCGATGCCCATAAAGGGTATCCCACCTCTGCCCATCTCTCTGCACTCCGGCAATTGGGCGCACTGCCCGAGCACCGGCGCAGTTATCGCCCAGTCCGTGACGTGCTCGCTGAGAGCATGCGCTAAACCTCAAATGACTCAGGAGCCACTCTGAGAGGCGGCCACCTGCTCGGGCAACGCATGACTTTGCGAGGGAATATCGCCCAGATTTTCCAAATGCAACAGTAAAATTCTTCGCAATTCCAAAATAGCCTCCGGCGTTTCCTGAATACTGTGACCACCGTTAATGACCTTTTCACTGGCGGCACCATCCAGATGGGCACTTTCATATTCAACCACGCCATCACTCGACTGATTTAAAGGGTCGGTGGATGAGGAGCGCCCCATCACGAGATGAAACGGAATATCCTTGGCGATCGTCACGTGTTGCGTTATTTCATTAAAGCGTGAGTCTTTTCTTAATTCCGTCACACCACTTTGAAAATTCAAAAGCCCTGATTGTTCCAAACGATTGATCACCGCTTTATTTTGAACCGCATTAGCCAGCAATTCCTGAACGCTGGCGCTAAAACTCTGGGGCAATCGAATGAAACGCTGAATGGCACGGGTATACCAGCGATTCGCAAAATCCGTTCCCCTGAATGGCGCAGACAAAAATACTGCCCGTTTGAATTCTGGAACAGGCCGAAGTTGTAAACGTTGCTTTACGATCGGTAACTGACTGATTAATTCCTTATCGTGTGTGGATAATGCTTTTAAAGCATCAGGTGTTAAATCGGTATTACTGACCAATAGTCTGCCAATAACCGCACCCATACTATGACCCATAACGACAGCCTGACTGCTCGCACTATTCTTTAATTTGGGATCATACCGTTTAAACGCTGTTTTAATGAGCTGACCAATTTCATAACTACTCTCCAGCATCGGCATACTGGTTGAATAAAATATTTGCCATACCTGAAAATTCTGCCGCAAAACAGGATCGCCCATCACATCATTGGTCAGACTGACCCAGGCTTCTGGGCTACTGGCCAACCCATGAATCAGTACTATCACCCGTTTATTGGGATTATAAGGCTCTAGCATATAGAGCCGGGGAGATGCCAGTCCCTTATAAGCATCAAACAGACCTTTGTAGGCAGCTCTTGCTAAATCCGTTCTCGCCAGCCATAAGCCGTAGGCCGCGGAAAAATTAGCCGCTAGCGGATATTGCTGGTTTTTAATGGCTACCGTTTCTGATTCATAAGGATCGTATATATCCAGATTAAATTCATTCGACTTGAGAATTTCTTCAAGATTATTCCCCTTGGCAGTTAGAATCACACTGACTGGTAAAAATCTTGAATTATTAATTCGTTCATATTGGCTCAGTGTGGCGGCATCTACATTTTCATTTTCCGCTGGAGGCTGGGGTAAAATGGCGACAAATTCCGCTCCAAATCCATCCCGACGCTTAATACTCTTTAAGCCTCTGAACGAAAGGTCATACCCTGAGGCCAATTGTTCTGGGGCGGGTAATTTTTTTAGACTGTTGCTTTGAATCTGCAAATGAATGGTATTATTTCCAATCGCTACAGAATTTTTCAGGCTGAGAGGGATATGCGAACTGCGTTCATTTAAAAATAATAATCTCGCCACCGCCATATTATAAAAATCACGGACTTGTACCTGACGATTATCAAAAAGCCTTTGCTCTGCCTTCCGGTTGCTAAAAAACAGGTAGGCGTAGGCATTTCTCACAGCATCAAGTAAATAATTCTGTTGCTGTTGCATACACTTGGCACGCAGTTTCGGGTCAACCTGTTGTATCACAATCGGTGCCTGCATTTGACGGGCAACTACGCCCACCTCATGCGGCTGGACCTGGTTAGGGTCTGGGTCCAGCTGACAGTCCGCAGTAGAAGCAAGTTCATGCGCTTTAAATAAAAACAGCTCGCTCGCTGTGGAAAGATATTGCTCAGGAGAAATCTGGGGAAGTGCTCTTAACTGTTTTAGACAATCGTCAATTTGAGCGGTGCAACCCGGTGTTTCCTGACCAGTAATAGCAATCACGCTTCGAGTTGCCTGACTGAGCTCAGCACTGTTAAGAATACTGTCACGCTCATTGCTCAGCGTAGAGGCAATCGATTGCGGCTTTACTCGCACCACAGAACAAGAGGTCAGGCCTCCGCCCATGATCAATATCAGAAATAAACCACACTGCAAACGATAAATAGGTTTCAACATGAAGACTACAAGCCTGACGAGGGACACCACACTATCAAAGCTTACTGTTAGATGAATAACAAGTGACAGCAAGTAATTCTGTAGGGGAGGAGTGTATTGATAATCAATTGTTTAAACTAATTTTTTTAATACTTATGGTTCATACTCAGGATAAACAAATAGGCCCACCCGAGTGAGCCTGTTGTG
>CAUJHL010000114.1 GCA_963204705.1 Pseudomonadota bacterium | reverse complement strand
CTCAAAGCCATCTTGGACCTGTCGGCGCTGCATCTGCGCAATGACCATCTGCACATCGGGCTGTCTGCCGTAATGGAAATGACCAATGGGCACAAAACCTACTGGGCTTTGCAGCATTCCGGCGCAGAGGCGGATTTTCATCACGATCGTGACTGGACGGACAAAGTGGTGCTGATTGACAGCTGAGTATCGGTTGTACTTGGCTTATATTATTGTTTTTATTATAAAAAATTAGTAATTAAAAAACCGCCTGCACGCAATGGGACACACGGTTTATCACTCATGGTGTGAATGCAGAAACGTTTAGGCAGTTTAACTCACGATTATTGAGTGCAAGATACCTTGGCCGTGCGAGGTGCGTACAACCCTATGCTTAACCAAAAAAACCAGAGACCCGAGGGCCTCTGGCTCTTAACAGATTTCGCCAGGTTTGGCGACTTAACAGAACGCTGTTAGTGAGTAACACGGAACCAGGCATCTTTGGCAGCAAACTTGGCTTGCTCCCAGGTCAGGCGTGAATTGCCTTTGATGCTTTCCCAGTCACGAGCCATTTCGTTTTCCAGGCTGGTGTCCCAGGTACGATTGGCGTAACGCTGACGGGCGGCATAGCCATAATTATAAGCCGTCCGATAATCACGGTCATAATCGTAACCCGTGGTGTAGTAGCTGGCACGATTGTAATTGCTACGCCAGTAGGTGTCTTCGGTAGGATTGATGGCTTCGGCCACACCATGACCAGCTGCAGCACCTGTCACCGCACCAATGGCACCACCGATAACGGTACCAACTGGGCCACCAACCGCCGTCCCGATAGCTGCACCCGCAGCAGCGCCACCGACCATACCAGTGCCACTACCTACAGGATGGGGTTTGTCTACTTCATGAATCGAAGTGGTTGGGTTCACGGTTTCACCGATTTCATGACCGGCAGCACCACCCACGGCGGCACCGGCCAGACCACCCAGTACTGTTCCGACTGGGCCAGCAACCGAACCCAGAGCCGCACCAGCTGCTGCACCACCCAATGCGCCAGTACCTGAGGCAAGGGTATGGTCTTTTTCAATACGGTCAGTTGGCGTGGTTGGATTAATGGCTTCACCGACTTCATGACCGCCTTTACCGCCAGCCATGGCACCAATCGCACCACCAATCACGGTGCCGACAGGGCCTGCAACGGAACCCAAAGCGGCACCGGCAACTGCACCACCTACGGCACCAGTACCAGTAGCAACAGGATGGGCCTTGTCGGCAGCCGTGTTATCAACCGTTCCCGTAGTACGGGCAGTATGCAAATCTGCAGTGGTGGTTGGGTTGACGGCTTCACCGGCTTCATGACCAGCAGCACCGCCAGCAATGGCACCGATTGCACCACCAATAACCGTTCCTACAGGACCGGCAACCGAACCCAGAGCCGCACCGGCAACTGCACCACCACTGGCACCAACACCTACGCCAATAGGATGGGATTTTTCAACATCACCGTCGCTTTCAACGACATAATCACGGTGCATCACACCATTGGTACGATTCCAGGCATCGCGGGTGGCCATTTTGGCTTCTTCCCATTTCAAACGGGATTCACCTTTGATGGTTTCCCAGCTATTGGCCAGATCGTTTTCAACGTCTTCAAAACGAGTAGTGGCTGGATAACGGGTGCGGGTTTCATAGCCCAGCTGATAGGCATTTTTATAATCACGGTCGTATTCATGACCAGCCTGATAGTATGGAGTCGAGACATGGGCTTCGCGCCAGTAGGCTTCTTCCATGGTAGGGTCAATCGCCTCACCAGCGGCTTTACCAGCCAGACCACCTACTACAGCACCAATCGCACCACCAATCAGGGTGCCAATCGGGCCAGCAACGGAACCAATAGCAGCACCGGTCGCTGCACCACCTGCCGCACCAACACCGGTACCAATCGGGTGTGCACCGGGTTCACCGGTAATCGGGTCAGCATTCAGGGCGGAACGGGCATCATCGGACATTTGTTTGATCTGATCACGGTCCATATTTGTCGTATCACGTGAGCTCATGGTATTTCTCCAGTTTACGGTTTGCTTAGATAGAAACGAGATTTCTTCGTCATTGAAACTGCTACAAAACTCGTGTCTGGTCTTTCCTGAATTTCTTTGTACAGGACAGACCGATGCGCCAAGTCATGAAGCGACTGTAGATTTTATGAACTGTAATTCCTAATGCCTTACTGTAGTGCAGTGTTGTCCCCTATGGGTGCCTAGCGTTACCATTCGTAGCTTTGGTAAAAAGCCGTAAGTATCCAGCCGATTCATTAACACGCTTTTACATCACTCGACGTGGCAGTAACACTGTAGCCAACAGCCCCCTGAAAATGCCGATTTGTATCATACATTTGCTTACATTTTGGATTTACATGGGAGGCAGAGTACGTTAGACCCTCTCCTAAGCATCGTTGTCGCTCCGGTATGTCCATTGGCAAATCATGCCTGATGCGCCGTGTGCATCCTTGTGGACTGCTCAGTCAGTAAATAAAGTCAAGAAATACGGTCAGGGAAATTAGTTAAAGGTAAATGCGCTTTTCCCGCCGTTTGCCATGGACAATGACAGGGCTGGCCCGTACAATACGCACCAATTTCAAGCGAGCAGACTCAAGGAGGCCGGCGAACCCATGCAGGCCTTCCCTTTTGGTACGTCTACTCGCTTTTTTGTGACCTGAATTTGGGTATGGCGTCCACTCTGGATCGCCTCTACCCGCCAGAAACAGGAGTTTTGGGTATGCGCACCCCAGCCATTTTAGCCCTTGCCGACGGTAGCCTGTTTTATGGGACCTCGATTGGTGCAGACGGCAGTACCGTGGGTGAGGTCGTATTCAATACTGCCATGACGGGGTATCAGGAGATTCTGACGGACCCGAGCTATGCCCAGCAAATCGTCACCCTGACTTATCCGCATATTGGCAATACCGGCATCAATACCGAAGATCTGGAATCGGGTCGTGTCCACAAAGTCTGGGCGGCCGGATTGGTGATTCGCGATCTGCCGCTGCTGACCAGTAATTTTCGCTCGACGCAGCCATTGGCAGACTATCTGAAAGAACAAAACGTCGTGGCGATTGCCGATATCGACACCCGCCGCCTGACCCGCGTACTGCGTGAAAAAGGCGCACAAAATGGCTGTATTCTGACCGGTGACGATGCCACTGCAGAAAAAGCACTGGAGCTGGCCCGTGGTTTTGGTGGACTCACTGGCCTTGATCTGGCCAAAGTCTGCTGTGATCCTGAAGGCTTCGAATGGACAGAAGGCACCTGGGCACTGGGCTCTGGTTTCCGCCAGCCTGAAGCCCGATTTAAGGTCGTGGCCTATGATTTTGGCACCAAGACCAACATTCTCAGGATGCTGGCCGACCGGGGTTGCCGCGTGACAGTAGTACCCGCGGAAACACCTGCGGAGACAGTGCTGGCCATGAATCCGGATGGCATTTTTCTGTCAAATGGCCCTGGTGATCCTGCTGCCTGTACCTATGCCATTGATGCCGTCAAAACCATCGTAGACACCACCAATACCCCAGTCTTTGGTATTTGTCTGGGCCACCAGATTCTGGCACTCGCCAGTGGTGCCAAGACCCTGAAAATGAAATTTGGCCATCACGGCGCCAATCATCCGGTACAGGATATTGAACACGGCACAGTGATGATTACCAGCCAAAACCATGGATTTGCGGTTGATGAAGCGACACTGCCAGCAACGATCACAGTAACCCATCGCTCCTTGTTTGATGGCTCCAATCAGGGCATTCATCGTACCGACAAACCGGCTTTCAGCTTTCAGGGACACCCCGAAGCCAGCCCCGGCCCACACGACTGTGCGCCGCTGTTTGATCACTTTGTTGAGTTGATGGAAGCCAGAAGCCGTTAAGCATCATGCGTCAGGTTCGGCGGCTGGTTTGTGTGGCGCTCATAGCGCTCGTACTGTATCCCCTGATTCTGCTGGGAGTGGTCTACCGCGAAGTGTGGACCAGTGGTTTGCCTGGGGGTGGCAATGGCCCGGCGGATGCCTATCGCCATACGCTGGCCAGCGCTCTGGTGGCTTATACGCTGTCACCCCGCGCAGTGGACTGGCTGACCTGGTGGACTGAAGAGCGCCATCAGCCTATGGATGCCGCCAATCTCATGGATGCGCATAACAATCGGCTTGGTGCCATGATTGGAAATCGCAGCCATAGCCCGAGCGATGTACTGAAACGAGTCAAAACTGCTGTGGAGCTGGGCCAGCAAGACGCCCCCTCCGCTGACTGTGTTACGTGGTTGCCACCGCGCATGTGGCAAAACAACCGGTTTTTTTGAGGAATATCATGGCAAAGCGTACTGACATCCAAAGCATCCTGATCATCGGCGCCGGTCCGATTGTGATTGGGCAGGCCTGTGAGTTTGATTACTCCGGTGCTCAGGCATGTAAAGCCCTGCGTGAAGAAGGCTACCGGGTGATTCTGGTGAATTCCAACCCGGCGACCATCATGACCGACCCTGCCATGGCGGATTCGACTTACATCGAGCCGATTACCTGGCAAACGGTTTCCCAAATCATTGAAAAAGAACAGGCCGCACACCCCGGTGAAAAAATGGCCGTGCTGCCCACCATGGGCGGACAAACCGCACTGAACTGTGCGCTGGCACTGGATGCCAATGGTGTGCTGGCAAAATATGGCGTAGAGCTGATCGGTGCCAGCAAAGATGCCATTGAAATGGCCGAAGACCGCAAACTGTTTGATCAGGCAATGCGCCGTATCGGCCTTGAGTGCCCGCGTGCTGCGGTGGCTGGAAATATGCAGGAAGCCTTTGATATTCAGGCTCAAATGGGTTTCCCGTGTATCATTCGCCCCTCTTTTACCATGGGTGGATCGGGAGGCGGCATCGCCTATAACCGGGAAGAATTCATTGAAATCTGCGAACGCGGCTTTGACCTGTCGCCCACCAAGCAATTGCTGATTGATGAATCGCTGATTGGCTGGAAAGAATACGAAATGGAAGTCGTGCGTGACCGCAACGACAACTGCATCATCGTGTGTGCCATTGAAAACTTTGACCCGATGGGCGTCCATACTGGCGACTCCATCACCGTCGCGCCCGCGCAAACGCTGACCGATAAAGAATATCAGCTGATGCGCAATGCCTCGATCGCCGTGCTTCGGGAAATCGGTGTCGAAACCGGCGGCTCCAACGTGCAGTTTGGTATTGACCCCAAAACGGGTCGTATGGTCGTCATTGAAATGAACCCGCGCGTGTCACGTTCGTCGGCGCTGGCATCAAAAGCCACAGGGTTCCCGATTGCTAAAGTAGCCGCCAAGCTGGCCGTGGGTTACACCCTTGATGAGCTGAAAAATGACATCACTGGCGGCGCGACTCCGGCCTCCTTTGAGCCGTCGATTGATTATGTCGTTACCAAAATTCCGCGGTTTAACTTTGAAAAATTCCCGCAAGCCGAACCGATCCTGACCACCCAGATGAAATCGGTCGGTGAAGTCATGGCAATTGGCCGTAATTTTCAGGAATCTGTCTGCAAAGCCCTGCGCGGTCTGGAAGTCGGTGCCGCTGGGTTTGATGAAAAAATCGCCCTGGGTTCCGAAGGCGCTCTCGACAAGTTGCGTCTGGAACTCAAAGTGCCCGGCCCTGAGCGGATCTGGTACATCGCCGATGCGTTCCGCCATGGCATGACGCTGGAACAGGTATTTGAATTTACAGCGATTGACCCGTGGTTTCTGGTACAGATCGAAGACATCGTCACCACCGAAACCCAGGTACGCCAGCAAGGCTTTGGTGGCTTGAGTGCTGAACAAATGCGTGCCTATAAACGCAAAGGTTTGTCCGACTTGCGTCTGGCCAATTTGCTGGGCATCTCGCAGAAACAGCTGCGCAAACGCCGCTGGGAACTGGGCGTTCATCCTGTCTACAAGCGCGTCGATACCTGTGCGGCTGAATTTGCCACCAGCACCGCCTACATGTATTCCACGTACGATGAAGAAAACGAAGCCAATCCCTCTACCCGCGACAAGATCATGGTACTGGGCGGCGGGCCAAACCGCATTGGACAGGGCATCGAATTTGACTATTGCTGCGTGCATGCCGCACTCGCGATGCGCGAAGATGGCTTCGAAACCATCATGGTCAACTGCAACCCGGAAACCGTGTCCACCGACTACGACACTTCGGATCGGCTGTATTTTGAACCCGTGACGCTGGAAGACGTACTGGAAATCGTCCGTACTGAAAAATCCAATGGCAGCCTGAAAGGTGTGATCGTGCAATACGGTGGGCAGACTCCGCTGAAACTGGCGCGAGCACTGGAAGAAGCAGGCGTGCCCATCATCGGCACCTCGCCGGATGCCATTGACCGCGCTGAAGACCGCGAGCGTTTTCAGCAAATGGTCGAACGCCTGAATTTGCGCCAGCCCCCGAACCGTATCGTGAAAAGCGCCGAAGAAGGCCTAATGGCTGCTGCGCAGGTCGGCTATCCGCTGGTGGTACGTCCTTCCTATGTGCTGGGTGGTCGCGCCATGGAAATCGTCTTTAATGAAGACGAACTGAAACGCTATCTGCGTGAAGCCGTTCAAGCTTCCAATGAAGCCCCGGTACTGCTGGATCGCTTCCTTGATGATGCCATCGAAGTCGATGTGGACTGTGTATCTGATGGCTCGCAAGTCGTGATTGGCGGGATCATGCAGCACATTGAGCAGGCCGGTGTCCACTCCGGCGATTCTGCCTGTTCACTGCCCCCCTACTCGTTGTCGCCTGACATTCAGAACGTGATGCGCGACCAGACCATTCGCATGGCTAAAGAGCTGGGCGTGGTCGGCTTGATGAACGTGCAGTTTGCTGTCAAAGGCAGCGACGTCTACGTGCTGGAAGTCAACCCTCGCGCCTCGCGTACCGTGCCGTTTGTGTCCAAGTGCATCGGCGTGTCGCTGGCGAAAGTGGCCGCGCGCTGCATGGCCGGCACAACGCTGGAACAACAGGGCTTTCAGAAAGAAATCATCCCGAGCTATTACTCGGTCAAGGAAGCCGTTTTCCCGTTCAATAAATTCCCTGGTGTGGACCCGATTCTGGGGCCAGAAATGAAGTCCACCGGTGAAGTCATGGGCGTTGGCAAAACCTTTGGCGAAGCCTTCTACAAAGCCGTGCTGGGTTCCAATGAACGTCTACCGGGCAAACCCGTGGACGGCGAAATCAAACGTGCGTTTCTGTCGGTGCGTGACAGTGACAAGGAGTTTTTGCCAGAGATTGCCCGCAAACTCATCGCGCTGGGCTTCCAGCTAGTAGCGACCGGTGGCTCCTATCGGGTGCTGCAGGAACAGGGCATTGCCTGTGAACGGGTCAACAAAGTGACGGAAGGCCGCCCGCACATCGTGGATCGTCTGAAAAATGGTGAAATTCACCTGATCATCAATACCACGGAAGGCAAACAGGCGCAGCAGGATTCATTCTCCATCCGCCGTAGCGCCTTGCAGGGCAAGGTCTATTACACCACGACCCTGAGTGGTGCCGATGCCGTCTGCCAAGCGATTGGTATCCGTCTGCCGATGGACGTTTATCGCTTGCAGGACTGGGCTGAGAAATCAGTGGTCTGATTTTAATATTGGCCTTGCTGAAAATGTATCAAACCGTTCCAGATGGGGCGGTTTTTTTGTCTGCAAAGAATCGATCGGCTTTTATTTCAGTAGGTACGTTAATTCCTTGATTATTAGGTTTACCGCTCAACCCCTTGGTTTAGTTGAGACTTATGTCAAAGACTGGAAGGCAGTTCACCCTATGGGGAACGTCTAAATAGTCAGCGGCTCCCTTTAGCGGTCTGCTTGCGAATGTATGTCTTGTGCTATACTTTTTTCTTTTTTCACCTTTTTGCCGTAAAGGGATTTTTCATGCAACGCTATCCGATGACGCCTGCCGGCCATCAGGCTCTACAGGACGAACTCACCCACCGCAAGACCGTCGAACGTCCCCGAATTACTCAGGCGATTGCGGAAGCACGGGCGCATGGCGATCTGAAAGAAAATGCCGAATACCATGCTGCCAAGGAGCAGCAGGGATTTAGCGAAGGCCGGATTCAGGAAATTGAAGCCAAACTGTCGGCTGCCGATGTCATTGACCTGAGCAAACTGACGCAGGATGGCCGTGTGGTCTTTGGTGTGACGGTAGAAATTGAAAACCTCGACACCGAAGAACGCAAGCGGTATCAAATCGTTGGCGATGACGAAGCCGACTTTAAGCTGAACAAAATTTCCCTCAACTCACCGATCGCCCGTGGGCTGATTGGCAAAAAAGCGGGAGATGAAGTGAAGATTCAGACGCCTAAAGGCGAAGTGGAATATGAAATCGTTGGTGTGCACTATCTTTGAATGAAAAAGCTGTGAATTAGGCAGCGTTGAATTAGCAATTTCTTTCTAGTTCAGCAATCGCCCATGCCAGATTGGTGTGGGCATTTTTTTCCCATAAATTGGCCAGTTTTGGCGTGTGATACACAGGGCTTTGCGCTTGAAATCGCTTCAGAATCGATAAGCGTCCCTCACGAAAACGTTCGGGCTCGACCCATCCATATTCCTGCCGAATCTGGGATTCGAATTCAGCGTATCGGGCTGGCGAGGCACCCAGAATGGCCAGATCAATATCCAACAAAAGCGCAGTATCTGCAGATACTTCGTCGCCATTTTGATCTGAGTTACTCGTATGGCGCGTGGCGAGTATGAGTTGCACGATGCGTTGAATTGAACTTTCTTCAACACCGACTGCCTTGAGCGCAGTTTCTGCCCAGTGCGCACTGGTGATTTCATTATCGGTTGCAGTGACATCATAGATTGCATCATGAAACCATAAGGCCATTTCCACTTCTTCAGGCCTTGATGCCAGCTCACGATTTTCCTGAAATAGCCGCAAACAATCAGCCAGATGCTGAATGCTGTGGTACACACGCTGTGGCTCGGTGTAGGCTTGAATTAATTGCTGAAACAGTTCCACACCCTGAGCATTTTTTGCCAGCTCGGTCCAGCAACGCTGCCAGGATGCCGTCAATAATGCCAAGTGCTCCATGGGTATTTCCTTGAGGATTTATGCGTGGGGAGGATGCGGCGGTGATCTGCGGGGCTTGCGGGCTCATAAATTCGTTTGACGTTTATCGTCATGGTGTTTTGCCCCTTCCAGATTAGCCAGGTCAGTCATAGGGTTTGATGATGACGGCTCCCTAACCATTTGGTAAGCCAGACTAGCGCATTTTTATGTAAAGCTAGTAAGGTATTCGCCGTACCACTGAATGGGAGAGTAAGCGATGCGCATATTGGTGGTTGAAGATGATGCCATGATCGCCGACTTTATTGGTCGCGGCCTAAAAGAAGCCGGCCATATCGTCGATGTCATGGCAAATGGCCTCGATGCGTTTCAGCACTGTCAGACCGAACGCTATGAAGCCATTGTGATGGATCGTATGCTGCCGGGGCTGGATGGGCTGGAAGTGCTCAAGCGGCTGCGGGCACAGGGCAACATGACGCCCGTATTGATTTTGTCCTCGCTGGCAGAAGTGGAACAGCGCGTTGAAGGACTGCGCGGCGGAGCGGACGACTATCTGGCCAAGCCCTTTTCGTTGGTAGAGTTGATGGCCCGTATTGAAGGTCTGCAACGACGCCAGAATCAGCAAGCGACTCCGGTCACCCGGCTGAAAGTGGCGGATCTGGAACTGGATTTGCTCAAGCGTTCCGTGCGTAGAGACTCAGTGGCGATTGAATTACAGCCACGGGAATTTCGCCTGCTGGAATATCTGATGCGTCATGCCGATCAGGTGGTGACTCGCACCATGTTGCTGGAAGGGGTGTGGGATTATCATTTTGATCCTCAAACCAACGTGATCGACGTCCACATTTCGCGTCTACGGCAAAAAGTCGAATTTGAGGGCAAACCCATCCTTCTTCACACCATACGCGGTGCTGGCTATTTGCTGGGTGTCCGCTAAGGGATGCCTTCTTTTGCCCGTGCGCTGACTCAACAGGGATGGCTACGAAGGCAACTCAGTGCACCGCTGAATCGGCTGGTGCTGACGTTTTCGTTCGCCCTGACCATGGCGTTTGGCCTGATTGGCTGGCTGAGTCTTGCGGCGTACGATCAGATGTTGGATGGGGATACCCGACAAACTGTACTGGCAGACCATCGCGGCCTGATGGATACCGCGCAGTCGGAGGGGCGAACGGGCCTAATCAACCGGATCAATGCCCGCGTCAATGATGACCTGAACCGCGAAGCCGTCTATGTTCTGATGGATGAGCACAAACACCTGCTGGCCGGTCATTTGAGCGAAGTCCCACCCGAGTCCCTGCACGCGTCTGGCTGGATCAGTTTTCCCTGGAGTGAAGACGGGGATGAGGTGATTGCCTATGTACAGGCCTTGCCGGATGGTACGGTACTGGTGACCGGCCATACGACCGGAGAGTTACGACGCCAGCGCCTGCTTATTACCAAACTGGGATTGGCCATGCTGACCCTGCTGGGCTTGCTGAGTCTGTTTCTGGGCTGGCTGCTCAAGGACTCGATCCAGCGGGCGTTGCAAAGAAGTCTGGACACGGTTGACCAATTTGTCGCGGGTAAACTCGCGGCCAGAATTCCTGAAGCCGAGGGCACTGACTCGCTCAGCCGACTGGGACATACCTTAAACCGTATGCTTGACCGGATTCAGGATCTGGTGGGCGGCATTCAATCGTCTACGGATGCGCTCGCGCACGATCTGCGCACGCCCCTGACGCGGCTGATTACCCGGCTGGAGCAAGCCCATCAGCGCTGCGACCAGCCCACAGACCCCTCACTTGCCCTGCAACCCGTGCGACAGGCCATTGAGGAAGCACTGGAAGATGCCGATCAGCTGATGCTGACCTTTAATGGCCTGTTACGGCTGGCACGCATTGAAGGCAATGACCAGTTGCCTCCGGAAAAAGTGCCACTGAATGAAGTGATTCAGGATGCAGTCGAGTTGTGGCAGGCAGTTGCAGAATCCATGGGCAGCTCGCTCCTCTGGCAGGATCCCGCGCAACGCCTGGCAAGCCCGACTCTGAGCAAACAGGAGCCCTCCAGCCCTGCGGATGAGCAGCTTTCCGAGGTCAGTAATAACGATCTGTGGACGATACAGGGGGATCGGGACCTGCTGTTTCAGCTACTGTCCAACGTGCTGGATAACGCCATCAAATACGGTGGCGGCAATGGCGCCATCGAGCTCAAACTGCACCACGATGGCTCCTTTCTGAATTTTTCAATTCGGGATCATGGGCCTGGCATCCCCGAAGAACAACTGGAACGGGTGATGGATCGGTTTGTTCGGCTTGAATCCCATCGTGGTTCGCCGGGCACGGGATTAGGGCTGAGTCTGGTCAAGGCGATTGCCCAGCGTCACCATGCCGAACTCCGGCTCAGCAATGCCCAGCCTGGCTTGATGATCACGGTGCGCTTTCCCTTTGTGCACTAAATCCGCCGGATTCAGGATTCAGATTAATCCAGTTTAATTCGGCGGTTAATTCGGCGGTTAATTTGCCGAGTAATTCACTCGAAAACACGCCTGATGATTATTCCAAGAGGCAGCTGACCTCAAGTTCAGTAGTCAGAATGCACAGTCCTCAATGCACAGTTATCAATGCACAGTCAGTGAGGAAAATAGCCAGAGGCCTGAACCTTAAATAATTGGTAATTACTCCGAAAGAATACCGCTACAGGGGCAAGCGTAGAGTGAAATCACTGGCAGCGAGAAGGTTAACAACCACCAGATTCTAGCTGGCCTGCAAGGGAAGCATGGTTCCCTGAGGCTGGGTAGAATGGAAAATCCTAACGCTACCGGTCAGTTCCACTTTTTCAAACAATGCTCAAGGTGACTCTCATGTTGAAACGTATTGCTCTGCTAACCCTGACCGCTGCTCTGGCTACTTCTGGCGTTGCCATGGCTGCTGATACCGCTGCTCCTACAGCTGCCCCAGCCGCCGCTGCTGCTCCTGCTACTGAAAAAGCTGCTCCTAAAGCCGCTGCCCACAAAGCGGCTCATCACAAAAAAGTAGCTAAAAAAGCTGCTCATAAAAAGCATGCACGTAAGCACCACCACGCCAAAGCTGCCAAGGCTGCTACACCAGCTACCCCAGCAACACCTGCTGCTGACAGCAAATAATTCGCCCAGGCGAATCATTAATAAACCCCGGATTCGTATGAACCGGGGTTTTTTAATGCCATGAAATCGGCTGCAAGCCTTGGTTGTAAGCCGCTGGTTATAATATCCGTAGGACTAGGAATGGCCCATCCAGAGTGGATCGGCATTAAAGGCATTGGTCTGAATCTGAATCAGTTTGCGATTGCCCTGCTCACCATTCATGCGCCAGTGGCCGATACGGATATTGTCCAATATGGCGATATCGCCTTTTTGCCATTCCATGAGATAGGCATCCCGATACAATTGCTCAAAAAGTGCCTGTTTTTCATCGTCTGACCACGGCAGTGGATTTCCCTCCATATCGGCAAGGCTCCAATGCAGATTGACACCCGTAGCCGTAGAGTCCGGCTGCAATTCACCCCGGTCGGTATAGACCTCACGCGCGGCCGCATAGGCCTGTGTATGGGTATTGCGGGCAAATTGCCAAGGCTGCAGACAGGGTTGCTGCATTTCCGGACTCCGTATCACCAATGGACTCGGTTTTAATACCAATCGCTCCTGCCCCGTGTGTTGCCCAGCTGCTTGCTGAATGGTAAATGGGCTAAACCGCAGCAAAATACGGTCATACCATTTCAAGCGGCGCGCAGGAAGGTAATAAAACTGATTCCACGCCTGCCCATAGCGGTGTTTGAGCTCTGGGGTCAATTTAAGGTAGGCAAGATGGAAATCTGCCATTGCCGTCTCGGCCAGATAAGGCGCAGGCTCCTCACAAAACAGGGTTAAGTACCGTGAACGCTCGGACGCCACACCCCCCTCGACATGTGGCCCCTGAATGGACGACTCCACCGGCCCCAGCTTGACGGCGCTCTGACTCAGATAACGGCGGTAATCTCCCGCCCCCAGCAAATGCTCACTGTAACGACGTAAAGCACTCGCGATAACTCCGGGCATCCGGCGGGTATTAAAGGCATTCCACGGCGTCATGCCAAGTCCGCTTTGCACCAGCCGGTTAAAGGCCGCCACGTCCACACCACGGAACCCACGAAACACGATCACGCCATAGCGATGCAGGCAGGGATAAAAGTAAAAACGGTATTCTTGCACCCATTCAATCAGTTGAGCCATGGTCGTGGGCTGCCGTGCTTCAAACAGCAGGCTAAACTCATTGAGCTGACAGATATCCAGTTTGTCCTGCAAAGCAGCGGGCAAATGGTTATAAGCGCTGACGCGTGCATTCATTGTTTTCCCCGTAACATTCTTTTGATGCTGATTGTGAGGCTCATTTTGTTCGAGTGTTGTGATCGAGCGTTGTGCGGTCATCGGCGACCAGTACAGCAAGGGTGGCAACAATCTACTCTTGTTTTTGACTTGCAAAATTAATCTTTGTTCATAAATCACCCAGTGTGCAAGGCAGTCGCAGAGTGTCATTGCACCCGATTCGCTGGCTTAGTAGCCTGAACGGTTATGAATTTATTATTGGAAATAACGCATCATGGCAACGATTCTGATGCCTCTGCCAGCCACGGATTTTGATCCCTCTGAAACCGCCATTCCCTGGTGCATGCTGAGCCGCCGTCATCGAATTGTGTTTGCCACACCCGACGGAAAAAAGGCCACCGCCGACCCGCGAACCTTGACTGGAAAAGGTTTTGGGCTACTCGCGCCAGTGCTGATGGCCCGTAAAGATGCGATTGAGGCCTATCGTGCGATGGAGCAGGATCCAGCGTTTAGTCAGCCGTTGTCCTATGCGCAGATTCGGGCGGAAGAGATTGACGCGGTATTTTTACCCGGTGGCCATGCGCAGGGAATGAAGCCCTATCTGGAATCCGGCGAGGTACAACGTCTGGTGGTGGCGATGGATGCCAAACGCAAACCCATTGCCGCGGTCTGCCATGGCGTTTTGGTCGCGGCGCGCGCGATTCGGGCAGATGGACAGTCAGTGCTTCATGGCAAACGCACCACGGCTCTGACCGAGTCGCTGGAAAATACCGCCTGGAATCTCACGCGGCTCTGGCTGGGCAATTACTATCGCACCTATCCGCTCTCGGTTCAGGACGAAGTAACCCAGGCGCTGGCTAGCCCTAAAGACTTCAAGCGTGGCCCGCTGCTGAGTATTTCCCGTGATCGTGAAGACAATTATGCCGCAGGCTTTGTGGTGGAAGATGGGCATTATCTGTCCGCTCGCTGGCCCGGTGATGTCTACACGCTGGCGGCCTGCCTGAATGCCTTGCTGGATAATTAGGCGATTTATTTTAGTAAAATCTCTTTTTAAACAAAGGCTTTAGCCATCCCGCGTCAACACTTCCAGTAATTCAATCTCAAAGGTCAAATCGGAATGCGGCGGTATTAATGCCCCCATCTGACGCTCACCATAAGCCAATGCAGAAGGAACCTGCAGCCGGCGCTTACCACCGACTTTCATCCCCATCATTCCCTGATCCCAGCCTTTGATGACGCGGCCCGTGCCAATCACACACTGAAACGGCTTGCCGCGACGATGCGAGGAGTCAAATTCAGTCCCATCCTGTAGCCAGCCGGTGTAATGGGCGGTGATCAGCGCACCCTTGACACACTCTTTGCCACCCCCA
>CAUJHL010000113.1 GCA_963204705.1 Pseudomonadota bacterium | reverse complement strand
CTGGGATTACATTTACCTGCAATCGCAGCAAACAGCGGGGGCGATGGTATTGCCCTTTACGCTGGAAATGGGCAGCTGGCTGTGGCTACGCAAAAATCCCCGGCAGCTGTTTCGGCCTATGGGATTGTTTCATCCGGTACTGCCGCACCGCTTGCGCCGGGTACTACGCCGGCACTGGACTTTGCTGGATTTTTTGCTGAGGGTCACGGCAGATGCACAGCACTGGTTGCCGGAAGGAGAAGCTCGCCAGTCATTGCATCAGGCAGGATTGCACAAGTGGTATGGATGAGGGAGCACCCAAAGATTCCCAGTGTCTGCAAATAGAACATCAGCACTGCCCTTCCCATAAAAAAGCCGGCTCCAATGAACCGGCTGATCGACGCAGTGTCTATCCCTGAGCCTTTATTATAAGGCGCTCCCAGTCCTGTTAGCGCCGGAAGAACAAACCACTCGGCTCAAGGCCATCAGAGCTGAATGCCTTTGACCGAACGGGTGGTGACGGCCGTGAGATAGCCCACGGCAGCGGAAAATTTGTTGTTATAGTTTTTATTGATCAATGGACCGACAGCGGCCTTGATCTCTGCTGGCGTGCTTTTGATGAATTCACCGGCATGCTGGAAATTGCTCATGATATACGTCCAGCCATTGATTTCATCGACGGCATGCAGACCCGTGGATTCGCCCCCTGCCGGAATCGACATCAGACGCGAAAGCTGTTTGGTGTCCACGTTGTAGGCCCAGAGGAAATTATTGACGTGCTGGCCGCTATCCTCACCAATAAACAAGGTACGCATTTTTTCCGAAAACTTCAGGTTGTCCGGATTGGCAATGGTCGAAGGGTCTGCAGTGTTACCCAGTGAGTCTGCCTTCAGGGTTTTGCCATCGGTATCCAGCAAATCGATACCCAGCAGCATCGGCGCGACATCCTTGGGCATCCACTCGCTGTGAATGCTATTGCCTGCCGTATCCTTGAGGCCACCTGTCAGTTTCAGCTGCATCACCCCACCCGCAGACAGCTGTTTGGGAATGGAAATCCCATTGCCTGGCACATTACGGGAATCACCGGCCACCATGGAGCTTTGCATATTTTGCAGGGCGGAATAGGCAATCTTGTCCTTGATATTGACTGTGGTGCCTTCCATTTTGGTAAAGCCCAAACTGGCCCCCATCAGGGCGGCATAACGGTGAGTTTCTAGGAAAGCCGCGGCCTTTTCTTTCCCGGCCATCAGTTTCACCCATTCCGTTTTGCCATTAGCCACAATTTTGGTATAGCTTGCGTCTGTGGGATCACTCGATTTGACATCCAGGATGTCACTGGGCTTGATGCCGCCATCGACCATTGCCCGAATTTCTGCGCTGGTGGCACTGCCCAGCTTTATCCAGCTCAACGGAGCAGCGGCGGATCCGGCCTTGCTAAAATCAGTATTGCCACCGACTTTGGCTACATACAGGCTGCCGCTTGAGAGATCTTTTTCCTTATCCGCGACAAACACAAAATAGGCGCTGTTGGTCGCATCATCCCCCATCAGGGCAGTACGATTGTCCGGCATGACCTGAACCAGTTCATGGGAAATGCGTCCCATACAGTAATGCTTTTTAATCGACGCAGTGCCATCCGGGTTTACCGTCACTTCGGGCATATGACCATAATGGTATGGGTTGGCGCGGCTGGCATCCCCATACAGGTTTTGGCTAAAGTCATTCATAAAATTCTTGTCGCGGGCAGCAAAGGCATCCGGCTCGTATTCCTCTGAGGACAAATGAGTGCCCCAAGGCGACAGGCTGGCCCCACACGTGATCCACAGGCCATTGACCGACGAGGTATCGACGTTATGGTATTTCACCAGGGTCAGGGCGCCAGTGGACTGATCCTGATCCAGTGTCAGCACCGCAATGGGTGAAGGCAACTTGCCGTACATGTCGGTTTTGCCATCCTGGGCATAGGTGGTGTATTCAAACTGTACAACGGCAAAGACAGGTTTTCCTTTCACCCCATCCACTTTGGCATTGGCCACCGTCAACAAGGACGTGCCATCGGGCGCATCAGAAAAGAAATGACGGGGTGCAGAAGCGATGGACTTGTCCATGATCGGTTTGTTCTGAATATCGTAATAGCCACCGGCCAGAATTTTGCCGCCCTTGCCATCACTGACCAAATCACCGGTAATAAAGAACGACTCATAGCCCAGTTTATACAGTTCGGGTTTTGACTGACCTTCACGGCTAAGCTGCAGGAAGGAATTCACGGTGGTCGTGGCCATCTCAGCCGTATTATTCAGGTTCGGCGCAGCCATACCGACAAAGCTGGCAGAAACCAGTTTGGCCGGGGTGGCGACAGTGCTCGTGTTTGACGTGCTGGAATCCGAGTTACAACCCGCCAGCAAGCTGCTGCCCGTGCCGAGCAAAGGCGCTGCAGCCGCAAATTTCAGGATCTGGCGGCGGCTAGACACAGGCAAACGAATATCGGAGGGTGCGTGAGTAACTGAAGATTCTGGCAACGACATAGCGGCAATTCCTTGCAAAAGGGAGAATGCCGCACAGCCTAAAAAAACAAGATGACAGACTGGCTTCAGTTAGATGACAAAATCGTGTCAGAGTCAGGCGATACGGATGCTATGCCTGAACAACACACGTTTTCCAGCGGACAGGCCCAATCAGGGTATCCAGGCTCAGCGTGAGCTGATCCGCCGGTTGCAAGGCCGCGACGCCTGCGGGAGTGCCCGTCATGATCACGTCGCCGGGTAAGAGCGTAAAGGTTTCGCTGATGTGCACAATCAAATCCAGCACACTCATCAGCATGTCTGCGGTGTTGCCCTGCTGCCGCAGCTCGCCATTAATCTCCAATTGAAAGGTCAGCCCAGTCAGTGAGTCAACGGCGTCCTTCCCCAGCCATTCACCCAACAAGCAGGCACCATCAAAGGCCTTGGCACGTTCCCATGGATGGCCTTTGGTTTTCAGAGTGTTTTGCACATCCCGCAAGGTCAGGTCCAGTCCCAGCGTCAGTCCACGAATCGCCAATTGGGCTTCGTCGCGGCTACAGTGGCTGAGTCTGCTTCCGATCTGAACACAGAGTTCGGTTTCAAAATGACAGTCACCCTGCCCCTTTGGCCAGACTATCCCCTCAGCCATGGGTCGCAGACTGGTGGTGGGCTTGATAAACAGGATTGGCGTTTCGGGAACGGCATTGCCCAGCTCACGGGCATGCTCGGCATAATTACGGCCAACACAGACAATTTTGGAAGGAAGCATCGCAGGTGTGCCACCAGCACCCTGATTGGCAGGCAAACACACATCATCATCGTCAAACATCGTCTACCTGCTTCAATCGATTTCAATCTGTTAGGAAACTTGGCACCAGCGGCCTATTTAATGCCCGCGTCACTCAGGCAGCTGGCGGGAACTTCCCCGCGAGTCGTTTTGACTGCGGAGAGCAAAAAGCGCCCGTCATAATCTTTTTCTTCAGGATGAGTTTTATCCACCGGCGTAATTTTGCCTTCAACCGTGGCATACACCAATGGGTACGGATCCTGCCGGGTTCGCATTCGGTTGCTGACAAATCGCAGCTCGCGAATGGCTTTGCTGTCACCCCCGATCAGGTAGGTTTTACCACCGTCGCAGCTCTGGATGGTTTCAAGACTGTTGCCATACTGATACATCACCTTGATGCCCTCAGCCTGCGCCATGGCACTCCACAAAACACATGCCCCAATCCCGATGACCAGTTTATGCAATGTCGAAAATACAACGCTC
This sequence comes from Pseudomonadota bacterium, assembly GCA_963204705.1. GTDB lineage: Bacteria > Pseudomonadota > Gammaproteobacteria > Pseudomonadales > Moraxellaceae > CAUJHL01. The sequence goes on along the minus strand of CAUJHL010000113.1, from coordinate 1,034 downwards.
ATCATGACGTACCTGTCGCTAACTATATTAAAGTGCCGTTGAGAAGACCCGTTAGAAAAGAGGCATTAAAATAGGTCTAGGAGCTTTGAACTCTACTGCGCCAATCATGCCCAGAGTGGGTTTAACACCTGTCCTCAAAACCTCTACCCCAAATCCTGCACCCCAAAACCTATATTGAGCACCCGGATTAAGTGTAAGACAATCCGCATCCGCTGGGTACCCTTTCCAGGGGAAAGCCGGTTGTCGGCCAGCGGACTTCGCGCTACAGTGCCAGCACAGCAATCAGACGAACGATCGGCAAGGAGAATGTGCGATGAAGCGCCAGATTGGTCAGGACATCGTGCTGGGTACGGTACATGCACTCACTCCGTTTGAGCCGATTTTGGGCAGTGACTTCAGCATCGAGGCAGCGGCTACCATGCTGCCAAATCTGCGGCTACAGCTGGATTATTGGGTTCAGGATCATCAGCAGGCTATTTACTGGCCCGATCCGGCACCATTTCCACTGCGGGAGGATGGCTTATGGCAATCCACCTGTCTGGAATGTTTTTTCAAAACTCCCGGTGATGCGCGCTACGTTGAGTTTAACGCCACACCACGCCGTAAGTGGAATCTGTATCAGTTTGATGACTACCGGCAACCGGATTGCCTGCCACCACCCCATGACCGCAAAATCCAGTTGATTGAACTGGAAGTAAAACACCATCATCTCAAAGCCATCTTGGACCTGTCGGCGCTGCATCTGCGCAATGACCATCTGCTCATCGGGCTGTCTGCCGTACTGGAAATGACCAATGGGCACAAAACCTACTGGGCTTTGCAGCATTCGGGCGCAGAGGCTGATTTTCATCAGGATCGTGACTGGACGGAAAAAGTGGTGCTGATTGACAGCTGAGTATCGGCTGTATTTTTCTTATTGTATTGTTTTTATTATAAAAAATCAGTAACTAAAAAACTGCCTGCACGCAATGGGACACACGGTTTATCACTCATGGTGTGAGTGCAAGATACCTTGGCCGTGCGAGGTGCGTACA
>CAUJHL010000112.1 GCA_963204705.1 Pseudomonadota bacterium | reverse complement strand
GGCGTGCGTCACGCTCCCGCGACGGATAGGCCTTGTCCGCATACACCACACGACTGGTGTTCTGCGGATCCAGGACCGCCTCGAAGTGCTGGCTGTCATGCTCGGCCGCATCACTGACATGGATCCGACGCATCAGTTTGTAGCGCTTGTCCACACTGGTGGAAAGCTTGTAACCAAAGGTCGATTTGCCATGCTTTTGCGTCCAGCGTGCATCGGTATCCTTCTGCCGCCTCTGCGGGGCAGACCAGTCCTCAGGCACCTCGCCCTGCTTGATCTTCGCGTTGTCTTCCCGCGAATTGCGCTGGGTCGGCACCGGCACCAGCGTCGCATCGACGATCTGCCCGCAACGGGCAATATAACCGTGGTGCTGCAACTGCTGCTGGACTTGCTCGAACAAGGCCTGTCCCAGGCGTGCCATCGCCAGCCGCTCCCGGAACACCCACACCGTGTTGGCGTCTGGAACCCGGCTGCTGTCCCGCAAGCCCACGAAGCGCTGGAAACTTAGCCGGTCCAGCAACTGGTACTCCAGTTGTTCGTCGCTGAGGTTGAACAGTTGCTGCAGGACCAACACCCGGACCATGAGTTCCGTCGGAAATGGAGGGCGGCCGCCTTTATCGCGGCTGGGGCGCGGGGCTTCTCTATCCACAACGGCAGCCAGACCGGCAAAGTCGATGTGCTTGTTCAATTGGACAAGGGGGTCGCCTTTCTTGTCCAGTTTGGCTTCACGTTCTTCGGCGGAAAACAGGCTCTTCATGGCGTATCATCGAGGCGCTGGGAGGAGGCCAAATTTTAGCAGGGCAAGATCAAGACGCCGAGGTTGTTAGAGGTGCCCTATAGTTTGCCTAGCTCTTTGTGGTGTTATCAGCCCATTCTAGCAATACATCAACAAAATTTAAAAGCCCCATCATTTCGACAGGGCTTTTTGATTTTTATTTCATCATCTTACGCCACCGAACCTTCCAAAAAGTCCTGCGCAAAACGCTGCAACACGCCACCCGCGGCATAGATGCTGACTTCTTCGGCGGTGTCCAAGCGGCAAGTGACTGGCACTTCGACGGTTTCGCCCTGCCCTTGCGAATTGGTGCGATGAATCACCAAAGTCAAATCACCGCGTGGCACGCGCTCGCCTTTCACATCAAAGGTTTCCGTGCCGTCGATGTTTAAGGTCTTGCGGTTGGTACCGGCTTTAAACTCCAGCGGCAACACGCCCATGCCAATCAAGTTGGTACGGTGAATACGCTCAAAGCCTTCCGCCACAATCGCTTCTACACCCGCCAGCCGCACGCCTTTGGCTGCCCAGTCGCGGCTGGAACCCTGACCATAATCCGCACCGGCGATGATGATCAGCGGTTGTTTGCGGTTCATGTAGGTTTCGATGGCTTCCCACATGCGCATGACCTGGCCTTCTGGCTCGACGCGCGCCAGCGAACCTTGCTTCACACTGCCGTCTTCGTTGCGCACCATTTCGTTGAGCAATTTGGGATTGGCAAAGGTGGCGCGTTGTGCGGTCAGGTGATCGCCACGGTGGGTCGCATAGCTGTTGAAGTCCTCTTCTGGCACGCCCATTTTATGCAGGTATTCACCGGCGGCGCTGTCCATCATGATCGCGTTGGATGGCGACAGGTGATCGGTGGTGATGTTGTCACCCAACACTGCCAGCGGACGCATACCGGTCAGCGTGCGCTCACCGGCCAATGCGCCTTCCCAGTACGGTGGGCGGCGGATGTAGGTCGACATCGGACGCCAGTCGTACAAGGGGCTAACCGCTTCTTCGGCTTGTCCCAAGTCAAACATGGGGATATAGACCTGACGGAATTGTTCGGGCTTGACGCTCTTGGCGACCAAGGCATCAATTTCTTCATCAGAAGGCCAAATGTCTTTGAGGGTAATGGGATTGCCGTTCTGGTCATGACCCAGTATGTCGTTTTCAATATCAAAGCGAATGGTACCGGCAATCGCATAAGCCACCACCAGCGGTGGTGAGGCCAAAAACGCTTGCTTGGCGTAGGGATGGATACGGCCATCAAAGTTACGATTGCCCGACAGCACTGCCGTGGCGTAGAGGTCACGGTCGATGATTTCCTGCTGGATCACGGGATCGAGTGCGCCAGACATGCCGTTACAGGTAGTGCAGGCATAGGCGACGATACCAAAACCCAGCGTTTCCAGATCGGTCAACACACCGGCTTCTTGCAGATACAGTGCGGCGGCTTTGGAGCCGGGAGCAAAGGAGGTTTTCACCCAGGGCTTGCGGGTTAGGCCCAGCTGGTTGGCTTTGCGCGCCAGCAAGCCAGCCGCCACGGTATTACGGGGGTTGGAGGTGTTGGTACAGCTGGTGATTGCCGCAATGATCACTGCGCCATCAGGCATCAAACCTTTGGCTTCTTGCGTACGCGCGGCGTCCAAGTTACCTGCAATGCCTTTGGCCGCGAGATCGCTGGTCGCCACACGTGCATGTGGGTTGGATGGGCCGGCCATGTTGCGGGTGACGGTGGACAGATCAAAGCGCAACACGCGTGGATAGACGGCGGTTTTCAGCGCATCGGCCCACAGGCCAGTGGTTTTGGCGTAGTGTTCGACCAGCTCAATTTGGGCGTCTTCACGACCAGTAATCCGCAGGTAATCCAGCGTTTGTTGGTCGATATAGAACATCGCTGCCGTAGCGCCGTATTCGGGCGTCATGTTGGAGATGGTGGCACGATCGCCCACTGACATGCTGTCGGCCCCTTCGCCAAAAAACTCCACATAGGCGCCGACTACTCGCTCTTTACGCAAAAACTCCGTGAGCGCCAGCACAATGTCCGTTGCGGTAATGCCCGCCTGACGCTGACCGACCAACTCCACACCGACGATATCCGGCAGACGCATCATCGACGGGCGGCCCAGCATCACAGTTTCGGCTTCCAGTCCACCCACACCGATGGCAATCACCCCCAGCGCATCGACGTGTGGCGTGTGGCTATCGGTACCCACACAGGTGTCCGGATAAGCCACACCTTCACGGGCCTGAATCACCGGCGACATTTTTTCCAGATTGATCTGATGCATGATGCCGTTGCCCGCCGGAATCACATCGACGTTTTTGAATGCGGTTTTGGTCCACTCGATGAAGTGAAAGCGGTCTTCATTGCGGCGGTCTTCCACCGCGCGGTTTTTGGCAAACGCATCGGGGTCAAAACCGCCATACTCCACCGCCAGCGAGTGATCGACGATCAGCTGGGTTTGCACCACAGGGTTCACTTTGGACGGGTCACCACCTCTGTCGGCGATGGCATCGCGCAAACCAGCCAGATCCACCAGCGCGGTCTGGCCCAGAATGTCATGACAGACCACACGGGCGGGATACCAGGGAAAATCCTTGTCCTGACGCCGTTCAATCAGCTGTTTCAGTGACTCGGTCAATTCTGCCGGATTACAGCGCCGCACCAGTTGCTCCGCCAGTACGCGGGAGGTATAGGGCAAGGTGTCGTAACTGCCGGGCTGAATGTCCTCCACGGCCTGACGCACATCAAAATAATCCAGATCGGTACCGGGCAAGGCTTTGCGGTAGTGAGTGTTCATGCGCGAGTGTCCCCTCAGTCGGAAGCAACGGATATGACGGCTTTAAATGCCGCCATTGTACGCGCTCAAAATAGCCTTTCCCAAATCACTGTCTATTCATAAGCTTAGGCTTAAAAATCGGGTTTTTGACCCATTTTTTAGAGTTTTTACTTTAAAATATTTAGAAATTTTTTAGCTTAATGAATTTTATGGGTTTTTAGTTTAGAAGGCTCATTGAGCCTGCCGAAATGAGCCTGCCTAGCACCGCCCCTTCGACAAACTCAGGGAGCTACACCCGCTGTCTGAGCTTGTCGAAGCCCGTAATTCTTCATCTTCCCTTCGACACACTCAGGGAGCAAACAGGTTCATTGAGCTCGTCGAAATGAGCCTGTTCATCACCGCACCCTTCGACAAAGCTCAGGGAGCTACACCCGCCGGCTACCCTTCGACACAGCTCAGGGAGCTATCCGCTGGCTGAGCTTGTCGAAGCCCGTAACTCATTAGCCCGATTTCACCATCATTTGATACAACTCATCTTTCAGCTGAACACGCTTCAGTTTTAGCGCGTCGAGATACGCATCCGATACATTGATGTCATTGCTCTCAATACCATGAATTTCATGCGTAATTTCATGATACTGATCAAACAGCCGAGTGAAATGGCTATCCGTCTGCTTTAGGGACTGAATGGTGTCCCGAAATTCTGGAAAATCGTGGGAAAAGAAGCTGTCGGAGATTACCCGAAAGGGAGAAGTGTTGCCGCCGATTGCCAGAAGTTTGTGGCACTTACCGATCCCACGGCCTGAGCGACTGTACGTCAGCTTTGGTGAGCGCATACCCACACAGGGCCTGGTAGCCACGCCAGAAACGCTGTGGGCCATCCGTGAACAAACAGCCCATGCCATTGAACACCAATTAGCAGAGCTACAATCCTTTCGGGAGCAGGATATTCCCTAATGGCATCGGTGGCGGCGCAAACTGAGGGACGTTAATCAGCCTGCTGAATTTATTGCTCAATTTTTAGATAAATGTGGCACTTTCCTCTAAAAATCACCGATTTCTTGCTCATGCTATACTGTGTTTAATTTTAATAAATGTGTTCAAATAGGCGCTGCCATGTCGTTATCGTCTTCCCAGTTACGTATTCACACAGCGGCGCTGCGATTGTTTGCCGAAAAAGGATCGTCCAATATTACGGTAAGGGAACTGGCTGAAGCCGCCGGGGTGGCGCGCGGTACGATTTATAATCATAACCTGAATCCTGAAACCCTTTTTGAAGACATTGCCTCCCAGCTCAGTCAGGAAATGAATGCCCGCATTAGCAATAGCTTTGATGCCAAAGCGGATTTTGCCCTGCGCCTTGCTCACGGGATTCGTATGTACATACGGCGGGCCCATGAAGAGCCGGACTGGGGCCGGTTTTTATGCCAGTTTGCATTCAGCTCCCAGTCCCTGATGAACTTATGGACGGGCACGGATTCTCCACTGCCCGATGTCATGAGTGGGCTGGAACAAAACCGCTATGATTTTCGGCCTGAACAGATGATGAGCGTGATGAGTGTGATTGCGGGATCGGTACTCACCGCGATTTATCTGGTGTTACAGGGCTATCGGACCTGGCGGGATGCAGGCAGCGATACCGCCGAATTGGTACTGAAAGCGCTGGGCGTTTCCGCTGGCGAGGCCCGGCAGTTAGCACAGTCTGAATTACCGGTACTGGCCTCAATCTAATCATCTAAGCATTGGAAAGACCGCGTAAGCTGAATAAAACAGCAAGACGAAACAACAGGTTATTTCCGTTAGACCAGCGGATGCTGACTATTTACGCTAGATTCAGGGCTAAATTCGGCCACATCCTCAGGGACATTAAAATTCACGGGCTGCCCTCTTAGGCTATCAGGCCACAGGTCAACCGGCTGGGCACCCACCACCTGCAACCAGTGGCGCACGCCTTCACCAGCGTCCAGTGCCGGGGCAAGTACGTCATAACTCGACGCGGGCACCAGACAGCAGGGATACATGGGCTGCCCATCCAGAACGGCATAGCTGGCGTGCGCGCCCTGCTGTACCGCCTGCACCAGCAGGGACAGGGCATTGGCGGGTAAATGAGACAAATCCACCGGTAAAATCCACCACCAGTGCGACTCCTCCTGGTACCCCTCGCTATGGCGGGCGGCGGTCATCAGAGTAGCGATACCCGCCAACGGGCCAGCAAATCCCGGCAAGGCATCCGGGTAGACATGGGCCGAGGGATCTCGCTGCTGATAAAAATCCAGATGACGGTTAGCACTAATCCAGTAACCGGGTTCGCGCAATATCCCCCGTCGTTTCCAGGCAGTCTGGGCATTGACAGCAGACAGCAGCCGATCGATCTGGAACTCCCCGCCTACTTCCAGCAGGCCCTTGTCGATGCCGCCCAGCCGTTGCCCCTGGCCACCTGCCAGGATCATCACCCGAATCTTAGGGATAGTGGTCATTCTGCTGTAGCCTCCAGTTGACAGGTCGCGATGAGCCCCCGTATTTCCGGCAGGCAGGAACCACAGTTACCACCGGCTTTCAGACAGGCGGTGACCTGGCCAGCCGTGGTCAGTCCCTGCTCCCGAATGGTCGTCAGAATACGGTTTTTACCGACTTTAAAACAGGAACAGACCAATGGCCCTTCATTGCTTCCCTGTCCCAGCGAGGCGCCTGCCAGCAAGGCCAGACGATCCATACTGCTCAGCCGTGCGCGGGCAAACCGGCCTGCTACCCACTGACGATCCGGCAGCAGCGACGGGGGTGCCAGATACAGGCTGGCCATCACCTGATTGTCTTTAAGTAGCAGCGCATGGTACACCCCGCTGCTTTGATCATGATACTCCATCCATTCATGCAGATCCGGAACAAAACCCAGTAGCACGCGTGCCTGCTCCATCAGACTGGCCACGCTGCCACGGCCTTCCGCGGAATAGCATTGTACGCCCGCCATTGGCAATCGCGTCCACCAGCTCAGTGGGTTCAGGCACTCCGGCGATAAATCCTGACGACTGAACAGCATGGCCTGCCAATTAGTGGCAAAGGGCGATACCCGAACCGGGGTGTACTTGAACTCCGGCTCACCGGACACTGGATCCACCACCGGATTGACCAGTGCGCCAATACGCGCATCGGAGGCAAAGCCATCATTCCAGTGAATGGGTACAAAGACCTGACCACGACGCACGCGGGTTGAGGTTTGCGCACGGACCACGCACGCACCCCAGCGCGAACTGACCCGGACCAGACCACCGTCACGCACACCAGCCATCAGGGCATCCTGTGGGTGCAACTGACAAAAGGGCTCAGGGGTATGATCGGTTAGCGCAGGCGCGAGTCCAGTACGGGTCATGGTGTGCCAGTGATCGCGCACCCGGCCGGTATTCAGAATCAGGGGGAAATCATCACAAAGCTGGTGCACTGGCGCTTTCCAGGCCACAGGAATAAACCGCGCCCGCCCATTGGGATGCGAAAACCAGCCATCGGCAAACAGCCGTGGGGTCCCTTCCACGGCAGTCCCTGCTTTTGGTGGCTGTAACACAGGCCACTGTATCGGTTGCAGGCGGTCATAGTCCTGCCTGGTCAGGGCACTCAGCCCCTTGAGGTTAAACCGGCGGAACTGGCCGGGCTGGGCAGCGTGAGAATTGTCGGGCAGGTCGGGATTATCGCAAGCCGACAGACGCGCATGTTCCTGAAAAATGTCTGCGGGATGCTGGTAAGCAAAAGCATCGCCAAAGCCCATCTGCGCGGCAACCTGACTGATTGCCCACCAGTCGGGCTTAGCGGCAGCGGGTGCTGGCAAAAATGCCCGCTGCCGGGAAATACGGCGCTCGGAATTAGTGACGGTGCCATTCTTTTCACCCCAGCCCAGAGCGGGGAGCAGCACATCGGCAAATGCCGTGGTATCCGTCTCAGCCATCAGATCAGAAACCACCACAAAGGGGCAGGCACTTAAGGCCCGTTTCACCTGATCAGCATTCGGCAGGCTCACCACCGGGTTAGTGGCCATGATCCAGACGGCCCGCACACGGCCCTGCTCTATCGCTTCAAACAGCTCAACTGCTTTTAAACCCGCCTTGGCGGGCAGTACCGGACTGTTCCAAAATGCCTGTACCCGCTCGCGATGGATTGGATTGTCCAGATCCATGTGCGCGGCCAGCATGTTTGACAAACCGCCCACTTCCCGGCCACCCATGGCATTGGGCTGGCCTGTCATCGAAAACGGACCCATGCCTGGCTGACCAATTCTGCCGGTTAGCAAGTGACAATTGATGATGGCATTGGCCTTATCAGTGCCTTGCCGGGATTGATTCACGCCCATCGAGAACAGCGTCACGATGTTGCGGGTGTCTGCAAACAATTGATAAAACTGCCTCAGCCGTTCGACATCCAGACCGCACAGACGGGCGACATGGTACAGGTCGGCACACTCCGCACTCGCCAAAAGGGCATCGTCCAGCCCTTCGGTATGACGGTCGACAAAGGCTTCATCGGTATGGCCATGGTGCACTAACCATTGCAACAAACCATTGAATAAATGAATGTCCTGTCCGGGCAAAATCGGCAAATGCAGATCGGCATCTTCGGCCGTCAGGGTGTGGCGAGGGTCAATCACCACTACTTTAAGGTGAGACTGCTGGCGTGCCTGCATCACGCGCTGATACAGCACTGGGTGACACCAGGCGGTATTGGAGCCTACCAGCACCACCACCTCCGCCTGCTCAAAATCTTCATAGCAGCCGGGAACCACGTCCTCGCCAAAGGCACGCTTATGCGCCGCAACGGCGGAGGACATGCACAGCCGTGAATTGGTGTCGATATTGGCGGTGCCCAGATAGCCTTTGACGAATTTATTGACAACATAATAGTCTTCAGTCAGCAATTGGCCGGATACATAAAACGCCACGCTGTCTGGCCCATAGTCCCGGATGGTATCCGCAAAGGTCTGCGCAATGTTGCGGGTAGCCACCTCCCAGTCGGTCGCTTGCCGGTTGCCAGTGCGGCCCAACTGCGGGGCCAACACCCGGCGCTCCAGTGACAGGGTTTCATGCAAATTGCTGCCTTTCACGCAAAGACGCCCGGCGTTGGCGGGGTGCAGGAGATCGCCTTTCACCTGAATGGCCTCTCCCAGCACAGCATGTGGCATGGGTTGGCTGCTCACCGACACGCCACAGCCCACCCCGCAATACGGACACGTGGTGCAAGTCACGCGAGCGGTGGCGCAGGCGTCAGTTTTAACCGCCGAATTCGGCTGAGCACTCGTGTTGGCAAGGGTTGTGGATAGGACATCGACAGACTTGACAGACATGGACGTCTCTCCTGTTTGGAAACCGTTCACAGCGCCCGACAGGCCATACCGTGAGTGACCTGTCCAGACGCCGATGGACTCGCCTAGCTGGCTTTTTTCAGGGCAAAATCACGGCCAAACATCAGTTTCTGACGCATGGTGCCAATCGACGTAGCATCCGCAATCAGCTCGGCGTACCAGGCGCCATCCTGCACATCCCCATACAGCACCGCACCAACCAGTCGATCACCTTTCAGCAACAGGCGTTTGTAAACCCGGCGACGATCGTCGTTGAGCACGATGTCCTCAATGCCTTCGCCCCCAGACAAATCCCCGGCAGAAAACACATCCACTCCACTCACCTTGAGCTGGGTAGCCGTTGCTGCAGGCTGATAGCGCAGGCGACCCTGTTCAGCCAACTGGGCGGCACAGACAAAGGCCTGCCCCCAGATCGGCTCTACCAGACCAAACAGCTGGCCGCGATGCTGGATACATTCACCCACCGCATAAATACTCGGGTCAAAGGTTTGCAGGGTGTCACTGACCACGATGCCACGTTCGCTGTAGAGGTTAGCGGATTTGGCCAGATCAATATTCGGGCGTATCCCCACCGCCATGACCACCAGATCGGCGGCGATCACCTCACCCGAGGCCAATATCACCCGCTCCACCCGGTCATTGCCTTCAATCGACTGGGTGTTGGCCTGGGTCAGGATGCGCATGCCCCGCTGTTCCAGCGTTTCTTTTAGCAATTCCGCTGCCCGTGCATCCAGCTGGCGCTCCATCAGACGATCTGCCAGATGCACCACAGTCACCTGCATTCCGCGCCGCTGCAGGCCATGTGCTGCTTCCAGACCCAGCAAGCCACCGCCAATCACCACAGCATGCTGAAACTGCTCACTGGCCGTGATCATTTGCTCGATGTCATGAATATCCCGAAACGTCACCACACCGGACAAGTTGACACCCGGGATGGGTGGCACAAAGGGCTTGGAGCCGGTTGCCATAATCAGCCGGTCGTACTGACTGATATGACCAGAAGCAGTGACTACCTGCTTTTTACGCCGGTCGATGTTGACCACGGGGTCTCCTGCATGCAGGGCGATTCCGCGCTCGGCATACCACTCGCGTGGGTGCAGCATGATGTCATCCAGCTGCTTTTCACCCGACAGCACCGGAGACAGCAAAATGCGATTGTAATTGCCATGCGGCTCGGCACCAAAGACCTCAATCTGATAGAGATCGGGAGCCATATCGAGCAGATCTTCCAGCGTGCGCATACCCGCCAGACCATTGCCGACCAGCACCAGTTTTAACTTATCCTCACGCGGCTGGGGGGTGCTTACATAGGTACGCAGCGGCTGCGAGGACACCAATACCCTACCCTCCTGCAACAGGACTGGATACACCGGCACACTGAGCGCGCCGTCTTCCAGACAACGGCCTGTCGCCAGACTGTAATGCTGTTTGTACAACGGTGACGCCACCACTTTTTCGCCCTGCAAATCCCCCAGTATGCCGCGCGAAAGCACACTGACGCCCGTGGCTGGGTCAATATTGGAAAGGGCAAACAGACGGTCGTCATCTCCCACCCGGAAAATAGCAATCGGCAAGCCATCAACGCGTGCGCACACACCCGTATTGCGTGGAATCACGGCCATGTCGCACACATCCACCCAGGGATGTGCGGGTAACGGTTCAGCAGCAGTTGAGAGGTTCATAAGGATATTCCTTCAAAATCGGTAGCACGGTTAGCAGCATGATCAGCAGCTTAGTGGCAGTCAGTCAGGGTTCAGGCTTTTGAATTTTGCCCTCAGGCCAGTTCCACCACCCCAATCCGGCTTGCTTGCTGTTCACGCGCCCGGCGTTCCTCGGTACTGATCGGGCGAATCTGATCACGCACAGGCACAAACTCAATCGCAGGATCCGCCGCTTCCGGCTCATTGATATAGGTCTGGAAGCGCGCCCGTACCGCAGGATTGGTCACGGCGGTTTTCCACTCGTCCTGATAGGCATCCACTACGGCCTGCATTTCGGCTTCTAGCTGGCTGGCGATACCCAGACTGTCCTCCAGTACGACGGATTTCAAGTACTCCAGACCGCCTTCGAGGTTGTCGCGCCACACGCTCGTGCGTTGCAAACGATCGGCGGTGTGGATGTAAAACATCAAAAAGCGGTCAATGTACCGAATCAACTGCTCGGTACTTAGGTCGCCCGCCAGCAGTTCGGCATGGCGTGGTTTCATGCCGCCATTGCCGCAGACATAGAGGTTCCAGCCTTTTTCCGTTGCGATTACGCCGACATCCTTGCCCTGGGCTTCGGCACATTCGCGGGTACAGCCAGACACGGCCATTTTCAGTTTGTGCGGCGAACGCAGGCCCTTGTAGCGATTTTCCAGCGCGACCGCGAGGCCGACCGAATCATCGACCCCATAGCGGCACCAGGTGCTACCGACACAGGATTTGACGGTACGCAGCGACTTGCCATAGGCATGACCCGATTCAAATCCGGCAGCAATCAGTTCTTCCCAGATCAGCGGCAACTGGTGCACCTGTGCACCAAACAGATCGACCCGCTGACCGCCCGTGATCTTGGTGTACAGGCCATATTTGCGCGCCACCTGTCCAACGGCAATCAGCCCTTCCGGGGTAACTTCGCCTCCTGGCATCCGTGGCACCACGGAATAGCTGCCGTCTTTTTGAATATTGGCCAAAAAGTAATCATTACTGTCCTGCAGGCCTGCATGTTCGGGTTTCAGCACGAACTCATTCCAGCAGGAAGCCAGAATATTCGACACCGTGGGTTTGCAGATATCACAGCCCATTCCGCTACCATGTTTTTGCAACAAGTCATTGAAACTTTTGATTTCTTCAACTCGAACCAGATGGTACAGCTCCTGACGGGAATAGGCGAAATGCTCGCAGAGATGGTTGTTGACCATCACGCCCTGCCGTTTCAGTTCCGACTTGAGCACCTGAGTCACCAGCGGCGCGCAGCCACCACAGGCCGTTGCAGCCTTGGTGCATTTTTTCAGGGCACCCAGCGAGGTGTTGCCACCGGCAATCGCGCCGCAGAGATCGGCCTTGCTGACGTTATTACAGGAGCAGATCACGGCACTGTCAGGCAGCAAATCGACACCCGTACCACCCGCGGCCGCCTTGGCCGCGCCCATACCGGGCAGGATCAGGCTTTGTGGCTCAGCAGGCAGCTCAATGCCATTCAACATTTTTTGCAGCAGATCGGTGTATTCCGAGGCATCTCCGACCAGCACGGCACCCAGCAGTTGCTTGCGATCTGCAGAAACCACGATTTTTTTATAGATTTCAGCTACTTCATCACTGTACTGATAGCACAGGCTTCCGGGCGTTGCCGCATGCGCATCCCCCACCGAGGCGACATCCACACCCATCAGTTTCAGCTTGGTGCTCATGTCCGCACCCTGAAACCGTGCCAGCTCTGAAGCTGTCTCGCCACTGAGCGCACTGGCAAGATGGGCTGCACTCACCCGTGCCATGTCGTAGCCCGGCGCGACCAATCCATAAATACGGCCCTTCCACAGGGCACATTCGCCGATCGCATAGACATCCGGATCGGAAGTCAGACAATAATCATCAATGACGATGCCACCACGCTCGCCCACGGCCAGACCGGCCTGACGTGCCAGTTCATCACGCGGACGAATACCGGCAGAAAACACAATCACATCGGTATCCAGATGGCTACCATCCGCAAACTTCATGCGGTGCCTCGTAGACTCACCATCAACAATTTCCTGCGTGGCTTTCTGGGTATGAACGCCCACGCCCAGCGCTTCAATCTTGCGACGCAGTACACGGCCACCACCGTCATCAACCTGCACCGCCATCAGACGGGGAGCAAATTCCACCACATGCGTTTGCATTCCCAGATCTTTCAGCGCCTTGGCGGCTTCCAGACCCAGCAGGCCCCCACCAATCACCACACCCGTTTTAGGCGTGCCACTGCTACTGCGGCTGGCGGCACGAATGGCATCCAGATCTTCCAGCGTACGATAGACAAAGCAGTCTGGACGATCCTTGCCGGGCAAGGGAGGCACAAAGGGAAAAGAACCGGTGGCGAGAATCAGTTTGTCATACGGAATGGTCTGGCCATCGGCGGTAGTCACCACTTTACGTACGCGATCAATCGCGGTCGCCCGGGTATTCAGGTGCAGCGCGACCCCATGGGCATCGGCAAAGTCATGTCGCGCCAGCAGCAAATCGTCCGCACTGCGGCCATTAAAATATTCCGTCAAATGCACACGGTCGTATGCGGGACGCGGCTCTTCGGCAATCACCGTCAGATCGACCTCTGCCTGATCCAGCAGGGCTTCCAGAAACTTGTGGCCCACCATGCCGTGGCCAATGACGACGATTTTCAGCGAGGGTTGTAGTATGGCATTCATTATGTGTTGCTCCGAAAGCGGTGTCTGGCCCAGGCACTTCCTCTTAGGAATGAACATGCCTGCTGGCAGGACGGTCACCAGATACCCGTAAAATGCAAACGCCGTGCCATTATAGTTATTTTATATTTTTCAAAGCATTATACTAAGTATGCTACGCGTTTTTAGGTCAAACACCCTGTCTTGCCTTGTTTCGGTGCAGCACGCCTGGAACAGCGGCTGATCCTGCGGTACCACTACTCAACAACTGAATTAATGGATTTACAGTTGAAACGACACCCCCTGTCGCACTGTTTTCACAACTGACTTTTTGCTGGTTTTTTATCTGTTAAGCTGTCTGATCCAAAAGCTCATATTGTCATTCTGAAGACCTTGGGACCAAGTCACTTGGACCAAGTCAGTTGAATTAAGTCAGTTGAATTAAGTCATCAGGCTTTGACTCGCTGAAAGGAGCAGTGCCTACCATGAATGTCGATCGCTTGCGCAGCAAACTGGAAATTCTCTCAGGTGCCGCCAAATACGATGTTTCCTGTTCTTCCAGTGGCGGCAAACGGCGCAACCCCGGAAATGGGCTGGGCGATTCGTCGGCGTCAGGTATTTGCCATTCCTTTACCGAAGATGGCCGCTGTGTGTCACTGCTGAAGATTTTGCTGACTAACCACTGTATTTTTGATTGTGCTTACTGTGTTTCCAGGCGCAGTAATGATGTCCCACGAGCAGGATTTACCGTAGAGGAAGTGGTCGAGCTGACCATGGATTTTTACCGCCGGAACTATATCGAAGGGCTATTTTTGAGCTCTGGTATTTTCAAGGATGCGGATACCACCATGGAGCGGCTGGTGCGGGTAGCCAAAACCCTGCGGACGGAACACCGCTTTTATGGCTACATCCACCTGAAAGGCATTCCCGGGGCTTCGGACGAGTTGATGCGTGAAGCGGGACGGTATGCAGACCGGTTGAGTGTGAATATGGAGATTCCCACCCAGTCGGGGCTGAAACTGCTGGCTCCCGAGAAAGATCATGCCAGCATGTTGCAGCCAATGGCGACGGTACGCCAGGAAATCCTTGCGCATCAGGATAGCCGTAAACACTTGCGCTCTACGCCACGGTTTGCTCCTGCCGGTCAAAGCACCCAGCTGATCATTGGCGCCACACCGGAAACCGATTTGCAAGTGATCACGCTGGCCGATCGGGTATATCGGCAGTTTGGCATGCGGCGCGTCTATTATTCAGGCTATGTGCCCATGCTGGAAGACAAGCGACTCCCCGCGCTTAGCAGTGCTGTGCCCATGGTGAGGGAAAATCGTCTGTATCAGGCAGACTGGCTGATGCGATTTTACGGGTTTGCAGCGCAGGAGCTACTCGATCCGCAGCAGCCCTTTCTCGATCTGGAGCTGGATCCCAAGACTGCCTGGGCATTGCGGCATTTAGAGGATTTTCCTGTCAATATTCAGACAGCGCCACTGGAACACCTGCTGCGCATACCGGGTATTGGCGTACGTACCGCCCGACGCATGGTGCAGGCACGGCGCTTTGAACGCCTAACGCTGGAGCACCTGCAGCGTATGGGGGCTGTTTTGCGACGAGCGCGCTATTTTCTGTACAGTCCGGCCTCCCCTAATCCATGGTTACAGGATTACAGTCCTGAGCGCTTGCGCGCGCAGTTGTTGGCACAAGCCACCCCACGACGTGGCCTGAGCCCCCAGCTTTCCCTGTTTGATGCGGCTTAGCACAGATGAAGCACACTGCCCTGAGCCCGTGCACGGATGGCTTGCCTCTGCTGACATATGATGGCAGTCCAGAGGGATTTTTTACGGTGGTGTTTCAGGTCTATGCGCGGCGGCTGGATCAAGTGACTATTGTGCCAGACAGTGAGCGGGTGCAGGAGTTATGGCGGGTTCCTGAGCCTGTGGTGTCCGATCTCACTCAGGCTCATCGGGTGATGCGGCGGCTTCAGGTAATTCTTGGCAAAGACGGATGGCGTACCGTGCAGCTGGGATTTCTGATGGACTCGCCAGAACGGGAAGCAGTTTTGCTGGACGTCATCCGGGAAACTCTGCGACACCCCCATCCACGCGTACTGGAGCAGCATACGCATCCTGCCATTTTTCAGCTGACCAGCTGGCAACAAAAGGTCTCGCGTGAGCGGCATCGTATGCTGGCGTTTGTACGGTTTGAACTCATGGACAATGGGGTGTATTTCGCGCGAATTGCCCCGGATTGTGATGTATTGCCCTTGATCATTGGCCATTTTAAACGGCGTTTTGCCGACCAACGCTGGCTGATTTTTGACGCTAGGCGGGAGTATGGCGTGTACTTTGAAGACGGGAGCATCCACTGGGTGGACGAGATTGACCCAGTGGTTTTGACGCATCCATCGACTGCACACAGTCCACTGGAAATCACCTTTCAGCGGCTTTGGCGTACGTATTTCCAGAGTGTCACCATTCCAGAGCGGCAAAATCGCGCGCTTCAGCGTCGCTGTATGCCACGTCGTTATTGGCAATGGCTTACTGAAATGCAACCGGAGATTAGGCATGAGCTGTAGCGCCAGCAGTGACCAGCGCACAGCTCCCTCAAAAAACCTGCCTATTTAACCCTCCTGCTCAACCCTTCCGCGCAACCAGACCACCCACGACAGGATGACTTCCCTCGCCGACCTGTTTCAGGGCATCAGCCAACAGGGCGGCTTCGCGGGCTTTATGCGCCGGAGTAAAACGAACCGCAATCACACAGACCGCCGCGATCATTACAAACACACTTAAGATGCTGAAACAGCTGGTAATATCGGGGGTTGCCTTCATCAAAAACCCTGCAGCCACAGCCCCCGCATTGCCGCCTGCGCCAATGATACCGGCCACCCCACCCAGCGATTCACGATCAATAAACGGCACCAGCGCATAGGTTGCCCCACAGGCCATGTGGGTAAACAGACCAAATACCGTCATCGCCAGCAAGGCCATCCCCACGGTGGACATGTTGGAGAACCACAGCAGGCCCAGACCTTCGCCAAGCATCAGGACAAACAGCACCAGCGTACGCGCATCCAGACCCTTGACACGAGCCACGCGGTCCGAGACATAGCCACCCAATGCCCGCGCAAACAGGGCCAGTAACCCAAACATTCCCGCAGCCAGTCCGGCCTGTTTCAGACTCAGATCGAAGTGATCTACGTAGTAGCTGGCAACGATGTTGTGCATAAAGATTTCGATACCAAAGCACGCGCCATAGGCCACGAACAGCATCCAGACCCGATAGTTAGCCGCCGCCGCACGGAGCACTTCCATTCCGGCTTTCTTGGTAGAACCGGCCGCCTTGCCTGCAGCGCGCAACTCCTGAAAATTACCCTCTGGGCAATCCTGAGTAAGCTTCCAGTACAGCACACCCACCACAATCATCATGAACCCAGGAACCAGCAGGGCCACGCGCCAGCCGAATGCTTGATCTACCCCTAAATACAGCAAGCCGGTTAGTAATAGCGGCATCAGTGCCTGTGTTGCCCCTCCGCCCGCATTGCCCCAGCCCGCGCTGGCCGCATTGGCTGTCCCCACCACATTCGGTGCAAACATGACTGAGGTATGGTATTGGGTAATCACAAAACTGGCACCAATCGCACCAATCAGCAGCCGAAAAAACAGAAAGGATTCATAGGACTGTGCGGCAGCGACCCCAAAAACTGGCAAACTGCCCAGAAGTAGCAGGGCCGTATAGGTTTTACGTGGGCCATAACGATCAGTTAGCGGCCCGATTGCCAGTCGCACCAGAATGGTTATCGCCACAGCGGCAATATTTATGTTGGCAATCTGATCCTTGGTGAGATGAAATTCTTTTCCGATCACTGGCATTAATGGTGCACAGGCAAACCAGGCAAAGAAGCAAACAAAAAATGCCAGCCAGCTCATATGGAATGCACGCATGGCGGGGGTGGAAAAATTAAACAGGCGAATGGAAGTCGCTTTGCCCGATGCAGGGAGTGTATAAGCATCGGCGCGAGAGTCTGCTAAGTGGGTGGACATGGATATCCTCCTCTGTCATACAGGATGAATCGGGTCAGGCGAAGGGCCAGCCCGTAACAACAAACGTCAGAGGGGATACTGCAAAGACAGTGCCAAGTTGATTTATCTAATTTAATTTATTGTTTTTAAATATTTTTATTTTAATTTTCGATGCGCAACTTCCGCTTGCCACGTGCTAACTCCGCTTAGGCTCTGCTCCTGAATAAAGCGATTGCTGCACCGTTCACGACACGATGGCTCCCTGAAACAGGGCTAGACTGGGTGCTGGATATCAGTGTAAACATGCAACCATGCTTCACTGCCCCTCATTCTGCTTTTCAAATTCAGCCGTCTGATCCGTACTGGCGATGGCGACAGCCTGTTTGGCCTTGGCTTCGTCGCGGAGCGCCACAACACCAAGGGGCCATCGCTTAGTTCATAATAAGAAACTTTAAACCCAAGTTTTTCTCTAATAACCACAGAACAGTTGTCCTCACATAAGTATTCTGTTTCATGTACATCGACGTCATTTTCAGTCAAGAATGGGCTTTGTTGCATAACCCGATCAAGAGTTGAATTTCCCCTTTCCCCAAATAGCTCAAGACACACGAAGGGTGCGTGGCATGCCGAGTCGGGTATAGCTGTTCAGGATAGCGGCACGTACTTGCAGTTCAACCACCTGCCGGTGTGGATCACGTGCCATCACCCGTTCACCGAGCTGTTTGAAGCACCACATCTTGGTTTCGACTAAGCTGCGTCGGTGATAGCCACTCCATTTTTCCAAAGAGGCCGGCCTAAATACTGTGTCGCTTCCAGTATCTCATTTCGTGCCCGGTCTCCCGCCGTTTTTCCTTTCCAGGGTTTCCCATTCTTACGGATTGGAATGACTGCGGCGGCCTCGCGTGCGGCAATCGCCTCATGGCAGGCCCGGGTGTCATAGGCTCCATCGCCGCTGACCGTGGCGACGGGCTCCGACTCGGGAATCTGGCTAAGCAACTCCGGGAGCATTGGCGCATCGCCCACGCTGTTGTCGGTGACCTCAATGGCTCGTATTTCCAAGGTTTCCGCATCAATGCCCAAATGAACCTTGCGCCACTGGCG
>CAUJHL010000111.1 GCA_963204705.1 Pseudomonadota bacterium | reverse complement strand
ACCAGTTTAAAGGAGTTTTCGCCGTGGCGAGGCGGAGCTGGCCTGAGCCTGTCAATGCACCAGCACTCCCCTGATAGGCCAGTTGGCTGAATTGCAGCAGCGTCCCGGCTTTATGCAGCTGGGCCTGATAGCGTCCGGCAGGAAGGGTATCGGAGCTGGCCACAGCGGCATTGGCACGTATGGACAGTGCCTCTTTATAGAGTCCAATCTGGCTACGGCCTTCGGTACTCGACAGTTTGCCCACACCCGGCAGGCTGCGCTGCAGGTTTTTCCAGCGGGCATCCACAGCAAGCGGCAAGGCACTATTGGCCAAACTTCCAGCCCGGGCGATACCAGCGACCCAGAGTTCGCCAGTTGGCTGTTTTACCCACGCACCCACGTGAGACACTCGGTTGCCCAGTGTGCCAGTCGTTGCAAGCCGCGCGGTCAGTTTTTTGGGCAAATACGGCACTGCCGCTGCAGGCGCATAATCCAGCGCTTCGATCTGCTGTGCCTGACCGCTCAGGTTCCAGTGTACGCCCTGTTGCCAGTCCAGTAGGCCCTGCGCGCTGAGCTTGCCGTTGAGTAAGCTTCCATCCAGACGCTGGATGCGCAGGCTTCGGTAATCGGTATACAACTCACCCTGATAGGTGCCATCGGGAACATTTTCGCCCTTCAGGTCAGACTGTACCCCAATCGAGATGCCGCTGAGATTGCCCTGTACCGTGGCTGAACCAAAGGTCGATTGCAACTTCAGGCTCTGGGCAAACGGCCAGCGAAAATTTCCCCAGTGCACCGTGCCATTGAACGGAACACCATTGGCAAATGGCCGGACAATCGCCGTTGCCGCCGCCGGATCGGGCCATTCCACTTTGCCACTGGCTTTGAGCGTTTCCAGATCGCCGGTCGCTGCCACCGAAATGGGTGCCAGTTTTAATGAAGTCAGAGCCGGAATCAATAGCTGGCCTTTGGCATTGATCGGGTAATGCCCTTCCAGTTTCAGGGTTCCGGTCACATTGCGGCCACTCAAATAGGCATGACTCACACTGGAATCTTCCGTCTGGATGACCGTATACTGCCACGATGCCTTTTTCAGGGTAATTTCAGGAAAAACAATGTCTTTACGCTGTGGCCCACGAATTGCCAGGGTATGAATATAGGCTTCGTCAAAGCGGAGCACAAAGGGAATACTCACCCGTGGAAACTCAAAGGGTTTGCCGTTAGGTGGCTGTTTTAGCAGTATCTGGAAATTGTGCAGCGATGCTTTACGGAAATGCAGCTGCTTTTGAATCAGCCCTCGCCAGCCAATGACCAGTACGGCTTGATCAACCTGAATACGGACTTTTTTGAGATCAACGGAAATGTCTTTGAGAATCAAACCCCGATTAAAATTACCGCCTACGTAATGATACTTGATCAGGGTTTGCTGACCCGCGATGGTATCGAGGATCTTTTTACTGCCTGCATCGTTACTGGCCATCCCGAACAGGCCACCCACGATCACCATAATGACCACGAGGACAGTGATCAGACTGCCCAATAGCCATTTTTTCCAGCTATGGGAAGTGTGATCGACTGCGGCGTTTGCAGGCGGTTCTTCCTCACCATTCGGTTGAACAGTGCTACTTTCCGGCGTGCCGTTATCGTCTGGAGTTTCTTCAGGCAGCTGGTCAACAGGCATGGGTAAATCGTCCCTGAATGTATTGCAACGTCAAGTCTAAACGGCTGATCGTCAAATGACGGGCCTGAAGGTAAACCATCACAGGGATGGGCCAATAAAGAAATGCAGGCGAATCGGAATACTCGCCTCTGACACACCGGCGCCCACGTCAATGCGTATCGGGCCAATCGGTGAGGACCAGCGCACGCCGAGTCCGACACCGACTTTTATCGGGTCATTAAAGCTGTCGTCAAAGGCATTACCGGCGTCCACAAACACCGCTCCGCGCCATTGTGGCAAAAAGCGGTAGGTGTATTCCAGTGACCCAACGGCCAGATTTTGCCCACCCACCTGATAGCCATCGACCACTGTGGAGAGACTTTTGTAGTCATAGCCACGAATACTCTGGTCACCACCAGCAAAAAACCGCTGATTATACGGTACCTTGCTAAAATCATTACTGACAATGGAGCCGAGGTCCAGCCGACTGATCAACTGGTGCGCATTGGAGCTGCCAAAAGAATCAATCCAGCGCCATCCTGCCCGCAAACTGGCCATATCCGTTTCAGACAGCAGCGCTTTGCTGCCAACATCGATCTGGTAATACTGGCGAAAGCCGCTGACCGGATCGAGTCCGCCCGAGGTATGCACCTTGTTCAGGCCATAGCCAAAGAGCAGCATTTGTTCGCGGGGTTTCGAGCTATTGAAATGAAATGGCAGCCCACTGGCAGACTGAATTTGCGCCAGATCACCGATAGTTAACTGATCCAGCCGATAGCGAACCGAAATGGTTTTTTGCCAGCCTGTTGAAACGGGTTTGATGGAACGCTCCGCACCCAGGGTAAGGGATTGATATTCCAGTCGAAGTTCATCGGCAGTCTGGGTATCCGTTTCGTGCTCGTAGCCCCCAAAATAACTGAGCGTATCATTCAGCGGATGTTTGTACGGCAAGTTGTAGCGCGCTTCGATGGCCTGCCGAATCTTGGACACTTCAAAGTTGCCATCAATGCTGTGGCCATCTTCATTCAATAAGGCCCGACGGTACTGACTGCGCAGACGGGCTCCCGTATCGGTGCCGTAACCGATACCCACCTCGGCACTGTTCGGTCGGGAGGCATTCACTGTTACCGTCACTGGGATGGTCTGATCGCGCTTGATTCGGGCAATTTCTGCCTGATGTGCCTTGGCCTGTGCAATCACCTCGGCACGCGAGGGGGCTTTCAGGCTTTCGGCCTTGGCCAAAAGCTCCTTGTCGCGATCCGGAACCTGATCCGCCACCCCTGTTTCTTCCAGTTTATCGGGTGTTAACAGGGCGCTGTCCGAAGGCAAATCCCGTGCTCGTGCAAGTCCGGGAGTGAGATCTTCGTCGGAGACATCGGAATCGTCCGGCAAGGGATCAGGAGTCAGCACATCCAGTTTAATGTTGTTAAACCAGCGCGTGTCCTGCAGATTTCGGGTGAGCTGGGCAACCTGGGTAGCGTCATACGCATCCCCC
Source organism: Pseudomonadota bacterium (assembly GCA_963204705.1). Lineage (GTDB taxonomy): Bacteria > Pseudomonadota > Gammaproteobacteria > Pseudomonadales > Moraxellaceae > CAUJHL01. The sequence continues at coordinate 4,741 of CAUJHL010000111.1, read as the reverse complement.
GTATGAAACGGCAATAATTGCTTAAGCAAATCCAGCCGGACTGGCAATTGAGGGTCACCCGTCGCGTTTTTAAACTGGATTGCGCCAAATTTATAACGATCGCCGGAGTCATACACCAGCCGTATGTCTGCGGTATTGGTTGGAAGGGTAACTTTAACGTCCCGTTCATACCAAATGCCTTCAAAATAGCCGCGTTCCGTCGATTGATTGAGGATCCTGGCTTTTAATTTTTCATACCATTCATGATTCAGGGTATCGCCTACCTTGATGTCTGGCGCATTTTCAATGGCTTTAAATTTTTCATCGTTTTCAGCACCCCCCAGAAACACCAGATGATTGGTGCGCACGGTGACAGCGTCACCCGGGACAACATCAACGACAAGTGTATTACCGGACTTGGCACTGAAAATAAACTGACTCTGGTAATAGCCAACGGCCTCGGCAGCTTCTTTGGCCAGCGAACGCGCGCGAGGAATCGTGGCCTGAAAATCGGTCAATTCCGAAATCGTGATACGGCGCAAATAGGCGCGCAGATTGTCCGCCAGCGCTTCGGGAATGGCTTTGCCCTGTATCTCCACTTTGACGGTGGGTTCATCATTGGCATAGTCCAGTCCATCGTCCTCCCCCCAGATCCGCCGCTTGAGTCGCTGAAAACGGGTCAGGTTTTTCTTGGCGTCAGGCAGTTTTCCAGAAACTTTCCCGGAGCTGAGGGGCGTCGCATCGGGCTTTTCAGCGGGCTGTGGAGCGGGCTCAACTGTCACCGCCCCTTGTTGAACCAGTGCAGCACTGGTCGTGCTGGGCGTGGCCACGGGTGCGGTTGGCATGGGAGGCGTATCGCTTGCCGCATGGGCTGCTGATAAACAATAAATTGCCGTGAGCAGACCAAAAGGCAGCCTGCACGGTACGAAAAACCCCCTGGAAGCCCGCACAGCAGTCTTGCAGCCAGAGTGTTGAGAAGTCACAGCGGGAGGCAGTGGCAGCAATCGCACATGTCACCTTTCAAACGCCCCAAAAGCGTATTAATGATAAATAATACTGAATCCGTGCATCGCCCAGGCCTTGCAGCATAAGGACTGGATGCGTTAAGCGAGCCTAGCATAGCTTCAGGCAGCACAAAATAATGTCTGGTTTCGGTGTAATCTCTCCCGTCTCATCCCCAGTGCAGGCATAATGCCCCCATCATACTGAGAATGTTATGGCTTGATCGGTGGTTAGAACCATGGACTGATCCAGCCCGTACAGGTGGAATGCTACAACATGGCTTCGCAATTTTCTTTGCTGCAAACACGCCGGTTTTTACCGATGTTTCTGACCCAGTTTTTGGGAGCGCTCAATGATAATGTGTTTAAACAGGCGCTGATTTTACTTTTTACCTATCAGGCAGCCAGCCTGAGCTCACTCTCACCCAGTGTGCTCAATAACCTGAGCGCGATGCTGTTTATCCTGCCCTATTTTCTGTTTTCCGCGACAGCAGGGCAAATTGCGGATAAATATGAAAAATCACAGTTGACGCGACTGATTAAGCTCTTTGAAATTGGCATCATGGCGCTGGCGACAATCGGATTTTTGCTGCATCACTTTGTCTTGTTATTTGTCGCCCTGTTTTTAATGGGAACACATTCCGCATTTTTTGGGCCGATCAAATACGCCATTTTGCCCCAGTTACTCCAAGAGGATGAACTGGTCGGCGGTAATGCCCTGTTTGAGATGGGTACGTCACTGGCAATTTTGATTGGAATGATCATTGGCGGCGTGGTCATGGTGGAATCCGGCGATAATCTGCTGGGCATTTCCCTGCTGGTACTCTCGATTGCCGGGTTGGGCTATCTGTCCTCCCGTCAGGTGCCTGCACGTAGTGTGGGTAATGCCAACCTGCGCGTCGACTGGAATATTTTCCGTACCAGCACACAGGCCCTGCGCTACCTTAAAGGCTTGCCCTCCGTGTTCTGGACAGTTCTCGGCATTTCCTGGTTCTGGTATTACGGGGCTACGTTTCTCACGCAAATTCCACAATTTACCAAGCAAACCCTACACGGTTCCGAGCCCGTCGTAACCTTTTTGCTGACAGTATTTTCGGTAGGAATCGGCCTGGGCTCCCTGATGTGCGAACGTCTGGCCGGACATCGCGTCAATCTGAAACTGGTACCTATCGGTGCGATTGGCCTCTGCCTCTTTGCGATTGATCTGTATTTTTCAGTGCACCAGCTACAGCCCGCCAGTCACGATCAGTCCCTGAGTTTGATTCTGAGTCAGGCCGAGTATTACCGTACTTTTCTGGATTTATTTTGCATTGGGGTATTTGGCGGGTTTTATATCGTTCCCCTCTATGCCTACATGCAGGCGCATTCACCACATAGCCATCGTGCACGGGTGATTGCGGCCAATAATATTCTGAATGCCCTATTTATGGTGGCGTCAGCGATTGTGGCCATGTTGGCGCTGAGTGAATTAAAACTGGGTCTCGATGAGCTGTTTTTATTGACTTCAGGCCTGTCGATTGTGGTCAGTGCCTTGGTAATCTATAAGGTGAAACACCTGTCCAAAGGGGATCCGGTGACGTTTGAACCAGAAGCAGGTTTGGAACAGTCCACACCGCCCCAGTCCACCATTGATACGATGCATGATAAAACGATGCACGATAAGTCCCAGAATCCCTAGCGTCTGTCGTCGCAAAGAATGGTGTGGATGATTCAACACACCCTCTTAGCCGTAAATTTTTTCCGATTTCACCCATATAAGGAAGCCACTATGAGACAGCACACCACAACCGATCGCTGGATTGGACTGATGGATCAGGCATTACGCAGTGTTGTGCCCGGTGTCTCTCAGGCGGAACGGCCAAATCCTTCCGAAGCGGCAGACAGTCGGTTGACAGTCAACGAGGCACGCCATGTCGCGGGTTTGATGCGCGTCAATCATAGCGGCGAAGTCTGTGCCCAGGCACTGTATCAGGGGCAGGCACTGACTGCCAAATTGCCCACCGTACGGCAGGAAATGCACCGTGCTGCACAGGAAGAAGTGGATCATCTGGCCTGGTGTGAGGATCGCCTGAAAGAGCTGGACAGTGTGCCAAGTCTGCTGAATCCTCTGTGGTATGGTCTGTCGTTTGGGATGGGAGCGCTGGCAGGTCTGGCGGGTGATGAGTACAGTCTGGGCTTTGTCGCCGAGACCGAAAAACAAGTCGGAGCCCACTTAAAGGAACACCTGAGTAAACTGCCCGAAACGGATTCACGCACAAGGCGGATCCTGGAGCAGATGTACGAGGATGAAATGCACCACCGCGAGCAGGCCTTAAAAGCCGGTGGCAAAGAGTTGCCGTTGCCAGTAAAAGGGGTGATGACCCTAATTGCCAAAGTGATGACAAAAACCAGTTACGTGGTCTAAGGTTGGCTTTTAAAAATAAAGGATAAGGCCTCAATCATCCATACATTGTCATTACTTGCGCAGCACAATGCACGCACTTAGTCATGATGATTTGTCGATTAAGCAGGCTTAATAGCAAATACGAATGAGCTCTCGTGAAGGGTACCGGCTCAGCCATACCTGCTGAAACTTGCTGCCATGATGCAATGCCCGTGTTTCGACACCCAGCACACCTTCCGGCTGTTGCTGGTCGGTGTGAATCAACAGCCACAGTTCATCCAGTGGCCGACGCTCAAGATAGGCGGGATAGCGCCGTTTTTTCTTGGACAATACCGCATCGATGTCCTGCTGGCTAATCGGAACTGGGATATTTGCTATGACCTCCCAGTCTTCAGCAGAGCGTCCATTAAAGGAAACAGAGCGTTCGAGGCGCTGCACCCAAGGCGCAGGCTGCAGACCTGTTAACGCGATCGTCCGCCAGTACCAGCGTTTCCACAACAGCTGATGATTTCCAACGCGATCGCGCAATCTGGGCAGCGTCGTCAGCTCGATCCCGATCCAATTCCCTTCGATCAGACAGCTAAAATCCGGTTCGCGGCCATCGTCCATCCCCTCAATCAACTGGCGATACACCAAACCGCGGCAGGCTAGAAAATGTTCCAGATACACCCGCTCCCGCGCCCGTTTCAAGCGCCTGCGCAGCAGCCCTGTCCCCGGCGCTTTGGCCATAACTGTCACTCTCTAACCAATCAGTCGTGCACTGTTACTTGTTTACAGTTACTTGTTTACAGTTACTTGTTCACTGTCAAGCATGCGCCATCAATACTGTCCGTGCCAGTCGATCTGGGCATTACGGTGATCGCGATAGCAACGGCTGACGTACTGACCGATGGGCCGGGCAAGCAGTTCGTCACGCATACGAACGGTGGCTTCAGGCATCTCATCTTCGCCGGTATTTTCCCACGGCGTCCCCGGTATCCAGAGCAGCGGCGCAATCATGCTGCACACCGCGATGTCTGCCAGCCCAAATTCCTCACCTACCATGTAATTGCCTGAACCGGAAAGCAGTTGGTGTTCCAGTTCATCGACTAGTTGGTGAATGAGTCCCAGCGCACGTTCCGCTTTGGAGGGGTGAATGCCATAGAGCGAAATGACGCCTTTTTTCATGCCCGGCCAAATGGTGTCGTTGATCTGGTTCATGATTGGCCCGCGTTCGCCCAGCATGATCTTTTTCACCGAAGGATGATGAATCAGATAGATATAAGCCCACCGACGAACCCATTTTCCCAGCTCATTGGCTTTTTGTTCGATCTCAATGGCAGTGCTTCGCAAGACGGGATCGCGTTTCAGTAAAGGACACTCGGGGTATTGACCATCG
>CAUJHL010000110.1 GCA_963204705.1 Pseudomonadota bacterium | reverse complement strand
GTCCTTGAAGGTTTTCAAGGTTTTCTATCAAAAGTGGATCACTTTCTGTCCCACTCCCCTTAAAGCCCTTAATCACCGTCCCCAAGGCAGCGGATTTCGGTGGTGCAACTGGCTTTACGGCGGCTACTGGCTTCTGGTTTTGCTTGTCTTCAGACGATCCCTTGCCAGTGGACACCGACGCATCTTCCGCCAGCCGATCGTGCTTTTTGACCACCGTCAGCACCAGCTCATGCACCCTGGGCGCATTTGCCTCATCACTCCACAGACAATCCTTCAGCAACACCAGATCCGACAGATCCACCTCCGACCGGCCATTACTCGCCGCCGAAATTCGCAGCACATGCAGCACCTTCACAAAGCGCCGATCCGACAGCGTTTCTTCTGCATTTTCCTTAAAAAGCTCCGCATGAGCCGTCCAAATTTCCCGAACTGCTTGCCGTATCTCCTCCGAAAACACCACCGCCTCTGCGCGCTGCTGCAAATCCGCGAGCTCCGCCACCGTCAAGCGATTTGCAGCCGACACCTCCCCACCCTGCAAGGGCTCAAACAGCGCAGACAGCTGCTCCTGTGCCAGATAGTCGACATGCCGCCGGATCAGAAAACGATCATACAGCGCAGACAGCTCCGGCTGGCCACGCGGTAGCTCATTGGACGCTGCCACCAGCGATTGCAGCGGCACCTGCATCGCCTCGGTGCCGTTGTGGAATTTGCGCTCGTTCAGGATGGTCAGCAAACTGTTCAAAATGGAGGAGCTGGCCTTAAAAATTTCATCGAGAAAGGCCACCTGCACTGTGGGCAGATAGCCCGTCGTATTGCGATGAAAACGATCCTGCTTTAGTGCCGTCAGAGACAGTGGGCCGAACAACTCTTCGGGTGTGGAAAATTTAGTCAGCAAATATTCAAAGTACGCCGGCTGATCCGCAGCCACCGGAGCCATCGCCTGACTCAGCCGCCGCGCCAACAGGCTCTTGGCGGTGCCGGGCGGACCGATCAGCAGTGCGTTCTCCCCTGCCACCATCGCCAGCAACGCCGCCCGAATCGTTTCCTCGCGCCCAACCAGCCCCTGATTCAATTCCTTTTGCAATGCTACCAGCTTCTGACGCACGTCCATTCTCCCTAAACACTTAAAGAATTTATAGAACAATAACCTATGCCTATTGGCACACAGCGATACTACAAGAAAATCCGCATATACCAAGGGGATCGTACAACAATAAATGGACAGGATGTGTCACGTGCGCTTGTTTTTATGAGTCTATGGAAGGGGATTGGTTTAGCTTCCTGAGCCCTTTGAAGGGAGCGTATTTAAAAGGGAGGCTTCACGATCCGGTACATTTCGACAAGCTCAATGAACCTTAACGTTCCCTGAGCTCGTCGAAGGGAATCCGTATTGTTCCCTGAGCTTGTCGAAGTGAGCGAATTCACATGGGCTTCGACACGCTCGGCCCCCAAAAGCCTCCCCACACTAATGCACCCTCCCGCTAACTGGTGTACAATTCCTCCCCTGTTTTCACCCATATGCCCAATGCGGTGTATGTCCCGGTCAGGATTGAGATTCCTCATGGCATTGATAGTACAAAAATACGGCGGCACCTCGATGGGCACGCCCGAGCGCATCCTCAACGTCGCGCGTCGGGTCAAGCGCTGGCACGATCACGGACATCAGGTAGTCGTGGTGGTCTCTGCCATGAGCGGAGAAACCAATCGCCTGCTGGGTCTGGCCAAAGCCATCACTGAGTCACCGGATCCACGTGAACTGGACCAAATGGTGTCTACTGGCGAGCAAGTGACCATCGCGATGCTGGCCATGGCGCTCAAATCACTGGGCGTTTCCGCGCGCTCCTGTACGGGCGGTCAGGTTGGCATCCGTACCGACAAGTCCTATACCAAGGCCCGCATTCAGTCGATCGATGCCGACGGCATGCATCGCGATCTGAACAATGGCATGGTGCTGATCGTTGCAGGGTTTCAAGGTGTCGATGAAGACGGCAACATCACCACGCTGGGTCGTGGTGGCTCGGATACCACTGGCGTCGCACTGGCCGCAGCGTTGAAAGCGACCGAATGCCAGATTTACACCGATGTCGATGGCGTCTATACCACCGATCCCCGTGTTGCGCCCAAAGCCAGCAAACTGGATCGTATAACCTTTGAAGAAATGCTCGAAATGGCCAGCCTTGGCTCCAAAGTGCTGCAAATCCGCTCGGTAGAATTTGCTGGCAAATATCAGGTGCCACTGCGCGTGCTGTCGAGCTTTGACGAAGGTCAGGACGGCGCTTTTGATGCACACTGGCAACAGACCACAGGTACTTTGATTACTACTGAACTGGACAGCACCATGGAACAACCGATCATTTCCGGCATTGCATTTAACCGTGACGAAGCCAAACTGACTGTGCTAGGTGTGCCCGATCAGCCAGGCGTGGCGCTGAGCCTGCTTGCGCCCATTAGCGATGCCAACATTGAAGTGGACATGATCGTACAAAATGTCGCTGAAGACGGCACAACGGATTTCACCTTTACCGTCAATCGCAGCGAGTTCAAAAAAGCCCTGTCCATCCTGCAGGAAACCGGCAAAGCCATCAATGCCCGCGAAGTCAGTGGCTCCGACAGCATCGTCAAGGTGTCCATCGTGGGTGTAGGCATGCGTTCCCATGCTGGCGTGGCGACCCGTATGTTCCGCTCACTGGCCAAAGAAAACATCAATATCCAGATGATCTCCACCAGTGAAATCAAGATTTCTGTCGTGATCGACGAAAATTATCTGGAACTGGCCGTCCGCAGCCTGCACACCGAATTTGAACTGGATCGTGAAAGCGGTGAAAGCAGCGTACACGGCTGATCGTTAATCGTAAAAATTATGTAGCAAAGCGCCCCTATCAGTCGCATAATGTGCGACAGATTTAGGGGTAAGCCGGAGCAGGAAGCGATCATGCAAAGCGCCGGTCGCAGACGTAAAGACACAAGGAGAACTTGAATGCTGATTCTGACCCGCCGCGTTGGGGAAACACTGATGATTGGCGATGAAGTAAGCGTAACCGTACTGGGCGTCAAAGGTAATCAGGTTCGTATCGGTGTCAATGCGCCTAAAGAAGTCGCTGTTCACCGTGAAGAAATTTATCAGCGTATCCAGCATGAACGTGCCATGCACGAACATTTGCAGCATCTGGAGCAGGATTATCAGCCATCCTTTGATGATGATAATTTTAATCGCTAAGCGTTACTGACTCAGCCTGACCGTAGTGTTCGATGCTGATCGCCACAATGGACAGCATCAAAGTATCATGCCGCCCCATACTGGTCTTGCACCAAAACGTATGGGGCGGTTTTTTTATGGTTTTTTATGAGTATTTCTTGCAGTTGCTAAGGGGGTTTGCCCATAAGACTTTATTCTGATTAACGTCCCTCCCTGAGCATGTGCGATTGCCGCCAATTTCCCCAACGATAATAGGCCGCCGCGAGTGCCAGCGATAGCAGGGAGCTGAGGCCAAAACTCCACCAGACCGCGACCTGCCCCCACTGCGCACTGCCCAGCCAGGCAAAGGGCAAACGCAGCAACCACTGCGATAAAAACAGAATCAGCAAGGGTGCCATCACTGCCCCAGTAGCTCGAACAGTACCAAACAGCACTATGGTCATACCAAAGAGCAAAAACGACCAGGCCACGTGCTGATTGATCGTCACGGCAGTCTCTATGGCAGTACTTCCTGTGGGCAAAAACAGCCCAAAAATGGGTCTTTCCAGCAGGTAAATCAGCCCAATCACCATGCCCGTCAGCGCGATATTAAAGCCCAGTCCAGTCCAGGTTATCCGCGTCACCCGATCCCAGCGCCCTGCTCCGACATTTTGCGCGGTCATGCTGGACACACTGGCTCCAATCGCCAGCGCAGGCATCTGCACATAGGTCCAGATCTGCGAAGCAACCCCAAATGCCGCCGTCACCTCACTGCCATATCGGTTGACCAGACTCATCATGATTACCGCGGAGGAGGATATGATCAGCATCTGCATGCCCATCGGAACCCCTTTGGCAATCAGCGTGCGAATTAATTCAGTATTGACACAAAAATAGCGCCGGTCGGGTCCCTTCAGGGCAATCACATGCTGTTTGCGGTAGAGCGTCAGAATCATTCCCAGCAAGGCCGTACTTTGCGCGACAAGCGTCGCGGTGGCTGCTCCGGTGATACCCATTTTGGGAAAAGGCCCAATCCCAAAAATCAGCAAGGGATTCATCAGGATATCAATAAATACTGAAAGCAACATAAATTGAAACGGTGTTTTGGAATCGCCCGTACCGCGCAAGGCCATCATCAAAAAATTAAAAAAATACATAAAGGGAATAGCCAGGAAAATCACCCGCATGTAGGCAATCGCATCACTCATGGATTCCCTTGGCGTATTCATCCATCCCAGCACATGCGGCGACATCAGCCAGCCAAATAGTGCCGCAGCAATCGACAGTCCGGCAAAAAATACGCTACTGGTACCGACGATTTCTTTTACCTTCCGCGAGTCTTTGCGACCCGTTGCCTGACCTACCAGAATGGAGGTCGCCATGCTGATGCCGAACACCAGCCCTAGCAGTAAAAACAGCACGATATTGGCATTGGACGTGGCCGTCAGTGCCGCTTCTCCCAGATAGCGCCCTACCCAGATGGAATTGATCGAACCATTCAACGATTGCATCACGCTGCTGCCCAACACCGGCAAACTGAACATTAACAATTCACGCGGTATGGATCCGGTGGTCAAGTCGCGGCTGCCCTTAACCGGACGAGCCCCTGAGGGTGATGCTGAAGTGACGGCATCCGTCGTCGATGGTTCAGAACCGGCAGAATTGGGCGCGGAGCTCACAGGTGCTATCCCTACTTAGAAAGAGTGTTTACCGCGATTAAGGCAAAGAGAACTGTGCAAAAACTGCGGTTTGACTGTGCAGAATAGCAGTGGACTGGGATGGGCTGCAGTCGAGTTGTGTATAGGTAGCGCACCACTTCCCTTTTCTCCAAATGCTTAACGCCGAACTGCATGAACGACGACACGACAGGCCATTGCTCGCTGCTCGATAGTCACCTGCTCGATAGTCACCCGCTCAATACCTACTCACTCAACTCCCATAAGTCCAGCACATGCTTTACACTGGCGGGCTGAATTCAGCATCCCCAATGATGGGAAATCCGCCAACGTCCTATATCTCTGACAGGTAGCTTTTGTGACTCCCGAAAACGACTTGGCCACGCACACCCCGATGATGCAACAGTATTTACAGCTCAAGGCACAGCACCCCAAAGCACTGCTGTTTTATCGGATGGGCGATTTCTATGAGCTGTTTTTTGATGATGCCCATCGGGTGGTGTCACTGCTTGGCATCAGCCTGACCCATCGTGGGAAATCAGGAGGCCACCCGATCCCGATGGCTGGTGTCCCTTTTCACGCGGCGGAGCGCTATCTGGCGCAACTGGTAAAAAAAGGGGAAACCGTTGTCATCTGCGAACAAGTCGGTGAAGTCACCGGCAAAGGGCCAGTCGAGCGCAAGGTCGTTCGTACCATTACACCCGGTACGCTAACGGACGATGCACTACTCTCAGCACGGCAATCTGTCCTGTTGGCGGCGCTGGCGATTCAGCCTGCACGACAGGGTGGCACTATTGGGCTGGCCGCACTGGAATTGTCCTCGGGGCGTTTTACCGTACAGGAATTGCCGCTGAATACAGCTACGGCATTACTGGAGCTCGCGCGGCTAAATCCGGCGGAATTGCTGGTGAGTGAGCAGGCAGATCTGGACTGGTTGGCTGATAACCGGCTATATCCGCTCACCGCACGGCCCAGCATGGATTTTGATCCCGTAAATGCCGTGTCAGTCCTGTGTCGGCAATTTGGCGTGTCGACACTGGCCGGTTATGGTGTGGAGGGCATGACGGCAGGACTGTCGGCCGCAGCGGCTTTGCTGCATTACGCACGGGAAACCCAACAGTCTGCCCTTCCCCATCTCCAGACCATTCAGCTAGAACGGGCGCAGGATTTTATTACCCTCGATGCGGTGACCCGCCGCAATCTGGAGCTGGTTCAGCCGCTGTTTGAACAAGGCACATCCTTGCTGTCCTTGGTGGATGATTGTCAAACGTGCATGGGCAGTCGTTTGCTGGCACGGCATCTGATGCAGCCATTGCGGGATCGCGAGGTACTTCAGAGCAGACTTGATGCACTGGACGGCCTCATTGCGGCAAATCGTGTGGACTCCGTGCGGGATGCCTTGAGTGGCATTGGCGATATTGAGCGGGTGATCGGCCGGATTGCCCTGGGTTCCGCGCGGCCGCGGGATCTGGTGATGCTACGGGAAACCTGTGCGCAGTTGCCTCAGGTAATTCACGCCCTGCCATCGACTTCTCCGGCTTCTTCCACTTTTCCTGAACCCGTCCTGGCAGAGTTTAGCACCACGCTGGAAAATCCTCAGTTCACGGAACTCAGTCACTACTTACAGCGTGCGATTGGAGACGCGCCTCCGGTAATGCTGCGGGAGGGGGGGGTGATTGCCAATGGTTTTGATGCCGAGCTGGACGATCTGCGTACCCTGCGGGATCAGGCAGGCCAGCGCGTACTGGACATGGAACAGCGGGAACGGGAAACCACCGGTATCGCCAGCTTGAAAATTGCCTACAATCGGGTCAGCGGCTATTACATCGAATTGACCCGGGCACAGGCAGAGCAGGCGCCAGCGCATTTTATTCGGCGTCAAACCCTGAAAAACGCCGAACGCTTTATCACGCCAGAACTCAAGCAATTTGAAGACCGCGTCCTGTCCAGCGAAAGTCGTGCCCTACAACGCGAAAAAATGCTGTATGAGCAGATTCTGGCCGTCTTGCAACAGCAGCTCAGCACCCTGCAGACACTGTCCGATGCCCTTGCACGCCTGGATGTGGTGGCCAACTGGGCGCATCAGGCCCAACTGCGCCACTGGAACCGGCCAGATTTTCGGGATCAGCCCTTTATCCGTATTGAGCGGGGTCGCCATCCAGTCGTTGAGGCATTGGCCAAATCCGCCTTTACGCCCAACAGTGTTGAACTGTCACCGGAACAACAACTGCTGCTGATCACCGGCCCGAATATGGGCGGAAAATCCACCTACATGCGCCAGACTGCGCTGATCGTGCTGCTGGCCTATTGCGGCAGTTATGTGCCTGCCGATCGTGCCTTGCTGGGGCCCATCGACCGGATTTTTACCCGCATTGGTTCTGCCGATGACCTATCTTCCGGTAAATCCACGTTTATGGTGGAAATGACCGAAACTGCACAGATTTTGCATGCCGCCACGCCGCAATCTCTGGTGTTAATGGATGAAATTGGTCGGGGCACCAGCACCTATGATGGTCTGTCGCTGGCGTGGGCCTGTGTGATGGATCTTAGCCGGCGCATCGGTTGCCTGACATTGTTTGCCACGCATTATTTTGAACTGACCGAACTGGGTGAATTATCCGGCATACAGAATGTCCACGTCTCCGCACAGGAAATCGATGGCGAGCTGATTTTGCTGCATCAGGTCAAAACGGGCCCCGCCAGCAAAAGCTATGGCCTGCAAGTCGCGAAACTGGCGGGGATCCCGCTGCCGGTCATTCGCGAAGCCCAAAGCCGTCTCAAGCAGCTGGAGCGGCAACAGCAATCCAGCCCCGGCCAGTTGCGGCAAGCCGATCTGTTTGACCTCAGCAGTCATACAGAAGTTCTGGCAACACCGGGGGACTCACCCATAATCGAGTCGCCTGAAGTCGTCGCGCAGCGGGAAATGCTGCAAGTACTGGCTGGGGAATTACACGTCCTGGACCTCGATAACCTCAGCCCGCGAGAAGCGATGAATAAGCTTTATCGGTTAAAAGAATTGGTAGTTGAGGCGAAAAACCCCTAAACTACCCCCGTTTTGTTTCACCTCACTAGTGTAGGTAACTGTCGCCATGACCTTTGTCGTCACCGAAAACTGCATCAAATGTAAGTTCCAGGATTGTGTGGAAGTCTGTCCTGTGGATTGCTTTTACGAAGGCCCCAATTTTCTGGTCATCAATCCAGACGAATGCATCGATTGCGCCCTCTGTGAACCAGAATGCCCTGCCAATGCAATTTTCTCCGAAGATGAAGTACCTAAAGGTCAGGAAAGTTTTATCCAGCTGAATGCTGAACTGGCTGAAAAATGGCCGAATATCACGCAAATTGGTGAACAACCCGCCGATCGTGATGAGTGGAATGGCAAGCCAGACAAACTGAAATATCTGGAACGCTAATCGTCGCTCTCCATTGGGCCAAACGATCAAAACCGCTGAATCATTCGGCGGTTTTTTTATGGGATTGTTGTAGGACTGGTATGGGGTTATTTAGGGGATTTTTATGGAAAATGGGCTGTGCAGTGATCGCGGTACAGATCACCAGCAATAGTTAAAAGTACCGGTCAAAAGCATTGGTCAAAAACAATGGGCATAAACTGCCAAACCGGATGTGAGCCATTGACGGTATTCAGCCGGCCAATACTTCGCTTGACCAAAAGTACCATAGGCATAGGGGATAAACGGGATGACTGAACCATCAAATGCACTCCGCTGGATCACAGTGAATGACCGCATGCAACAGGGCTATCGCTACGCCTTGACGGCACCAGCAGGCCAGGCCTTTGACCCGGAATTTTTGCCCCAGCTTAGCCCTAAAGCGATGCTGGAAATGGGGGTGTTTGGTGGCAAATACCTGTGCGACTGTCAGGAGGAATTTCCGGCTGACTGGTTTGAGAACGCTCTGCTCTCGCCCCAGAGAAAGAATCCAGCGCTGAATTATTTTGGGGTAGATGCCTCGCAACCGCTGGCGGAATGGCAGCGCAAGGGATGGATTTATCCCGAGGATCCCCGTGGATGGTTTCAGTGGTACTGCCGCTACTATCTGGGACGGCGAGGCCAATGGGATCTGTGGCAGATCAAACGCTGGAAACAGATGAAACGGCATCTGGCCCAGCTCTGTTCACATTGCGATCCCAACGATCACCAGTGCCGGCCACGGCAGCGGCAGGCTTTGCTGCACTGGGCCTACGATACGCGGGAGTGGTAAATAAAAAAGGACCACCTTTTTCAGTGGTCCTTAGACAGCCGCCAAGTCAGGGGTTCAGGCCTTAACCCGCAAACACTCGTGCATTGCGGAATAGGCGCATCCAGGCACCATCGCCAGTCCATTCCTCAGGTTTCCAGCTGTGCTGTAGCGCGCGGAAATTACGCTCCGGATGCGGCATCAGAATCGTCGCGCGGCCATCCAGACTGGTTACGCCGGCAATCGCATCCGGGGAGCCATTGGGATTCAATGGATACAACTGGGTCGGCTGCCCCTGACTGTCTACGTAGCGTAAAATCACGCCGTTATTGGCCTGCAGTTGCTGGAACGTTTCCGCACTGGTACAGGTACGGCCTTCACCATGCGCCACTGCAATCGGCAAAATCGACCCTTCCATTCCCTCCAACAGCACAGAGGCGGTTTTTTCCACCCGGACGTTGACCGCCCGCGCTTCAAAGACTTCACTGGTGTTGCGCTGGAACGTTGGCCAGAACTGGGCACCAGGAATCAGGCTGCTCAGCTGGGAAATCATCTGGCAGCCATTGCAGACACCAAGCGTAAAGGTTTCATTACGCTGGAAAAAACGGGTGAACTGTTCACGCAGCCGTGGATTAAACAGGATGGATTTTGCCCAGCCACCGCCCGCCCCCAGCACGTCGCCATAACTGAAGCCACCACAGGCCACCAAACCATTAAAGTCTTCCAGTTTGATCTGGCCCGACATCAGGTCACTCATGTGCACATCCACCGCACAAAAACCTGCCCGATCAAACGCGGCACCCATTTCAATCTGCCCGTTCACGCCCTGTTCGCGCAAAATAGCTACTTTGGGCACCGTCAGATTCAGAAATGGCGCTTCGATTTTCGCATTCAGATCAAAGGTCGGCTGAGCAATCAGGCCCTGATGCTGATCATTGCTGATCAGGCTAAATTCTTCATCCGCACTGGCTTGATGGTCGCGCTGGCGCTGGATCTGATGGCTCACGCTGGCCCAGGCTTCTTGGAGGCTGGCTCGGGACAGAGTCAGTCCAGCCACCGACAGCTGATCGTCCCGGGTGACTTCGCCAATAAGCTGGCAAGCAGTGTCCAGACGATTACCCGCCAGCGACTGCTTCAAACCCTGCCAATCGGAACGCCGCAGTTGGACTACGACGCCGGGTTCCTCGGCAAACAGTTCGGCGAGCACGGCAGCATTACCTTGCCCCTCACTCGACAGGTTCAGCCGCGCACCCAGACGGGACGCAAACAGCATTTCCGCCACGGTTGCCAGCAAGCCACCATCGCCAATGTCATGGTAAGCCAGCAACAACTCACGCTCATTGCACTCCTGAATCAGGCCAAACAATTCCCGCAAATCATCCGCATCGTCGAGATCGGGAGCCGTTTCGCCCAGTTGCTGATAGCACTGCGCCAGAATCGAGCCGCCCAGACGGAATTGCCCACGCGACAGATCAATGCGCACCAGTACGGTATCGTCCACTGGCTGCAATTGCGGCGTCAGGGTTTTACGCACATCCAGCACTGGCGCAAACGCAGAAATGATCAGGCTCATCGGTGAGGTGACGGCCTTGGCTATCGTTTCTCCGCTGTCACTGGTTTCCTGCCAGGTGGCACGCATGGACAGGGAGTCCTTGCCGACAGGAATCGCAATGCCCAGTGCTGGGCACAGCTCAATGCCGATGGTGTGAACGGCCTCGAACAGCGCCTGATCTTCACCCGGCTGGCCAGCAGCAGCCATCCAGTTGGCAGACAGCTTGATGTCTTCCAGACGATCAATACGACTGGCCGCAATATTGGTAATGGCTTCAGCAACCGAGAGCCGCGCGGAGGCAGAAGGATTCAGCAGAGCTACCGGAGGCCGCTCACCCATACTCATCGCTTCGCCGGTCGTGCTTTGAAAGCCGGTAGTGGTCACGGCGCAATCGGCCACCGGAACCTGCCATGGGCCGACCATCTGGTCACGCGCCACCATGCCCGTAATCGAGCGATCGCCAATGGTGATCAGGAAGGATTTGCTGGCCACCGTCGGCTGGCGCAAGACGCGGTAAATGGCTTCTTTCAGCTCGATTCCGGAAACATCCAGCGGCTGCCCGACTCGGTTCTGGCGCTGATAACTGCGCTGCATACGCGGCATACCACCCAGCATCACCTGCATCGGCAGATCCACCGGCGTGTTACCTTTTAACTCATCTTTGACACTGAGATGACGGGCCTGAGTCGCAGCGCCGAGTACCGCAAAAGGACAACGCTCACGAGCACAGAGTTTTTCAAACAGCGGAAGCGATTCCGGCCGGATCGCCAGCACATAGCGTTCCTGGGCTTCGTTCGACCACAGTTCCATCGGAGACATACCGCTTTCAAGACTCGGAATCTTGCGCAGCTCCAGCGTAGCGCCCAGCTTGTGGTCATTGACCAGCTCAGGCATGGCATTGGACAACCCGCCCGCGCCGACGTCGTGTACGGACACGATCGGGTTGCTTTCGGCCATACCCCAGCAGGCATCAATCACTTCCTGACAGCGGCGTTCCATTTCTGCGTTATCACGCTGAACGGAGGCAAAGTCGAGCTGCTCACCCAGTGCACCACTGTCCACACTTGATGCGGCTCCCCCACCCAGACCAATCAACAGCGCAGGTCCACCCAATACAATCAGCAAATCGCCCGGTTGAATCGGCTGCTTTTCCACATGCTCTGGCCGAATGTTGCCAAAACCGCCTGCGATCATGATGGGTTTATGGAAGCCCTTCACCTCAACGCCCTGCGCACTCGGCACAGCCAGTTCAAAACTGCGGAAGTATCCGCACAGATTAGGACGACCAAATTCATTGTTAAACGCCGCCGCGCCCAATGGGCCTTCGGTCATGATTTGCAACGGAGACGCCATACGGCCCGGTTTGCCGTAACGGATTTCCCAGGGTTCAGGCTGATCTGGCAAATTTAGATGCGAAACGGTAAAACCCGCCAGACCCGCTTTCGGCTTGCCGCCGCGTCCAGTCGCGCCTTCATCGCGGATTTCCCCACCCGCTCCAGTAGCTGCACCCGCAAACGGTGCAATCGCGGTCGGATGATTGTGCGTTTCTACTTTCATCAGGATATGAACGGCCTGATTGTGGTAGCGATACTGATATTGGCGTTCCTTGTTATGGCGCTCGGGATAAAAGCGCGGTGCCTCAAAACCGACAATCACCGAGGCATTGTCCTTATAGGCAGACAGCACATCAGAGGGCGATTGTTTATAGGTATTTTTGATCATCTGGAACAGGGACAGCGGCTGTTTTTCCCCGTCAATAGTCCATTCGGCATTAAAGATTTTGTGACGGCAATGCTCACTGTTAGCCTGCGCAAACATCATCAGTTCGATGTCATGCGGATTGCGGCCCAGTTTGGTGAAGGCATTCACCAGATAGTCGATTTCTTCGGCAGACAGCGCAAAGCCATAGTCACGGTTCGCCTGCTCCAGCGCCGGTATGCCGCCTGCCAGTATGTCGATGGTGGCATAGTCACGGGGCTGGTGATGCTGAAACAGCACGTCAGCCTGCTCCATGTCGCTGAAACTGCTTTCGGTCATGCGGTCATGCAGGGCATCGACCAGTTCGGGGCTAAGGCTGGACACGCCGTCCAGTGTATACAGGGTTGCGCGTTCCAGGCCGGCCACCGCCAGACCACAGTTTTTGAAAATGTCTTTTGCCTTGGACGACCACGGCGACACCGTTCCAATCCTCGGCGTCACCAGCAGCTGGCAACTGCCTCCGTTGGCGTCCGTTAACTGCGATTGGGTGTACACCCGGCCATCGGTCAGCAGGGACAATGCCGGCGGCAAATCCTGATCCACCAGCGGTTCTTCAAACAGGTAGAGGTGCTGTGATTGCACGCGGGAAACCGGTGCCAGCGCCTGTAGGCGGGAAAGCAGTTGTTGCAGTTTGAATTCGGAATGTGCAGGCGCACCAGCCACGATAAACATGCGGGAAGCAGCTCCATCGGCTTGCAATACAAGCCCGAGTGACGAACGAAGGCGGGAAAGCGCGATAGTATACGTGGCTTTGTGAACTGCTGCCACTTTGAAGCGCAAGACTAACTAGCCATCACCTCCTGAATGCTAAGTTGTTGTCCAAATTTATTGTCGAACTCCAGTCAGGAGTTGATCACGCTACACCAGCCAGAGTATCGTAAACTGGTGAACTTATTGAAGGTGCCCGTGATCGCTTTGAGCGCTCAAGTGACCAGACTGTTTTTTAATAAGATCACCAAGCGCCCTCTCGTATCCGAATGACTGGCTTCTTCTGCTGGATTCCAACTGGACCTCCTCCATGACTGACCCTCACTCAAACAAACCCCAACCCCCGGCCAGTCCTGCTGGAGAATCAGCCTCTGCCGTGAACCATGAGCAAGCGAAGGCGATTGGGGAGAAACCTGAGACATTGAGTTTTGTACTGGATTTTGCCGATCCCTCCGCTGAGCTTTCCTCGCCATCAGAACAGATGAGTGAGGCCAGCAGCCCAACTGCAGGAGCGCAGCACGAACCAACCATTTCCCAACAATCGGCTGAATCCGCCGTGCCTGAACTGATTTTTGATTATGGCAAATCGGCCCATATCGAGCTGACTTCGGACACGACGGCCCTCTCCCCTACGGAGCCTGCAGCAGCAGAATCCTTTGATAGCCTGAGTGCGATGATTGCACAGGCACCGGTCAATCAGGATCCACGTTCCACCGATGCCCAGAATTTTTTCCTGAAGCATTTACCTGAGCTAGGGGACGGCGTCATTGCAGAGCTGATCCCACGGGTGCTGCATTCCGATCTGGCCGCAAGCCTGCGTTATCCGCTGCTGAAAGCTGCCAGTCAGTTGCAGGGATGGGGACCGTCACAACTTCCTTCACAGCTTGCAGACACGGTGAATCCATCAGACCGTGACACACTGTCGCGGATACTGGTACAGGATGCCGCATGGGAGGCACAGCCTTTTATTCGGCGGGATGAGCAGCTGGCCCTGATTCGAAAAATGAACAGCGGCATTTTTTTGCAGGGAGCCGATCATCGCAGTATTTTCAGTGCTTTTCGTCACGTCGTGCAGCAGTATCCCGATTGGCTGGAATTGCGCACGTCTGCAACTGCCATCAGCAATTGGCAAAAGGCTTCGGATGAAGACGCCAGACGCTTTGCCGAACAACAGGCCGAGTGGGATGCCGATATGGCAAATCAAACCGACGGGGATTCAGACTGGTCAGACCAGACTGCAGAACCGCGTGTGGTCTGGACTCCTGCGCAACTGGGACTGGCAGGCATGGCGTGTCTGGTCATCGCGATCGCTGCGGGATGGGGCTTTTTTCAGACGCAACAGCATGGTCAGCTGGAGACACAGCTCATTCAGGCAAAAGCGGAGACACGTATCGCCTCCCAGCGTCTTTCAGGTGACGTAGAGACAGATAGCGACACCCATGAGGGTGCATCCGGTGATCCGACCCTGACAACAGCACCAACCGGAACACTCAATCCAGTGAATTCTGTCACTTCTGTGGCAACGAGCGCCGACAATTCTTTGGTCATTTCGCTGCAGCGGGAGTTGATGCAAAGCCGTCTGCGCGAGCGGCAAGTGCTGGAATCCTTGCTGTCTACGATTGACCAGATTCAATTGCAACAAACGCAGAATCAGCAGGCCGCGGCTTCCATGACCATGAATCCGTGAATGAAACCCTGTTTGCTGTGTAAATCAGGCAAAGGGTTTGAATAGTCTCCAAAAAAATCAGCGCCTAGGGGTTTTTTAACTCAAACTCCGTCAACTCGGCCCCCAGCTCGGTAAACAAGGGCTGTAGTACGGGATCCTGTAAAATCAGCCTTCTGGCTTCCTGCTCCGCCTTCTCCAGCCGTTGCTGGCGACGCTCTACAGGTGTGAGATTCTCCGGCTCGGCATAGCGGATGCTCAGTGTCGTCTCAGGCCATTGTTCCTTTAAGGTTTTTTCCAAAAAAGGCAGCATTTCCGTTACCAATAACTGATGATGCTGTGGAATGACCAGCTCGGTAGGCCCGCCGATCGTTCCGCTGACGTCCGCCAATTGGCCCATGCTACGTACCGTGCCAGAGATCGCCGCAGAACGCAGCCAGCACTCCCACCGATCGGGAGTCCACACCCCTTCCAGCGCAACTTCGGGATGCGCCAAAATATCAAACGGTGTCAGAGTCGGAGAGGTAGGCTCTGTCATGGGTTCTGCCGAGGCTGTGTGGCCAGCATGAACGCTTGGTGGTGTTAATAGAGGTGCGCCTGGAGGAGAAGCCAAGGTGTCGGCGACGTTGTTCTGTTCAGGCTGGTCTTGTTCAACTGGCTCTGGTTCTGGTTCTGGCTCTGGCTCTGGCTCTGGCTCTGGCTCAGATTCAGCTTGAATCGGAACGATACTTTCTTGTACTGCTGGATGTTCTGACTGTCGAGAGGTAGAAACCAGCAACTGGCTTTCTGCCGATTGAGCGTCCAGCCTTTCATCCAAATGTTCCGCGACACCCTGATCATCGGGGACTTCTGCGGGGATGGCTGTATGGAAAGCAATCTCAGGCACTGATTTACTGAGTCTGAAGTTACTGTCTGCTAAACTACTGTCATCGTTGGTGTTCGTAACCGCTACAGTTTCTACAAACGATTGATCGGGTGAAATGGCTTTATCAGCGTCTGGTGTTTTCGCTAGGAATCGCTCTGGCAGCGGTGCGGCGTGTAAGTTGCCCTGATCATGACGGCCTGCAGAACGTACTGGCGATGAGGCTACGGATGACACGCTGTATTCAGCCAAATGTGATTGTAGCGCGCTGGAGCTGGCACTACCTGAACTCAGGGAAGTTGAATCTGGATCCATTCCGCTCGTCGCCACTGTGCTGGGATCCTGTGGCTGGGTTGGAACCTGCGTCGCACGTTCTGTCGTTGCGGAGTCTGTCGTTACAGCATCTGACGTTGCAGCGTCAGTCGTTGCGGGGAAGGATGGTGTTTTTGGAACAGGGATGCGATCTGCCGCCAAGGGACTAAACGCCAAGAGGCGCATAACGCACATTTCAAAACCCTGCTGCGGCGTCAGGGCGAGTTTCAGATCTGCCCTTCCCTGCAGTGCAATCTGGTAATACAGCTGTATGTCCTGAGGATGCAGGCGACTTGCCAGCAGCTGTTGTGCCTCTGGTGTACCCTGCTGCAGGTCACGGCTGGCAGGTAATAACTGGCTGATTGCCATTTCATGCAGAATCTGAATCATCTGATCCAGCACGGCACTCACATCGACGGCCTGCTGCGAAAGTGCGTGTAAGTGATGAGCCACCTGAGCAGCATCGCGAGCATGAATGGCCGACAGCAGCGCCAGCACCAGCGGTTTGTCCAGCAAACCCAGCATCGCCGTGACATCACTGGCATCGATTTTGCCCTGACCATAGGCAATCGCCTGATCGGTCAGTGACAGCGCATCGCGCACCGAACCTTGCGCTGCTTCTGCCAAATGCCACAAGGCCTCATCACTGACACTGATTGACTCCAGCCCTAATACATGAGCCAGATGATCGTGCAGCATCTGCCGCGACAAGGGTCGTAGGGAAAATTGCAAACAACGCGACAAAATGGTCACAGGCAATTTTTGAGGATCGGTGGTAGCCAGCAAAAATTTGACGTGTTCTGGGGGTTCTTCCAGTGTCTTGAGCAGGGCATTAAAGCTGTGCGTGGATAGCATATGCACTTCGTCAATCAGATACACCTTGTAGCGGCCCTGTGACGGTGCATAAGGCACATTATCCAGCAGCTCGCGGGTATCGTCGACTTTGGTGCGGGAAGCCGCGTCGATTTCAATCAGGTCAATATAGCGGCCCTGATCAATCGCCTGACAGGTCGCACACACGCCGCAGGGGGTAGCGGTGATTCCGGTGTCGCAATTCAGACACTTTGCCAAAATACGGGAAATAGTGGTTTTACCAACGCCACGCGTGCCTGTAAACAGGTAGGCATGATGCAAACGGCCACGGCTCAGGGCACTCCCCAGCGCGCGGGAGACATGTTCCTGCCCAACCAGTTCGGCAAAATTGCGGGGGCGGTATTTGCGCGCCAACACCTGATACATGGCAAATCCTTTCTTCACTAACTGCAGCTGATTCCTTGGGAAGCTTACACCAAGCAAGGGCCGATATTGAGTGCTAATTTTTCGAAAAAAATTGATCGACCCGTCAGCAGCGCTTTCCTGAAGGCTGCGCCAGTAGCCAGCGAGCGGCCCGATCGGCTTCATTGAGTGGAGGCACGTTCATTTCAATGCAAACAGAACCGCTGTTATCCGTCTGTAAATTTTTCAACGTCTGCACCCGTGTATCCTGAATCAGCCAATCCATACTGCGGGTGATTCTGTCTGCTTTCAGTCTCGGCTGGCCCAACAAGCCCACCTGGCAGCCTGCGGTAAGGGCCTCATACACCATTGAAACGCTGTCCTCCGTGACCCAAACCGTTCCTGCCCGATCCAGCGCCTGAGCCAGCCAGCCCGGCGGCGTTTCTTCTACTGCCAGACACTGCCAGTAGTGAAACTCCGGCAAGGCCTGAATCATCCCGAGCCACTGAGGCGGTGTCCGCCGCGAAGTACTGAGCGTGA
Organism: Pseudomonadota bacterium; assembly: GCA_963204705.1. Classification (GTDB taxonomy): domain Bacteria; phylum Pseudomonadota; class Gammaproteobacteria; order Pseudomonadales; family Moraxellaceae; genus CAUJHL01. Next base: position 6,385 of record CAUJHL010000110.1, on the reverse strand, counting down.
CAATCGCGTTGGGCGCATGCGTCTGAAGCCACTGCGCCAATGATCTCAGCTGATCATTCAGCGCTGCAGCATCCCAGCCATGACGTTTGGATGGGCCACCAATCAGGATCAGCCATTGGGTTGAATCATGCTGCCGCCGGTCAATCAGCGGATTCAATACGCCTTCAGTCAATAGAATGCCGTCCGCAATCTGGCCAGCGGCAATTTGGCCATACGCATTCAGGCCATCCTCGGGCCAGTCATGACGCGGCAGAATCACTCGGTCAAACCAGCTCAGTGGCAGAGAGGGTTTCATCAAAATCAGGCTGTGCCTTGCAGCGTGGCGCGCCGTCAACAGCAGTACTGCCCAGTGGGTGCGATGCCCTACGCCTATGATCCAGACCGTAGGGTTGGCTGACCGAATACTGTCGCCGTCAGGGCTTTCCAGTAAGCCTTCCAGCACGGAATATCGCACCAAACCTGTATTACCCAGACCCAGTAAGCGGCACAGCAGGTTCCACCACAAGACCAGCCAGTCCAGCCAGTTGAACAAAGCAACCGGCAACTCCTGCCAGTGCACGGGCACGCCCTGCCGTTCGAGCGCAGCGTGTAAGCCGCGTGCCTGCGCGACATGGCCCGCTTTGCCGTCTGAAACGTAAAGCAGGGTCAGAGGTGTTGAAAAATCCGTCATGCGCTACGGCGTTCCATGAAAAAACCCGCCAGTAAAGCGGGTTTGGGGAGATGCCTGTCAGGCAACCGGCGTTAGCCAGTGGCTATATTGAGTGTTACGGCCATGAACGATATCAAAGAAAATCGACTGAATTTTTTCGGTGACGGGGCCACGGCTACCAATGCCAATCGGGCGGTCATCGTATTCGCGAATCGGGGTCACTTCGGCAGCGGTTCCGGTGAAAAAGGCTTCGTCGGCGATGTAAAACTCATCACGGGTAATCCGGCGCTCGATTACAGGAATCGACAGATCCTTGGCAATCTGGATCACCGTCTGACGGGTAATGCCATCCAGTCCACCACCGCCCAGTTCTGGTGTATGCAGTTCGCCATCACGCACCAGAAAGACGTTTTCGCCCGCACCCTGACAGACAAATCCGTGTGGATCGAGCAACATGGCTTCGTCATAACCATTGCTGGTTACTTCCTGATTGGCCAGAATCGACACAGGGTAATTGCCCACGGCCTTGGCTTTGCACATGGTGATGTTGGGCTGGTGATGGGTAAACGATGAGGTTTTGACCCGAATACCACGATTCATGCCGTCTTCGCCCAGATAGGCACCCCACGGCCATGCAGCCACTGCAACGTGAATTTTATTGGTTTTGGCGGCGATGCCCATTTTATCCGAACCGATCCAGATAATCGGACGCAGATAACCGGATTTCAGATTATTTTCCCGGACGACCTGTTTTTGGGCGTCTTCCAGCTGGGCCTGCGTAAACGGCACATTCATCTGAAAAATACGGGCAGAATTCAGCAAGCGGCGGGTATGCTCCTTCAGGCGAAAAATTGCGGTGCCATCCACGGTGTCGTATGCCCGAACGCCCTCAAACACACCCATACCATAGTGCAGGGTATGTGTTAACACATGAATTTTGGCCTCACGCCAGTCCACCATTTCGCCATCCAGCCAGATGACCCCATCACGATCTGCCATGCTCACGGCACGTACTCCACTACGTTATTCAGGAAAATTAATCACAAAAAATTTACTGTCTGCTTGAAGAAAAACTTATCCCTCCAGCGGAGCTGCCGCCGGATCGATCCATTTTTGCCAGAGGTCGTGAACCGTGGTACGGGTGTCATGCCACATCGCCGCGGGAACGCTCAGGGATTTCTGAGCCAGCGCCAGACGGTGGGTTTCAGCACGTTCACGTAAATACGCATCGGTCAGTGCGTCGGCATCGGCGCGGGGTAAGCGGCCAGCAGACGCCATGTCGTCAAGCAAGCGTACATTGTCTGAAAAGCGGGCCAGTTCGGGTGATGCCCCGCTCCAGGCCAGCACCCCATACTGTGCCATAAATTCAATATCCACGATACCACCTGCATCCTGCTTGAGATGGAAAATCCCCGCTTTTTGCTGTTCTGGACGCGTTCCCAGATGATCGCGCATTTTTTGGCGCATGGCTCGGACTTCCTCGCGCACAGTGGCTTCATCTCGTGGCAGCGTCAGAATCGACTGGCGAATGTTACCGAACGCTGCCATCACCTGCTCACCACCACACAGGGCGCGTGCCCGAACGAGCGCCTGATGCTCCCAAAGCCAGGCACTACTGCGCTGATAATGTTCAAAGGCGGTCAGACTGGACACCAGTACGCCCGATTCACCCGAAGGGCGCAGGCGGGTGTCCACTTCATACACCCGGCCATCCAGCGTTTGCATGGTCAGCAGGCTGGTGATTTTCTGCGCCAACTTCAGGCAAAATTCCATACCGGAAATCGCTTTGGCACCGTCGGTATCCTGCTGCTCATCCACATCGTGCAGAAACACCAGATCCAGATCGGAGCCGTAGCCCAGTTCGATACCGCCCAGCTTGCCATAGCCAATGATCGCAAACGCCGGATTGTCCTCGGTCATCCGTTCACCATTCGACCAGCACGGCATGCCAAACCGCTCTTTCAGCGTGGTTAACGCCAGTGCGAGTGTTGCTTCCAGTACCACCTCGGCGATAAAGGTCAGGGAGTCGGACACCTTCATCAGCGGTCTTTCCGCCAGCACATCACTGGCAGCAACAGCCAGTACTTCACTGTGCCGAAACAGCCGCAAGACCCGCATCTGTCCCTCAACATCATCCCGATCCACCCGAAGCAACTGCTGACGCAAGGTATCTGCCAATTGTTCACGATTAGGCAGTTGCTGCAAATTGGCACCCAAAAATTCATCCAGCAAAACGGGATATTGAATCAGACGTTCACTGATCCATGGGCTGACCGCAAACATCTGCACCAATCGCTGTACCGCGGCGGGGTTTTCGATGAGCATCACCAGATAGACCGAGCGCCTCAGTGTTTTTTCCAAAAAAGGCAACAAACGTGTTAAGGCAACGGAGGGTTCTGAGGTCCTTAAAATCGCGGGTATGAGAATCGGCCAGACCTGAGTGAGTCGCTGCCGAGTTCGCTCGGGGAGTTTTTGCAGGGTTTTGCCCTGACGAAATTGCCGCAACATGTCCCGGCTGGCGTGATCGAGTTTTTCATCCAGCTGGCGTTCGAGCTCTTCAAGGGGCTTTTCTGAATGAGGTGTTGGTGCGGCACGTTCACTGACGACTTGGGCAAATTCCTGCCGAACCAAATGCCGATGGCTATCCAGCGCCACCATAAAGGCGGGCCAATCGGCAAAACCCAGCACCGTCGCCAAACGCTGTTGCCGTTCAGTATCTGACGGCAGTTGCTGCGTCTGCTGGTCGTCCAGAGCCTGTATCCCATGCTCTACCCGCCGAAGAAACCCATAGGCAGCACTGAGGCCTGTGACTTGTTGGGGTTTCAGCAAGCTCGATCGCTCCAGCTCGTTTAGCATAGCCAGACAATTCAATCCCCGTAAGGGTTTGCGCGCACCACCGTGAATCAGCTGAAAGGCCTGAACGATAAATTCTATTTCACGAATACCGCCCGCACCCAGTTTGACATCCTGGTCAACCTGCCGCCGCTGGACTTCGCGCTCGATCATGGCCTTCATTTCCCGTAAGGCCGCAAACGCGGTGTAATCCACATACCGCCGATACACAAAGGGCCGTGTCATGGCTATCAGCTGCTCGCCTGCCTTGCCTCCGGTCACCGCACGCGCCTTGATCCAGGCATACCGCTCCCAGTCGCGCCCATGCTGTTCGAGATACCGTTCGAGTGCGTTGTGACTGATGGCGAGCGGACTACCATCGCCCCAGGGCCGCAAACGCATATCGACCCGAAACACAAAGCCATCGGCCGTGGGTTGATCCAGCAAGCGAATAACCGCTTGTCCGAGCTGGATCATGTACTGCTGCACGGGAATCGACTTGCGGCCAGTGGTGTCGCCGGCCTCGTCAAAACAGAAAATCAGGTCAATATCACTGGATAAATTCAGCTCCTGAGCACCGTGCTTGCCCATGGCGATGACGATGAGGTGCTGACGCTGGCCATTGTCCTCACCCACTGGCTGGCCATATCGCGCTTCCAGCGCAGGCTCTGCAAAGGCAATCGCTGCCTCAATGCAGAGATCGGCAAAATCGGATAGCTCTCGTGTGAGTTGAACCAGTGTCGTCAGGCGGTTGGAATCCTGCCAAATCCACCGCAATTGCAAGCGGTTGCGGAGTTTTCGCAAAGCCGCCATCCACTGAGTTTCCTCTGTAATGTCGGCTAAAATTTCATTCACACGGGTGTGCAGTTGCTCGCGACTCAACGCACCCCGAAACCCATCCTTTGCAAAATCCGTCAGGACTGCGTCCGTTTGCTGCTCCACCACACGAAGGGCAAAATCACTGGCCAAACGGGTTTTCTGACCTTCGGGTGTTCCCCAGAATTCAGTAATCGTTACACTGGAGCCAAGTTCCGGCGACATAAATGACACTCCTTAATCTGTTTTTATTATTCAAAATTACGCAACCACATGCAGTATGTTTTTTCCGTTTATAAGCCTTTTCACCCAGTTCGCTACTACTCCTTTACTCATGAATCAGGAATGTTTACTCTCTGGATTTTACGATCATCATTAATGTCAGGTTAACACCATGAACAATAATTCTACACTGAACACGCCCGCCCTCATTTTGGGCGGCCTGCTAGCCATGGGTGCCATAGGTGGCAGTTTGATTTTAGGCAAGGCCGCACAATCGGTTGCCGAGTCCCGTGAATCCATATCGGTTAAAGGAGTGGCTGAGAAAGCAGTCCGTGCCGATCGGGCTCAATGGAAAGTGACCCTCAGCTCACAGGCCAATTCAGTGGCGGATGCCTTGCCCATACTGCAGCAGGATACCCAGCGAGTAGTCAAGGCACTGAGCAATGGCAGTTTAACGGCCAATGAAAATCTCGAAGTCTCCGAATGGAGTTCGGAACCGCTTTACCAAAAACTGGACAATGGCAGTGAGGGCGGCATTGTTGGTTATCGCCTATCGCGGACACTTGGCGTGGTATTAAATGACGTGCAAAAACCTGCTCGCCTCAATGCCACCATGGAAGCCCTGATTGGTCAGGGGCTGGATTTGCATGACAACACCACGCAATACCTGGTGGGCAATCTCGATCAGATCAAATTGCAATTGATCGGCGAGGCCACCAAAAATGCCCATGATCGTGCCGTAGAATTTGCCAAAAGTGGCGGTGTCAGCGTCGGTGCCATGCGCTCGGCCTCCCAGGGAGTTTTTCAGATTCGTGCGCCCCTCTCCACCGATGAAAGCGATTACAGTGGTGACTACGACACCTCCACGATCGACAAGGTTGCCCGCGTTGTCGTCACGGCAGATTATGCGATTCAGAATCGTTAATTGAGGTGCTGGAGCAGATGAGCCAGCACTTGATTCCCGCGTCAGCGCCTTAATTTTTGATTTACTGCTTTCGGAGCCACTCGCGAATCGCACTGCGCTCAGCCGGATTGGCTTGATTCCAGATGAACTGGAATTGCTCCAGTCGTGTGGGCGGTGCTTTCGGCGTTTCGCCCTGCTCCTGCTTGATTGCAGAACTCACCGACTTTTCAATACGGCGCATCAACGATAATTCCTGCCCGGGAATCCCCTGCTTACTAGCGACAACAGCACCTGTATTATCCCGAATTTCAAGTAGTGGTGTTTTGGCGTAGCGTTTGGCTTTCACATAGTCACGCGGCACATCCAGAGCAGTCAGGGTATATACTTGCTGATCCTGCGCCTCAAGATTCAGGATCACGGGAGAAGATTTCAGGACATCATGTTCATCGGCATTCAGATCGTATAATTGATTAAAGCGGGCAATGATCTGATGAGCACCTGGTGTCAGCGTGACTGTTTTCAATTTCGGTGCAAACAGCCCAGAGTCGTATTCCTGCTCATCCACGGCCATCAGTTCCACCCCTTCAGGCACGCGTAATTGTGCATCCGCCCAAACGGATTGCCCCTGAGCCAACGCCAGATGCAACCCTAAAATACCCATGCCCAGAATTGCTTTATTCACCATTACGCTCCAATAAGGTTCAATAGGGTTCAATACGCTCTTAAATCAATTCGACTCTCTGCCAGCCCGCATGTTGGTGACGGGCTGCGCTATTCTAACAAATGCCTATGTCAAAACGGTGATTGGCTGAGTGAAACCCAACATTCAAGGTAACGCTTAACCCATGACGTACTAGTGGGTGAATTAGCTGCCCTGAAATAAAAAATGCCCCACAGGGTGAGACATTTTTCTGAAGAAATCAAAGACTAGCGTTTAAACTTACGCTGCCTTGCCAGGCCAA
>CAUJHL010000109.1 GCA_963204705.1 Pseudomonadota bacterium | reverse complement strand
AATATTTTCTTCTTCTATCCCTGGGTAGCAGCCGGTTCACTTGAGTTCGTTTCCGGTCATTTACTCAGTCTGCTCAAAGGGATAGCGGTAAACATTCTGGTAATACGCCATGCCGTGCGTCCAGAAATGATGCGGCAAATCGGCGGCTTCATAGGCCGCGTATTCGGCTTTGCGGGCAGCGACCAGGGGTTTCAGGCTTAGTTGTACCGAACGGCCATCCTGCAGGGCGTACAACTCGTCGATACTTAGGTAAAAAATATCCCGAGCGTCGTCCAGCCAGCCACTAAAGGCAAATTGACGGCCAATTTCCAGAAACAGATCCCGATACAGCCCAAATACCCGCGTGCGTGCCAGCCGCATGTTTTCCCGATTGCGAATGGCATCGCGCAGCTTTGTCAGATGCATTTTAAACTGGCGCAGTTGACGGGCACCCAGCCGCTGTTCGATCGCCGTAAAGGCTTCGGCTTCGGCGGAGTGCCGGAACTGCGCTTCGCGGGCGGCTAGGGTTTCCGGCGTCAGGTCGTCACGACTAAGGTAGTTTTTTAAAATGGCAAACAAAAAGCCGGTGTCCTGCCGCAGGGTGACCGATTCCAGCTTCAGCTCACCAATGGTGCGATCGCCATAACGCTCAATATAATCAAGACACTGAGCGTAGCAGTCGGGGTCAAGTACCTGTACTCGCGCCAGCAGCGTGGCGTTATCGCCCTGCTCAATCAGTTTGCGCAGTGCTGGCCGGGTGCGTATCGTGGCGCATAGGCGCAGCAAAAACTTGGTCGGCTCGGTGCTTTCAATGCCTTCTTCACCGGACAATAAATTGTTCTGCAAGACGGCAGGTTCTGCAAAACCAGCGGCGACCAGCGTGCGATGCACCTTGCCATTCATCATCATCACGTAAAAATCATTGATGATGGGAGAGGTCCAGCGCTGCAGCAGATCCCGATCCAGTCGGCGTGCTTCGTCAATCAGCTCGCCGGGCGTCAGCGTGTGCAGGTGCGGCCGGTCGATACTCTGGTAGGCAGACTCAAACAGGGTGTTAAAGTCCACCACCCGCTGGCCCATCTGGCGAAATCCGCGCAGTAGTGTGACAAGCGCGCGCAGCACTTGTGGCAGCCGCAGGAGTTTTTCCATCAGGGTAAATTGACGATCCTGCACCAGATCCACCGGATCGGTCAGGCCCATCATGCGTTCCATGTCGGCCTTGTTGGTTTTGAACGAAGGCAGCAGCAACAGGCCGCGATACCAGTTATTGATGTTGTAATACACCCGCCCGTTGACCAGTCCGAGCATGTTGTCCAGCATATCGCGGTGTTCGGTGATGCGGCCCTCACTGACGCCCAGCAGGCGCATGGTTTGCTCGTATACCGTGGCGTAGGCGCGATTGGCAAAACTAAAAGTCAGTGGTGTGGTCACACCGCAGTAGGATTCCTGAATATTGGAATTATCAAACACGATGCGTTTGCCAATGGGCGTGACAGGAGTGGGCAAACGGGTGACCGGACGTGTCTGTAAAATGAACCATTCGCCGTCACGCAGTGCCCATTCAATGTCCTGCGGAAACTGTTGCCGTGCTGCAATGCGCAGGCCCAGATCGCGCAGGGAAAGAATCTGGGCATCGCTCAGGCAGGCGTGATGGCGCTGGTCGCCATGAATCTCAATCTCGCGGGTGCCCAGACCATTTTCGCGGTCAAACACCACCGCCTGATCCTTGTCAGCCAGTTGCACCTGAATCTCAGCATCAAAAAGGCCCACCGTAAATTCATCGGTGTTGCACAGCCCCGCCACGATGCCTTCACCCACGCCCCAGGCGGCTGAAATCAGCGCATGGCGGCGGCTTCCGGTCAGCGGATGGGCAGTAAACATCACGCCAGATACTTGTGGGTCGATCATTTCCTGAATGATCACCGCAGCCCGAATGTCGTCCAGCGGAATGCTCTTGGCCAGCCGATAGAGCAAAGCACGGGCATTAAACGCGGAGGCGGCGACCCGTAACAGGCTGTGCGCCAGCGCGTCCCGTCCCTGCTGATACAGGTAACTGTCCATTTGCCCGGCAAACGAAGCGCCTTGGGCATCTTCACCCAGCACCGAGGAGCGCACGGCAAACAGGGTGTGTTCCCGCCCGATTAACAGCGTATCGAATGCGGTGAGCAGTGATGGGGGCAAGGTGGCCTGCATGACCTGCGCTTGTAAGTGCTGCGCGATGGGTTCGACCTCGGCAGGCGTGGATTCCGGGGTGATCTGGGCCAATGCGTCTGCCACGATCTGGGTCAGGCCATTGTCCTGCAATAGCTGCCGAAACACGGCCGTGGTCACTACCCACCAGTGCGGCACCGGAAAGCCCTCGCGACTCAGCCAGGCCAGATTGGCGGCTTTGCCCCCGAGCAGCTCAGGGTCAAGGGCCAGGGCATCTTTCTGGTCAATTAACGGATCAATTAACGGGTCTTTCAGCGGGTCGATTCGCTGGTCGTCCAGCGAGGTATGGTCAGCGAGCGTCATGGCGTCACTCCCGGCTGGCCAATCTGCTCAAAATCCAGCAAATCACGGAAGGCGCGGTAAATGCGCTCCATAAATGGATAATGGCGGAAGGTGTGCGCCATGACGTACATCGGCATGCGGTTCACTAGCATGTCCATCAGCGCCAGCACATAGCCGCGACGCCAGGTTTCCCGGTCCAGCGTCATCCCGCTGTGGCGTTCCAGCTCGGTGCGGTGCAGTTCGATCAGCGCTTCCACCATGTCCTCATCAATCGGGTGTTGCAGGCTAAAGCCCAGTAACTCCACCAGATCGTGCTGGGGTAGATGCAGTGTCGCCAGTTCCCAGTCGTAGGCACACAGACGCAGACCGCCATCGGCCTCACGGCGAAAGGCCAGATTGCGCGGGTTAAAATCATTGTGAATCAGCGTGCGGGGCATGGCTTCAATCAGAGGCCACCAGTCGCCCATGCTGTGCACGACCCGACGGTAATTGGTCAGATCCTGTTCGGAGAACCATTCGGGAAATTCCTCGCGGGCATGGACACCCAGCAGTTCCCACAGCCGGCGCTTTTCCAGCATATTGGCGGCGGTCGGGTAGTGACCCAGCCAGGGTTGCTGGCTCAGTTCGTTTTCCCGCCCTAGCCAGATCGCGTGCAATTCCGCCATCCCACGAACGGCGGCTTCAATGTGTTCCCGCTGCCAGCCAGAGGTGTCTTCGGCACTGTCCATCAACTCCAGGCCGTTCAGTTTTTCCTGAATGATGACAAAGGCTTCGCGCTCCGTATCGGCTACGGTGGCATAGGTCAGTGGCGCGTGGCGGACAAAGCGCGGGTCTTGCTGGCTCATCACCGCCAGTTCGCGGACATGGCAGCGCTCAAAGCCCAGCTGGTCGCGGAACTGGTTGAATTCCTGCGCCAGCCGTGGATTGCACATGGAGGCCATGCTGTTGACCATCAGAATGACTTCGGCATCCAGCGGTTTGATCTTGATCATGACCTCGCGCTCGCCCTGATCGGTGCTCAGGCGGTACGGGAAATGACCGATCAGTTTGTTGCTCTTGTGCGCCGTCAGCTCGGTGATGATGCTGGAGCCGGTCATCACCTGAGGCAAGGCCATCATGTCCTGCACGCGCAGTGCCATCAGGCCAGACTGTTGAATGGCATCATTGAGCCACTCGGGGTTGAGGTCGCCAACTTTCAGGTAATTCACCGGACGGTTGCGGCCCAGTTTTTCATGGGCGCGGGCAAACTGGTCGGAAGCCACGGCAGACAGGGTAGAAATATCCAGCGCCAGACAGTAGGACGCGATGATCTCTGCCAGCTTGTGGGCCTTGCCGGGGCCGGCGCAGCCAATCATTTCCAGACATTCACGCTGCTGGGGCAAATTGGTGCCGCCGCCCACGGTGCCGATTACCAGCGAGGGCAGCATCATGGTGCAATACACCGCGTCGTTGTCCGTCAGCTCGACGTGCAAGTGGGCCAGTGCCGATTCATGCACACAGGCAATGTCCTGTCCCAGCGCGCTGAACATGGCCGCGATGATGTTGGCCACGTTGATGTTCATGCCAATCATGCCCGAGGCAATCGAGCCGGAGGCAATGTACTGGTAGGCCGCTACCATTTGCCGTGGGTCGATTTTCAGGATGCGCTCACACACCTCACGAGTCAGCACCGCTTCGGCAACCACCCGGATGCCACGCCCCTTGAGAAAGGTCTGATAGGTGACTTTTTTGTCGTTTGACAGATTGGCTTCGATCAGGAAGTTTTCCAGCTGCATGCCGGAAAAGCGCTTGATTTGTTTCAGCACCCACTGGCAGGCCTGCCAGGTACAGGTGGTGGTCATATTTTGACCGGCGGCATCCCCGGTTTCATAAATAAAATGCACATGCACCACGCGGCCCAGTACGTAAGGCTGTACTTCTTCTAGCGAGGCGTAATTGGAGTACTTGCCGACTTCTTCCGCCAGATTGCGGTAATTGTCCTTGATCCAGTCGGCAAACAGCAGTGCACTGCTCATGGAGCCAAACACAAACACCGGCACCCGCATCATGCGCTGGCCCAGCACCCGCGTTTTAACGCCACCGGAACGGGACAGTGCCGTCGCTCCACGAGTCGCTGACGCCACCAGTGCGCCTTCCGACGTGGCCAGTGGCGCATAGTATAGGCCGCCTGCAAAGGAACCCTTGATGTGCAATGGGCCGGCCACACCCACCGGAATTTCTACCGAGCCAATCAGCGCCTCGATATTACTGACCAGTTTGCGGGGATCCAGCCGGATCTGGGCCACTTCTGCGAGTGGGGCGCCTGTTTCTTCGCGTACAAAGTCCAGCCGTTCCTGCCGGGCTGCTTCGGTATACAGTCCACGGGCGGGAATCCGTGGCAGGGTCAGCTCGTCCCAGCTCTGATTGGCCCCCAGTGGTGGGCGGTTGCGCAGCAGGTAGCTAATTTCCCAGAGTATGGCGGCGGTGTCCTCACACTGACCCAGTCCCAGCTCAATTTCGGTGGGACACCAGGCTTCGGTGCGTATGGCCCGCACGATCAGCCGGGGAATCACAAAATGCCGCCCAAGCAGGCTCAATTCCAGCTGTTCCAGACATTCGCCCAGCTCCGGTAGCGGGGCGCCCTCATCCACTGCCAGACACAGATGATTGAGCGAGACATCGACCGGATTCACCAGATACTCGGTGCCGTGATGCTGAAAGCGACACTGCGCCCGGTGTTCCACATCAAACAGATAATGCGGATCAAAGCTGGCGGGACGGGCGGAAAAAGGCATGGCTCTGGACTCCAGGACACGTAGCGACAACCCCCGATCCGGGGAAAAGCGGGGCATATTCATGACACGATCAACACTTAACTCAAACAACTTATGATTCAACCAGCACTGCACCCAAACCGTGGGCTCTTAGCAATTAGCAAGCAGCCAGAGGCTAGGTACGACCTCAACACCGCATTACCGCCACAGCATCAGCCACACAGAATGACGGCCATCACCACCGCATAACCGGCCAACATAGTCAGGGCGACGGCTTTTTCATTGCGCTCACGTCCCTGCAGGCTTGGCACCTTGTAAAAAGCCATGAGCTGACGAATGCCCAGCACCCAAAAAACAGCCAGAATCACCCCAGCCCAGACCGGAACCTGCGCGATGTCACCCGTCAGCACAGCGAGCAAACCGATCTGACACAGCACCATTGCCGTGACCAGCGCCATGACCACGAGCGCACTGCCGCGCGTCCCAAAAATTCGCGAATAGGACTCGATGCTGTCGCGTTCTTCCTCGGGGCCTTTGGTTTTGCGCGTGATTTCAAAGCAAAAGCCACTCAAAAATGCCAGCAGCATGAGCACTTTCAAGGGCAAGCTGAACGTGGTGCCCGGCTGGGCCATTTGTGCCAGCCACCAGACGATCAGCGGCATCACCAGCATGTGCGAGATGGCATACCAGGTCAGGTGACGGTTGAGCCATTCTTCGACAAAAAACTCCTTGCCCATCAGGCAAGTCCAGCCAAACATCGCCAGCCAGGCCAGCAGTACCGGCCCCGGAAAGGACGCCAGGGACGCATCGCTGGCGAGGGCAAAGCCCACTTGCAGCAGAATGCTGGCAGCACCGACCCATTTGAGGTGGGTCAGAGTGATCAGTCCACGCTGCAGCACACGATCCGGGTGATTCTGACAATCCAGCGCATAGTCCTTGTGCTCGTCAAACACCCGTAGCAGCAGGAAAAACGACCAGGTCACCCCACAGCCCAGCACATCCAGCCAGTGCAATCCAGCGGGCACAGCGCCACCGTGGCGCGCCACCAGCGCCGTGGTCAGGTAGAGAATAAAAAACAGCAGCGCATTGGGCAGGGCAAAGCGCTGATCGACCCACGCTTTGAAACGGATCAGCCAGGGGCTGGACAGGCTAAGCTCAGTCATGGATGGCTCCAGAAACAGGATGCGCGAGCGACGCGTTCGCCAAAGGAAATGAGGTGGTTTTGTCTGTATCGTTGCCCGTTGTCTCGTCTGTCTGCTTGCTCGATGGGGGTGTCAGATCGCGCCGATCCAGAATCAGAAACAGGCTGGGCAGCATAAAGACATCGATCAGCAGGGCAATGCCGATAGTGGTACAGGTGACGACCGCAGTATTCACCGTGAGCTGAATGGCCGAGTTGCCCAGCCAGGCATAGCCCAGTCCCAGCACGGCAGTGGTAGACAGCAAGGCAAACCCGACATGGCTAAAGGCATAACGCACGGCATCTTCCGGGCTTTTGCCCAGAGCGGTTCTGGCGCGTTCGTACTTGGAAATAAAGTGAATGGTATCGTCCACCACCACGCTGAACGCAATCCCCAGCACCACGGTCAGGCCCACGTCGATATTGCCATTGAGCATGGCCCAGGCGCCAAAGGCCATGCCGATCGGAATCAGATTGCCCAGAAAACTGGCCAGACCGAGCCGAAATGCACGAAACACTAGCATCACAAACAGCGATTCCGCCACCAAAGAGCCCAGCATGCCGCCAAACATGCCATTGATCGAGCGTTCGCTGATATGGGCAAACATCAGATTCAGAGAGCTGCCCTGTACCTGCATCCGCTGCGGCGCATGGGCTTTCAGCCAATTCTGGGCGGCGGCATCCAGTGCGATGATTTTTTGGCCACTGGAGCTGCCCACCGCGACACGTACCCGGCTTTCTGAACGGTCAAAGCGGATGAGGTAATTCAGATCCATGCCGTAGGGCATCGACAGTTCGTACTGCAACAGGTACTGTGCGATTTCTTCGCGATTGTCGGGGATGCGGTAAAACGCCGGATCGTTGTTGTGCATCACCTGATTGATGCGCTTGATGATATCGACCAGTGAATTGACCTGAGTCACGTCTGGCTGGGTTTTTAGCCACTGGCCAAAGGCATCCAGCTGCTTCAGATACGCAGGGTCTACGATCTCATCCTTGCCCGCAGCGGGTAGCGAATAATTGATTTCGGCAATCCCAGTCAGGTGATTATTGACAAATTCCACGTCCTGACGAAATTGCGCCTGTGGGGTGTAATACTTGACGATGTCGTCGTTAATACGGTTTTGCGGAACAAAGGCGATAAAAAAGGCAGCCACCGCCAGACAGGCCAGCAAAATGGCCTTGTGCCGGTGAATGATAAAATCGGCAAAGCGTTGTACTGCTGGGGAATCCTCACGCATTAGCGGAGAAATTTTACGCGGTGGCTCACCCGGCAAGACCACCAGCAGCGGTGCGGTCAAAAACACTGTCAGTCCCAGTGCAAAGACCACACCCGCCGACACAATCAGACCCATGACCTGAAACGGCGGTGAGTCATTAAACAGCAGCGTCAGAAAGCCCACGGCGGTCATCACGCTGGTCACCACCATCGGCCCCATGTTCAGCCGCAGGCTTTCCGCCATGGCGTCCCGCTTGGACAGCCCTGCATTGACCGACTGAATCCAGTTCACCACGATGTGTATGCCATCGGCAAAGGCCATCGACAAAATCATGATCGGTGCAACGATCACACTGTCATTCACCACCAGCCGGAACAGGCCCACAAAGCCCGTCCCGCCCAGCACCGCCAAAATACACACCACCACCGTGATCAGCATCGCCTTGACACTGCGGAACAACACCGCCAGCACCAGCATCATGGTCAGCAGGAACCATGGCCAGACGCGCACGCCATCGGCCTGCGATTCTTCGGGATAGGCTTTATTGGCAATCGGCTGGCCCGCCAGATGCACCTGAATGTCCGGATGTGCTTTCGTCAGTTTGCCCGTCAGCTCACGCACGGCATCGACGATTTCCGGAATCTCGGTCTGGGGCGCTTTGCCGGGCATATTCAGGGTAATGCGCACACCGGCCACACTGCCTTCGGGATTCACCAGTGCATGAACCAAAAAAGGCTCCTGCACGGCAGTCTGGCGAATGTCCTGCAAGGCATTTGGAGTCAGGCTGGCGGGAGTGCTGACCAGATCGGCGGTGCTAATGCTATCGCCATCTACCTGAATCCGCTGAAAATTTGTCAGTGATTCTACCCGCTGCGAATAGGGCAACTGCCAGCTCTGTGCCGTCAGGTCTTTGAGTACGGTGAGAAAGCCCGGCGTGAACACCTGCCCATCACGGGGTGCCAGTGCAATCAGGATGGTATCGGTACGGGTATAGTCTTCCTGCAGTTTTTCAAAGGCCAGTAATTGCGGATTGTCATGGCCAAAAAATGCGCGATGATCCATCGAATAGACATAGCCCGCGCTGCCCGCACTGATCACCAGCGTCAGGACAACCGATACCATGATGCACAGCCAGGGATGATGCACGATCCATTGGGCCAGTTGCCGCCAGAAGCGCTGGGTGCGCGTTTCCACTTCAGGGAAAGCGGCCAAATCAGTCGGGTCGTGAGAAGTCATGGACGACAGTTCCTGCACTCAAATCGGAAAAAATAAATCAATAAAATCAATAAAACCAGCTTAGTACGGCACGTAACTGACTGTCCCGACTAAAAGCCCGTAGCAGATAGTCATGGTCGGGTACCTGTAGCACCTCTAAAGCCGATTGCGGCGTACGGCTGTGAAATACCCGGCCTTCCACACTCAGGCTGACATGCTCCGTGAGCCGGTGACTGCCCTGCAGCCGCCAGTAGCTTTCGGGGTGTTTCACATCGCGGATCACCGCCAGTAAGAGCTCTGACGAGGCTTCATCATTCAGGGCCAGCCGCCAGCCGATCAGCAGGTCGTGTTCAAAGGGCTGCGTGGCCTGCTGTCCACGACTGTCGTACAGGCCTTCAGCGAGCCAGCCCAGATCCATCCGGCTACCGAAAATGCCCACCTGCGTCATTTCCACACCCGCATCCAGCGTCTGATAGGCAGTGGCGCCGAAACCCTGACGGTTCATGGCTTCGGCTTTCCATAACCAGTCGCCTCGCGTCCATTGGGCATCCACGCCAACTTGGCGGATTTGTGGGTAATACGGCAGCAGGTACGGCGCATAGCCAGGGGCAAATCCACTGGGGCCAATCTGCAACCAATCGATCTGCGGCAGCAACTGCGGCTCACGGGAAGTCCCCTGAAAGGCACTCAGCCCAACCCGCAGCCCTTCCCCTTGCCACTGATAGCGCGCCGCCACATCGACATGATGGCGACCTTTAGCAGATTCATATTGGGCAGAATCGGTCAATACCCGCCAGGGCAGACGCAAGCGCCCGCTTTCGGAAGCAAATGCCCGTTCACGAAATCCGGGCAGCAGATAGAGATCCAGCAACTGACTGCCATTCGTCGCACTGGCTTTTTCCCAGCCGGCACCGAGCACGGGCTGGCCGAGGTGGACGGTACCTTCCGGATTTTCCAGCGCATCGACCTGATTGATCACATCGACGGGATGACTGCCTTCGGTGACTCCCCAGTAAATCTGCGACACTCCGGCCTGCCAGTGCCAGTCTCCCCGGCTTCCTGTCAGCTCGGCCACGCGCAGATCGGCATGGCTGCGCGCCGTATCCTGGCTATTCCAACGGGCAAATGGGGTAAGCGTCCATTGCACAGAACTGTCCGGCCAGTCGCCTTGCCAAGTGCCCTCAGCGGCTAATGACGCCGTTGTGCGGCCCTGACCCTGTGCCCCAGTCTGGGGAAACAGCGTCAGCTCACCGGACACGCTGGCTTTGGCCGGTGTCAGTGGGCTGGCGTAGGTAGCGGTGACGACAGAAAGTGCCGTCAGTGCCAGCAGCGAAGCCAGCACTGTGTTGTGATGCCGGTACACCTTAGCGTGTCCGTTTCAGGGCAGTTTCAGAAAAATCAGCGGGTTTCAGCCCAGTACGAAACTGGTAGTCCGACCAGTCCAGACGAGTCTGTTTGTGGGTTTGCAGATTCACCATCAGCATGCTGCTGGGGCGCCATTGTCCCTGAACTTGCTGAAATCCCGAGGCGGTATAGGTTTTTAGCAGGGTATTTTTGCGATCGTAAAAATCAATCCGGCGAATCAGCAGATCCTGCCGGTCGATCCACACTTGCTGGCGGGTGTAGCCCGAGTTCGGGTCTTTAGGCGTGCGCTCAAGCACGGTACAGGTCAGTGTCACCGCAGGCGCGCTGCATTTTTGGTCGCCGATCAGGCTATAGCGGTATTTTTGCCAATACGGGGTGACGATGTCCTCAAACGCAAATTCAGAACCCATAAATGGCCCCGATTTATTGCCACCACCAATCTGTTTGACCCGACCCAGTGCGGGCAAATACAGCCACTGCAGATCGTCCGCTTCTACACGGGTTTGCGTCAGCAGCGCGGTGCCACTGACATCGCGAGGGGTATCAAACACCATCAGACTGCGATCGCCATCCTTGCCATTTTCCAGGGTTTGCACCCGAAGCTGGCGGCTTGCAGTTTGTCCGGAGGGGCTGATCAGGGTCATGGTCAGGCGTGCACGAGAATCCCCAAAGCCATGCAAACGCTGATCGGCCTGCTGCGCAAGCGCTTCCGCCTGAGCATCTGGCGTGGCGGCCATGGCCTGCTGGGCAAATGTGGGCAGCAGGGCGGCACTCAGGCTCAGCGTCAGGGCGGGGGTATACAAGCGAAAGGGAGAACGGGAGGGCAAACGTACAGGCATGCAATTCAGCACGGCGAGATCCTCAGGGCAGGCAGTTGTCTGGCAACCCATCGGGCGCCACGTCGAACACGGCCCACTCACTGCATCTCCATCCGGTCGTGTCATCAGACAAGCATCGCCGGCAGCATCAGGCCTATCGTACAGTAGTGTAGACTTTTGTCGTGTTTTAGTTAGCGTTTTTCGTCTAACTGGTCTTACATTCTGTCTGAAAATTACCGAAAAGTAACGTCGTGATTTGTCAAAAAAAATTAGGTATAAGGCGCTGATAAATTGGGTAAAAAACCCGCCTTAAAAGAAAATTTAGGCCTGAACAGAGCTCGATTTCAGGTTTTATGTCGAACAATCTCTAAACTCTGCGGAATCTGGGGAGTTAATCCTGTGCGTTTCCCATCA
>CAUJHL010000108.1 GCA_963204705.1 Pseudomonadota bacterium | reverse complement strand
ATCCCAGGCACAATCCAAGCTGAACGATTACAACAGCACGGCTGAAGGCATGCAGCGCAAGGTAGAAGAAGCGCAGAGCAACATGTTGAAAACCATGATGCCGAAACTGGAAGGCGTGATTGAGGCCATTCGCAAGGAAGGCAATTTCGACGTGATCATCGAACGCAAAAATGTCATTTGGGCCGATCCTTCGGTAGACATTACCAAGAAAATCACCGATCGCCTGAACGCCGCCAAATAATGCGGTCAGGGCCTGGAGTGTGTTGAGGCTTCAGCCGTACCGTGTGGTATTTGCCAAAACAGGAGGGAGTTAGGAATTCTAGCTCCCTTTCTTTTTAATTATCTAAATTTCAAAGTGTTAATTCCTATCCATCTCCCTAAATGCCTCTAGAAAGTGTCATCATCCGAATGAATAAGGGATAATTATCCTCCAGACCCAAGATCAAGGTTTTTTCGGGATGTCCGGTACCGATTCAGCGTCAATTCCCATTGCCAGCGTAAATCCAGAACAATTCACTGCAGCCCAGCTAAGTCAGCAGGAGCCCTGCTTTCAGCTTGGCAGACTGCTCGTTCAAATCAAAGGGACTGCGCACTGGCTGGCTGCCGAAGGAGCCGAAGTACCAGATCATGACGGCACTTCTGCAATGCCCCTGTTTCGCATGGCCAGCCTTGCACAGGCTCAAACAGGCGAACTGAGTTTTTTGTCCAACGCCAAATACCGACTACAGGTATTGAGCACCAAAGCATCTGCGGTACTGGTTAATACTGACGATCTGGAATGGCTCAGGGCACAGTGGCGTCAGCAACCGGATTTACCGGCTTTGCTGACCATTTGCGTGGACAATCCTTATGCCACCTTTGCGCAACTGAGCCACAGTTTTGACCGCACACCACGATTGGCTGCTGGTATTCATCCCACCGCGATTATCGGCAGTGGTTGCCAGATTCATCCGGATGCAAGTATTGGACCTTATGTGACCATCGGCGATGAGGTGAAGATTGGCCAAGGTACACAGATACAGACTGGAGCGTCTGTCGGAGCCAGAACCTGTATCGGCCCCAAGTGCTGGATTGAAACGCATGCGGTGATTGCCCATGACTGTGAACTGGGCGCAGATGTCAGGGTTCATGCGCATGCGGTGATTGGTACGGAAGGGTTTGGCTTTGCCTTTCATCAGGGCCAGTGGCACCGAATTGCCCAGCTGGGCCGCGTGGTGATCGGGGATGGCTCACGTATCGGGGCCAGTACCACGATTGACCGTGGCGCACTGGAGGATACGGTCGTGGGGAAAGGGGTGATTCTGGATAACCAGATTCAGGTCGCTCACAATGTGCGGATTGGTGATCACACGGCGATAGCTGGAAATACTGTGATTGCCGGAAGTACACACATTGGAAAACAGTGTATTATTGGCGGAAATTCCGCCATTGCCGGTCATTTGACCATTGTGGATGGTGTGACGATTACGGGCATGGCCATGATCACCAAGTCGATCAATCACCCCGGCACCTATTCTTCGGGTACGGGTTTCAGTGAAAACAGCCACTGGAAAAAAATGGTCGCCAACCTGAGACAGTTACCTGAAGTGCCACTGAAACCGCTGGCTAAACGGCTGGCAGTGCTGCAAGAGGAACAGGAGTGTCTGAACGAGCGCCTTCAGGCATTGGAAAAACTTAAGGTGCATGGTGAGAAATAATTCTTCAGACCCGCACCAAGGTATGCCGTTTTCTGCAAGTTGTAATGATCAAACCCGAATTGACGATCAACGGAGTCATTTCCTGGCGAGTACAACAACCATGACCAGCAGTATGAACACAAAAATTACCACGCCTTTGCCCTTTACTCTTCCAATTCAGGCACGTGAACTTCGGGAATTTCTGCCGCAGCGCTATCCGATGATGATGGTCGATCGGGTAACCGAACTGGTTCCCGGCGACTCCATTTCAGGCATCAAGAACGTCACCTGCAATGAAGAATATTTTCAGGGCCATTTTCCCCAGCAACCGATGATGCCGGGTGTACTGATGCTTGAGGCCATGGCACAGTTGGCAGGCGTCCTGGGCTATGTCACTGTGGGCAAGCGCCCACGGGATGGGCTGCTGTTTGTGTTTGCCGGGGCGGACAAATTACGGTTTCGCCGGCCAGTGCTGCCGGGGGATACCTTGCAGTTGCAGGCCAGACTGTTGACGGTTAAATGCGGTATTTATAAATTTGCCTGTAATGCCAGGGTAGATGGCCAACTGGTCACCAGTGTGGACATACTGGTCGCCGAACAACAACTGGATTTTAACCCTGCTGGACCCTGAATCATGACGCTTGCTGCATCCCCGCGTATCCACCCAACGGCACTCATTGACCCTACTGCCGAGCTGCACGAGACCGTAACCGTCGGGCCGTACAGCATCATTGGGCCTGCCGTACGTATTGATGCCAATACCATCGTTGGCAGTCATGTGGTGATTGGCGGGTATACCCGTATGGGTAGCGGCAACCGGATTTTTCAGTTTTCGAGTGTCGGCGAGGTTTGTCAGGATCGCAAATACCAGGGTGAAGAAACCTGGCTGGAGATTGGCGATAACAATATCATCCGTGAGCATTGCACGCTGCATCGGGGCACCGTACAGGATGAAGGGCTCACCCAGATTGGCCATCGTAATTTGTTGATGGTGAATACCCATATCGCCCACGATTGCCGTATCGGCAATGACAATACCTTTGCAAACAATGCCGGTATCGCAGGGCATGTCGTCGTAGGAAATAGCGTACTGGTCGGCGGCAATTCAGGTGTGCATCAGTTCTGCCGGCTAGACAGTTACTGTATGGTCGGCGGTGGTAGCGTCATTCTGAAGGACGTTCCGGCCTTTGTCATGGCATCGGGCAATCCTGCAGCAGCCCATGGCATGAATATTGAGGGAATGCGCCGCCGCGGCTGGTCCAAA
>CAUJHL010000107.1 GCA_963204705.1 Pseudomonadota bacterium | reverse complement strand
AAATACTGTTATTTATCAACTAAGAATATAGGTTAAACCCAAGCGATGGCTATTCCTCCCGTTTCAGAGAAATTTGACCTCCTGCTCTTTATTGGCCGTTTTCAACCCTTGCATCAAGGCCATGTGCACGTCATCACTGAAGCATTAGCGCGGGCAGGGCAGGTACTGCTACTCGTGGGCTCGGCCGGACAGGCGCGCTCTTTGCGCAACCCTTGGCTGTATGCAGAGCGCCAACAGCAGGTTGCCGCCGTTTTTCCTGCTGAGTTTGGCAACAGTCTGTTTACTGCGCCGGTCATGGATTCGCCTTATGACGATGATCAGTGGCTGAGTCATATTCAGGCTGCCGTGCGTGATTTTGCGCAGTCGCACACCGGGTTACCGACTCATCCCAGAATCGGCCTGATCGGCCATGCCAAAGACAACACCACCTACTATTTGCAGCTTTTTCCGCAGTGGGAATTTGTCCCAGTACCCAATTTTCATCAACTGAGCGCAACCCCTTTGCGTGAGGCGTATTTCTCGCTTCCAGCGATGGAAAACGACGGCAGAAATGCCCAAGCACTGCAAGAACGCCATGATTCACTGCTACGGCTGTTTGGCCAGCAAACCAGCCATGGCGCACGTCTGCCGCATGTGCCAGAGCCAGTGCAACAGTGGCTGATCGAGTTTGCCAGTCAACCCGACTATGAGGAATTAAGGGCAGAACAGCACATGGTGCAGGATTACCGCACCCAGTGGGCAGCGGCACCTTATGCCCCAATCTTTGTCACGGTGGATGCGATGGTCGTGCAAAGCGGCCATATTTTGCTGATTCAGCGCAAACGCAGACCCGGCAAAGGCTTGTGGGCATTGCCGGGTGGTTTTCTCGATTCGGGAGAGTGGCTGCAAGCGGCCTGCTTGCGCGAGCTGGCCGAGGAAACTGCCATTGATGTCGCCCCTGACATACTCAAAGCCAGCATCAAGCATAGACAGGTCTTTGACGACCCCTTGCGTTCATCGCGTGGGCGTACCCTGACCCATGCGTTTTTAATTGAACTGCCGCCTGCTGCAGTATTACCCACAGTCACTGCGGGAGACGATGCGGGAGAAGTACGTTGGCTACCACTGGCAGAACTCGACGCCACGCAGCTTTTTGAAGATCACTATTTTATTATTCAGGCTCTGCTGTCACAGTCCGGCCGGCAATTCTAAGCACTCGATCTGGCCTATGACGTGATCTACGGCGTGGTGAGTGAGCTGATTGCAACAAGGGTAATTACTGCTAATCAGCAAGGATCGTGGGTTTAAAAGTTCATGGGTTTAATAGTTATTGGGTTTAGCAGTTGAAGCGAGAGAAACCTAAGGAATTTATTAGGCTTTTTCTGGGCTTGGGTGCTTTGTTATAGGTTCTTTAGTTGTGAAATTTGGAAAAAAAGCATAAATACCTCCAAAGTGCCGCTGACCGATCCTACCCTTGAACCCTGAAGTTCAAGGTGGAAACGCCGATGGCTCACAGGCTTTCCACATCAGGGTGGACATGCACACAGAACCAACAGAACGAATCCGTAAGTATCAATATCGGCTCAGGGGTTTAAACCAGTCTGGCGTACACCTCAGAGACAGATTCAGTATACCCCACAGCGCTGGCTTGGCAAGCCTTGGGCATTCATCTGACTGCCTTTTGAGCATCAAAATCAGCGTTTGATCGGTATTCGTGCGGATCATCAGATGAGGCTGAGAATAACAGTCCGTGGGTTTAAACTCCTGAATCTCCAATGCATATAATCGGATTGCGCAAAGCCAACAAATCCGTGCTGAAACCTGATTGTCACCGTGCATGGCTATGCTAAGTTTCGCTATGTTTCTGTATCACACTGTTTCTACAGAATCGGAGTGTCTCCTGCATAGGGTGTGAGCCGTCAAGGCGATCTAATTCGCCTTGCCCATGCTAAGAATGCCGTTGAATGAATCATTAAGAAAAGACCGCCAAGGAAGCCATCATGAGACTCAATCCCTATCTGAATTTTAATGGCCAATGCGAAGCCGCCTTTCAGCTGTATCAGAAGGTTCTGAACGGCAAAAATCTGCAAATGTTCCGTTTTGCCGATATGCCACCGAGTGATGACATGCCGATTCCTGTATCCGCCCGCCAGCAGATCATGCATGCCAGTATGGAAGTGGGCGCGGCGGTGCTGATGGGTTCAGACAATCCGCATCCGGGTTTTCAACCAGCACAGGGTTTTGCGGTGTCGCTGAATATGGACAGTGCTGAAGAAGCTGAGCGGGTGTTTGCAGCGCTGTCGGAAGGCGGGCAGGTGACGATGCCGCTGGCGCAGACTTTCTGGGCCTTGCGCTTTGGGATGTTTACTGATCGTTTTGGCACGCCATGGATGATTAATTGCGAGCAGGAGCGGTGTTCGGATTGAGGGCGAGATTATTCAGGCACCCACAACACTATAGGCAAAAATCAGTAATCGCTGAGTTTGAATGCTGAGTTCGAAAATTAACTCGTCACTGGCTAGGAAGGGATGTTTGGCTGGTGGCGGGGTAATTGCGCCCACCTGACGCGCGAGTGAAACGTTTGACCTAGCCGATGAATACCATTAACCCTGAGTCGCCTCACGCTCTAGCGCACTGTGTACCCATTGATTAAGGCTCATACCTGCGGCTGTGGCAGCGACTGCACTACGGGCATGTAAAGAAGCGGGTACACGAGTTATAAATTTCCTGAAAAATGTTTTTAGGGCTCTAAACCTTGCTCTCGGCACACGTCTAAAAAAGTGTTGAGTGATACTTCGCCCTCTTTGTGTAAACCCTCTACACTGTTGGCATAGAAATCCGCACCACCATTTAAGCCAATAAACTCACCACTCAATATGCCAACCCCGGGGTTAAAGCTAATCACAGCGGTATGGTCCTTAATCGTCATTTGATTGTTCATCATTGGGTTGCACCGTAATAGATTCGGGGGTGATCTTATTGATTTCTAACCAGCGGCGAATACTGGCTACAGCTCCTTTGTCAGTATTCGTTATGGATGCCGG
This sequence comes from Pseudomonadota bacterium, assembly GCA_963204705.1. Classification (GTDB taxonomy): domain Bacteria; phylum Pseudomonadota; class Gammaproteobacteria; order Pseudomonadales; family Moraxellaceae; genus CAUJHL01. The sequence goes on along the minus strand of CAUJHL010000107.1, from coordinate 16,561 downwards.
CGATGATAAACCTGCACTTGACCAAATAAAATCACAGCAACACGTGAACCTTCTCGCTCTTCAATAGGTGCAACCAGTGCTTTAAACAGGGCTTCTAACCCTGGCCATTACACATTGCCTGAGACTGAGCGGGCGTAGATAGCAGTGAGAGTTTTGATATATTTACGCTTCATCGCTTTTTTCATTTTGGCGACATCAGTTTGATGAGATCAAAAAATGATACTATTCAAATGCTTGAAGTTTGAATTAATGATTTGAAAAACCATGAGATAGGCACATGTTGCTGTGCGAAAGAATTCTAGCGCACCTTCCGATTTTAACACTGCACATGGGTCCCTCTATTGTGGATTGTCCGGCTATAAAAAGGCCTCTCGAATCCCCTCACACAATGACAGTAACCACTCCTCCTGTCCCCGCAGTCCACTTACCAGATCCTTCGGCAAACGGCTCAAACCACACCGAATACCCGCAATCCCACCCGCGATGCAGGCCGTGGTATCGGTATCATGCCCCAGACTGATTGCACGCCGAATGACATCAAGAAAATCACCCGACTGGCACGCCCAGCGTGCGGAATGCAGGCTGTCGACCACATAACCCGTGCCAGTGCAGTCGGAGCGGTTTAATGACTTAAGCGCGAATGGCTGAATACACTGCTGGTATTCGTGCAAATGATCCTTCAGTAGGGGCTTAGTCGCGTAGTACGTTTCCAGCGTCTGAACTGCCGTTGCCCAGGGTTCTGCTGTCCGCTGCAGTTCATACCATGCCCACAGGCAATACAGCGCACAGCACATCTGAGAGCGAGCGTGAGCATGGGTGACCAGCGATTGCTGATGCGCCCGTTCGATCAGCTCGGTGTCAGAGCCACGATGGAGCAGCACCAGTGGCAACACACGCATGAGTGAACCGTTGCCATTGCTGCGTTCATGGGTGCCGCCGCACTGACTGGCGGGATGGCCATCTGACAGTAATTGCAGCGACTGCGCACTCTGGATACCCACGTCAAACACCAGCCGGTCTACTGCCATATGGCCCTGCTGATACCATGCCCACAAACTCTGGGCAAAGTCCTCCAGATCCAGACGGCCCTGATGCTTCAGGAGGGATTCCAACAGACACAAGGCCTGTGCGCCATCGTCCGACCAGGTACCCGGCGCTATGTTGGGATAGGTGCGCTTGAAACCCGCGGGTGGCTGATAGCCGAGAGACTCCAGACTCGGCAGGCATTCAGGTTCGTTAAACTCATAAGGAACGCCCAGCGCATCGCCAATGAGCAGGCCATAGAGCCCGCCCAGACGGCGATCCAGCAAATCAGCATCCCTGTTCATGATTGTCTTATCCGTTTAATTTACTTAACGCTGTAACTCACTCAAGCCTTTGACTCGCTCAAGCTTGTAACTCGCTCACCCCTGTAAGAGTCCGATATCCGCCACACTCAAAAACAGCGTGCGTAAACGGTTCAGCAAACGCAGGCGGTTTTCCCGTACCACAGGATCATCCGCCATAACCATCACGCGGTTAAAAAACAGGTCAATCGGCTCACGCAAACTGGCCATGGCCGTAAGGGCTGGCGTGTACTGCTGGTTCGCCAAAAGCGGCGCGGCTTGCGCTTGCAAGGTAGTCAGCTTTTCCGCCAGAGCACGTTCTTCTTCGCCCTCAAACAGCGCCGGGTTCAGCTCACCCTCGGAGACAGATTCTTTGGCCAGAATATTGCCCACACGTTTGTTGGCAGCGGCCAGAGCGCTGGCTTCTGGAAGCTCACGGAAATGCTGGACTGCTTTCAAACGACGGTCAAAATCAAGTGGTGACGCGGGATTCAGTGCCTGCACGGCCTGAATGGTATCCACCGCAATGCCCTGATCTTCGTACATCGCCCGATAGCGGCCCTGTAGGAATTCGCGGGTGTCTTGCAGGGTTTTTTCGGTATTTTTCAGGGTAGTGCCATAGCCGGTAATGGCCAGCGCCAGCAATTCATCCAGCGGGATGGCTAAGTGATTTTCAATGAGAATCCGCAAGATACCGATCGCTGCTCGCCGCAGGCTAAAGGGATCCTTGCTGCCAGTAGGCGGCTGGTTAATGCCAAAAATCCCCACCAGCGTATCCAGCCGGTCAGCCAGCGCGAGAGCCATGCCTGTTTTGGTTTTCGGTAATTCATCGCCGGAAAAACGGGGTAAATACTGTTCTCTTAAGGCAGTAGCCAGTTCTTCCGGCTTGTTTTCGGCACGGGCATAATAACTGCCGGCAATCCCCTGTAACTCGGGAAATTCGCCCACCATTTCGGTGGCAAGATCGCATTTGGCCAATAAACCGGCGTCGCGAGCGAGCGCGGCATCCGACTGGATCAGCGTCGCGATCTCAGCAGCTAGGTTGGCAATGCGCTGGCTTTTATCCCATAAGGTGCCCAGTTGCGCCTGAAACACCTGATTTTCAAGGCGTGCCTGACGGGCAGCCAAAGGCTGTTTCTGATCCTGTTTAAAGAAAAATTCCGCATCGGTCAGGCGGGGGCGGACGACTTTTTCATTGCCCGCAATGATTTGCTCAGGATCCTGAGATTCAATATTGCTGATGGTAATGAAGTAGGGCTGCAGCTTGCCCTCGGCATTGACCAGACAGAAATACTTCTGGTTATCCTGCATGGTAGAAATCAGTGCTTCTTGCGGTACATGCAGAAAACGGGGCTCAAACCGGGCACGTAACGCCACTGGCCATTCCACCAGTGCTGTGACTTCATCCAAAAGAGCGGCAGGCATCAGGGCACGCGCGTGAATGGCATCGGCGAGTTGCTCAGTCTGGTGGACAATCCGGCTTTGACGGGCATCAAAATCCGCCAGCACGTAGGCTTTTTCCAGCGTCGACACATAGTCGCGGGCGTGTGCCAGGGTAATCTGCTCCGGCGCATGGAAGCGGTGACCGCGTGTCTGGTTGCCACTCGGTAAATCCTGAATGGTCGCAGGGATCACCTCATCTTCCTGCATCAGTACTACCCACTGTACCGGCCGCACAAATTCTGTCCGGCTGGCCGCACTACGCATCCGCTTGGCGATAGGTAGGGCATTCAAGGCTTCCTGCAGGATTTCGGGCAGCAAAGTGGTCATCGCCTGACCAGCAATAGTCTGACGATACACCAGCCATTCCCCCTTGGGCGTATCAATGCGGGACAGCTGATCGACAGTAATGCCCGCACCGCGCATAAAGCCTTCGAGCGCTTTAGTCGGTTTGCCCTCAGCATCAAATCCAGCGACGGCAGCAGGGCCGCGTTTTTCATCCACCCGGTCTGCCTGTCGGGAAGCCAGATTGTGGATCAGCAAGGCGAGCCGACGTGGCGCGGCATAGGCTTCGATGCGTCCATGAGTCAGGCCAGCAGCCTGCAGGCGAGCGGTGACTTCCTGCTGCAGGGCATCGCGGAGGATTTTCAGGGTTTTGGGTGGCAGTTCTTCACAGCCCAGTTCAAACAATACAGTGTGGCTCATGTCCAGTATCCAATTCGGTCGTGTCGGCAGGTCAGCCTTGGGCGGTATCGTGGGCAGCCTTGGCTAATAAGGCTTCAGCATCGGCTTGTGCCTGTAGCTGTGCCAATACTTCGTCGCGCAGTGCCGGGGTCGCCATCGGGAATCCGAGTTTGGCGCGTGCCTGTACATAACTCTGGGCAATGGCGCGTGCCAGCTGGCGTACCCGCAGGATGTAACGCTGGCGCTCGGTCACAGAGATAGCGCCACGGGCGTCCAGCAAATTAAAGGTATGTGAGGCTTTGACGACCATTTCATAGGCGGGCAGGGGCAGCTCTGCCGCCATCAGGGTGTTGGATTCATTTTCGTAAAAATCAAACAGCTCAAAGAGTTTGGCGACATTGGCATGTTCAAAATTATAGGTAGACTGTTCCACTTCGTTCTGGTGAAACACATCGCCATAGGTCACTTTGCCAAAAGGCCCATCCGTCCAGACCAGATCGTAAACGGAATCCACGCCCTGCAAATACATGCACAGACGCTCCAGACCATAGGTAATTTCGCCAGTCACGGGATAACACTCGACGCCGCCAACCTGTTGAAAATAGGTAAATTGCGTCACTTCCATGCCATTTAGCCAGACTTCCCAGCCCAGCCCCCAGGCACCCAGTGTGGGGGATTCCCAGTTGTCTTCCACAAAGCGGATATCGTGAATCAGTGGATCAATGCCGATCTCTTTCAGGGAGTCCAGATAGAGCTGTTGAATATTGGCGGGGTTGGGCTTTAGTACTACCTGAAACTGGTAATAATGCTGCAGGCGATTGGGGTTTTCACCGTAACGGCCATCTTTGGGGCGGCGTGACGGCTGCACATAGGCCGCGTTCCAGGTTTCAGGCCCGAGTGCGCGCAAAAAAGTCGCAGTATGAAAGGTTCCAGCCCCCATTTCCATGTCATAGGGCTGAAGGACGACACAGCCCTGACGTGCCCAGAAATTCTGCAGGGTGAGAATCAGATCCTGAAAGGTAATGGTGCAAATAGCGTTGCTCATGGCGTTCCATGTCAGGCGGCGAAAAAAATGACCCACAGTATAGTAAAAGGACTGGCCTAACTCCATGACTCAGGATGTTTAAGTTTGGTCTGAGTGCATTTGATCCCAGAGCCTGTGTGCTAGCTTCACTTTGTCTTTAACTCGCTGCCAGTTAGCAGAAAGTGCATAGTAAATTACGGATTGCTGTGATAAATCCATTCACCAACCTCTGACCAGCTCGCGGGTATTCTTTGGATAGGGTTGGACACGGTGTGTGGTTTGTCGTGTCTGATGTCCGCTTCCCAAAACGCTCTACAGGCTAAAACCCAGGGGCCCGTGTCGAGTCCCCCAGATAATGTAATGTAACGTAATTCAAGACAGTGTTAAGGAACGTGGGATCATGACTGTACTGGTTGAAGATGTACTCGCAAAAATTAAGGATATGGACGTCTATCTGGTCCCGATTGAAGAATGGACGCCTGCCCTATGGGAGTCTGTACTGGCGGCGATGCCCGATCTGATCAAACCAATGGTTCAGGCTACGCCTTCCAAGGATGGGCAGTTGGTTTTCCTGTCCCAGCTGGATCGTGATGCTGACAATGAGCCAGCCTTTGCGTTGTTCCGTGCCCAGGCTGTAGACACCGATGCCACGCTGACCGGAGCCGCTGAAGGGAATATGGCCACGCCTCAGCCTGCTTCCCCACTGGAGCCAGCCTCCCATCAGGTTGAGCCGCTACCAGACAATGCCGTCACCGAAGCGACGGCTGCCATGAGCACTCCAGCTGCAGCTGTTGTGGAAACTCCAACACCAGAGCCAGCTCCCGAATTGCCACCAGTGACGGAACAGGTCGAAACGATCAGCGCCGACAATAGTGGCATTACCTATGTACCTGAATGGAAATTGCCGCCCAAGCCCAAAGGCTCCGGCTCCTTTGTCGAGCCGCCTTCACTGGCTGAAGGACTCACCCAATGTGAACTGTGGACATGGGCCGTTGTGATACTGGTGATTGCTCTGGTGACCGTTGGCATCATGTGGTTCTAAGCCTAAAGGATTAAGGCCAGGAACACTGTGCGCTTAGTGAATAAAAAACCCGAAGCGCAATTGGGCTTCGGGTTTTTAATGTTTCTGTGTTTATTTTCCCCGGTGCAATAAAGAGCATACTCAAGAGGTAAGAGGACTGAAACAGTTTCCATTCAGTCTTGGGTACTTTAAAACTGAAACTCTGTTTAAATCACTGACTGAGTTACTGTTTAAGCTACTGTTTCAGCTACTGTTGATACGGTGGCTGATACGAAGAAGGCGGATTCGGCGCCAGCGGCATGATTACCCATAAAATCACGTAAATAAGGATGCCTGGCACCGCAACACTGAACATGGACACCAGCACAAACACAATCCTTACCAGTGTGGCATCCAGCCCAAAACGATCCGCAAGGCCCCCCATAACACCCGCAATCATACGGTTCTGGTTTGAGCGGGCAAGGACGTTGCTCGACATAGTGGCGTGCTCCAGAATAAAGGCAAAAATAACGGCGGAAATTTCGCTTTATAAACACTGCTTAGTATTTGGTCATACCGGCAGAGTTTCAAGGTCTTAAAAGGCTTAATCTTCCTCTAGGTCATGATTCTGAAAGCCTAATTCTTTCAGTTTGCGCGTCAGGGTATTGCGGCCCCAGCCCAGAAGCTCTGCCGCAAGGCGTTTTTTGCCATTGGTATACGCCAGTGCCGCTTCAAGGAGGACTTTTTCCAGCTCGAACTGGGCTTTATCCAGAATTTGTACCTCACCATCCCGCAATTTTTGATCGGCCCACAGTCGAACCAGTTCAGACCAGCGATCCGGGTTCAGCGCAGGGGTTGCCGTTACGCTGATAGGGGTAGGGGGTAATTCTCCGGAGTCCTCCATCGCTTTAGTACTGACCGGAAGAACTTTCGGTTCGAGTGCCGTCGCACTGCCAGTAGTGCGCAGCTCAGGAGGCAAGTCCGTGATAAACACCTCATGACCACTGGCCATAACGGTGATCCAGCGGCAGGTATTCTGTAACTGGCGAATATTGCCTGACCAGGGCAGTGACTGGATAAACGTCATGGTGTCAGGGCGCAGCCGTTTCACGTCAGTGCCCAATTCGCGTGCTGCCTGCTGGAGAAAATGGCGGGTGAGCATCGGGATGTCTTCGGGCCGTTCCCGCAGCGGTGGCAACTGAATACGGATGACATTAAGCCGGTGAAACAGGTCCTCGCGAAATTTGCCTTGCTGTACCAATTTTTCCAGATCCTGATGCGTCGCCGCCACGATTCTGACGTTTACCCGGACGGGAACATGCCCACCGACCCGATAAAATTCGCCGTCGGCCAGTACCCGCAATAGTCGGGTTTGTGTTTCAAAGGGCATGTCGCCGATTTCGTCGAGAAACAGGGTTCCTTCGGTTGCCTGCTCAAAACGCCCTTGCCGCTGGGTCGTGGCTCCAGTAAACGCACCTTTTTCGTGCCCAAACAATTCACTTTCAATCAGGTCACGGGGAATGGCGGCCATATTCAGGGCAATAAATGGACGGCTGGCGCGTGGGGAATGCCGGTGTAAGGCCTGAGCGACCAGTTCCTTGCCAGTGCCGGACTCACCATTGATCAGCACCGTAATATGCGATTGTGCCAACCGGCCAATCGCCCTAAAGACCTCCTGCATGGCGGGTGACTCACCGATCAGGTCTGGCATGCGCAGGGTACGCTCCGAGCGGCCCGAGGAGTGCTGACGCTGTTGCTGGGCTTGCTGAAGGGCGCGCTGGGCCTGATGCAATGCTTCGTCGATGTCAAAGGGTTTTGGCAGGTACTCAAACGCCCCGGTCTGATAACTGGAAACGGCAGAGTCCAGATCGGAGTGCGCCGTCATGATGATCACGGGCAAATCTGGGTGCACCATTTTGATGCGGGATAAAAACGTCAGGCCATCCATGCCGGGCATGCGAATATCGGAAAAAATGACGTCGGGAGGAGGGCTTTGCGGTTGCTCCAGACGGGTCAAGGCAGGCTGACTTTCTTCGAAGCACTCCACCTGAAAGCCAGCTTCACGGAAGGTACGCTCCAGCACCCAGCGAATGGTGCGATCATCATCAATGACCCAGATCGTGCCTGAACTCATACTATTCCCACGGTAAAAAAAGACTGAATACGGTGCGGCCGGCGACAGACTGACATTCAATCAGGCCCTTATGCAGCTGCATAATATCCTGTGCAATACTCAGGCCAAGTCCAGTGCCTTTGGCGCGTCCTGTTACCATGGGATAAAATACCGACTCCAGTAGCGCGGGGGGAATGCCGGGGCCATTGTCCTCGATATCCAGCCGGATCACGCTGCGGTGACAGATACCATGAATGGTAAAGGCGCGCTGAATACGGGTTCGAAAGGTGATCTGGCGGGGTAGGCGGGCGCTAGTGGGTGCTTGCTCGGTAAGCGCCTGCAGGGCGTTCATGCTGATATTGAGCACGACCTGAATCAACAAATTGGGATCTGCCGAGAGTTCTGGCAAAGACAGGTCATAATCGCGGATGAGCTGCACCGGCTGATTCAGAGCCAAGGCTTCGGGCGTGTTTTGCACGGAATTGAGCAACGGTAAAACGCGCTCCAGAACCTCATGAATATTAGTCGAGACAAACGCTGGCGGCTGCCGCGAGCCCAGCAGGGTATCCACCATCAGCGTAAGCCGGTCAACTTCTTCCAGAATGATCTGGGTGAATTCCCTCAAATCGGGCGCAGGCAAGGAACGGGCGAGTAACTGGGTCGCGCCACGGATGCCGCCAAGGGGATTTTTGACTTCGTGGGCGACACCGCGCACGAGCTGGCGGGTAGTCTGATATTGCTGTGCCTGCGCTTCGTCACGACTGATTCTCAGCAGACGCTCGATGGGCTGAAATTCGATCAGCAGCCATTTTTCCTTTTCCTGCGGTTCAATCAGGCTGACGGAATAATCCACCGCTTTATCCTGAAGGCCCACCCGAATCAGTGCTTCACGACGGGTAAACGGATGGCCGCTGTCGATTACGCGTGACAGGGCTTTGGGCAAATCAAACCAGTTGCTGCTTCCTTCACTGGCTTCCTGTAACAGGTGAAACAAAGGCATGCCCAGCGCCCGGCTTTGACTGAGCTCAAACAGGGCTTCACAGGAAGGATTGACGTACAGTACTTCCAGATTGGCAGAACACACCATCACTGCGGTGCTGAGTTGGTCAAGGATCGAGCTGGAGAGAGGCAGGCTCACCGAGCACTCCCGTCGATGCACTCATCCAGAAGAACAAGAGGAACAAGAAGGCCGCTAGAGCGTGCCTTCTTAATTTTTGTCGTCACTATTAGCACCATTGCTGTCACTCCAGGAACCACTGCCGACGATGGCATCACGGCTACGGTCAAACCAGTCCCGATCGGTCGTATTGGTGAAGTCGGGGACTCTGCGGATATAGTCTGCTGACGGCGCCGAATCGGGCACGCCATCGACGGAACCGGAGGCATATGGGTCACTGCTTACGTCTGGATTCATTCCAGACTGCGTTAAGGCACAGGTGGTGGAGTTGGCGGGAAGATTGCTAACCGACATGGGTACCCAGATCGCCCCAGGGCAGCCCTGGGCGGACATTTGACCCGTGGCGTAGTCCACCCAGGTCCATTGAATATTTACAGGCTGTGTCAGGTTGACTGGCTCTAGCGGCAAGCGCTTCATCAGGTTCATCCAGACAGGCAAGGCGCCCGTTCCGCCACTCAAGCCAATGGGTCGGTTATCGTCATGGCCAAGCCAGACCACGGCGACATAGTTACCGCTGTAACCCGCAAACCAGGCATCCCGCGCATCGTTGGTGGTTCCGGTTTTTCCGGCCAGATTCAATTCAGGCGAAAACTGTTTACTGGCGGCACTCGCTGTACCACTTTTGACCACTTGTTGGAGGGCGTAATTAATCAGATAGGCTTCGGCAGGGGCAATACTTTGTCGTCCGCCTACGGCAAAACTTTCCAGTAGCTGGTTATGCGCATTGACCACCGAGCGAATGGCCCGAATCGGCAGTCGGTTTCCGCCATTGCTGTAGGTCTGATACATGCCCAGCACCTGCATGGGTGACAGGTTGATGGCCCCAAGCAGCATTGAAGGGTAGGGTTTGATGTCCTGCTGGATGCCCAGCTCACTCAGGGTATTCATCACGGCAGGAAGACCCAGTTCCCAGCCCAGTCGTACCGTTGCCTGATTATAAGAATGCGCCAAGGCCTCATACATGGGCATCACCCCATGACTTTGACGGTCATAATTTTGCGGTGCCCAGTCTTTCATCCCCAAGCCGGTAATGCTCACGGGATCGTCATTGAGTGGGCTGATCAGGGTATAGCGCTGGGATTCGAGTGCTGACAGGTAAATTGCTGGTTTAACCAGCGAACCAATCTGCCGCTGAGCTTCCAGCGCACGATTGTAGCCAGTAAATAGCCCTGAACCCCCAACGACTGCCAACAGTTCGCCCGTTTGAGGGCTGGCCACCACCATCGAACCCTGTATGCCCCCCAGTCGTTTGGGGTTGGACTTTTCCAGTGCGGCCACGCTTTGATTAAAGGCGTTGTTGGCGGCATCCTGAACCATCGGATCCAGCGTAGTGAAGATTCTCAGGCCATCGCTGCTAAGGTCGGCTTCCTGATAATCGGTGCTTAATTGTTTGCGTACGACATTCAGAAAATCCGGGTACAGCGTGCGGCCAATGGCGGGGGATTTTACGATACCCAATGGCTTTTCCTGAGCAGCACTGACTTGTTCAGCCGTGAGAAATCCCAGTTTTTGCATATTGGACAGCACGATATTGCGGCGAGCGAGTGCATCTTCCGGGTGTCGCCAGGGGTTGTACTGACTGGGGCCCTTGACCATGCCGACCAGCAGCGCAGATTCCTGCAAATTCAACTCTTGCAAAGGTTTGCCAAAGAAAAACTCTGCCGCCAGCCCAAAGCCATTAATCGAATGATTGCCATTTTGCCCGAGATTGATCTCGTTCATGTAAGTTTCGAGAATTTCATTTTTGGAATAATGCAATTCCAGCAAAATCGCCATCAGGGCTTCATTGACTTTGCGCTTGATGGTGCGCTCAGGGGTCAGGTAGAAATTTTTGACCAACTGCTGGGTCAGCGTGGAGCCGCCCTGCCTGTGTCCGCCCTGGGCATTACTTAAAATGGCGCGTGCTGTGCCCCGGATGGAAACGCCGTGATGATTGAAAAAATTATGATCTTCCGTCGCCACCAGCGCTTCGATCAGTGGCCGTGGGACTTCATTCAGCTTGATCAGAACACGGTCTTCATTATGGTGTGGGTAAATACCCCCAATTAGCAGCGGTTCCAGTGAGACGCGACCGCTGGAAGTGGGCTGGGTAGATTGAATGTCACTGATCTGATCGGCCATAAAATGCAGCTTGATCACCTGAGCGGGGGTCTGTGAAGTGCCAAAATCAAAGCCCCGGGTATGTATAAACCAGTCGCCTTTGGAGACGCTATAGGTTCCCGGCTGGGTATAAGTGGCAGATTTTCGATAGCCTAGGACTTTGAGATGATTTTCCAGTGCCGCGGCGCTCAGGGTTTCCTGCGGATACAGTTCCATTGGACGTGCATAGACTTTGGCAGGAATTTCCCAGCGTTTTCCTTCAAATTTGCTGCGCACCACGCTGTCGAGGCGAAGCATGTACACCGTCAGAAACACCATGCCTGCCAATACGATAATCAGCAGTATCAGCAAAATGGCAAAACCGCGCTGGGGCGGTGGCGGCAGCTGTGCAGCGTGGCTCAGTTGGGATGAAACAGGCAGGGAGGAATGCCGTAGGCTCATGGAGACTCAACTAAAGAAAAACAGGGGTGAACGTGGCTGATGCTTTGGACTTGCCTGAGCGGATATGAGACGACGCGAAGTGAATGCTTCGTGCGGGAGATGATGCGACAGGAAGTCCATGCCCACAATAGCACCACTGTAAGCATCCTCAGATTTCACCGCGAATTCATCCTTAATGCGCACTCAATTCACCCGCAGACCTTTGGCTCAGTCAAAGCACTCAGGCGATAGGGTCGATAGGAGCGATGACCTGAACTTTAGCTGCTGCTTCAGCTGCGATTTCCCGTGCGGCACGAATGCTTTCGGCGCGAGCAGTGACCACGCCCATCCGGCGGCGTAGAAAGCCTTCCGGTTTGCCAAACAGTCGCAAATCGGTACCTTTGGCAGCCAAAGCCTGTTCCAGTTCGCCAAAACTCAGATTGGCATTGTCCTGTCCCGCATAAATCACATGGCTCGCCGCGATGCTGTGCCGTTCGGTATCGACCGGCAAGCCTAAAATGGCCCGAGCGTGCAACTCAAACTCACTTTGAAACTGACTGGCCAGGGTGACCAGACCTGTATCGTGGGGCCGTGGTGATACTTCGGAAAACCAGACCTGATCGCCTTTCACAAAGAGTTCGACGCCAAACACCCCGCAGCCTTCCAGCGCCTGTGTCACTGTCTGGGCAATGTGCTGTGCCCGCTGCAGGGCGAGTTCAGACATCGGTTGGGGCTGCCAGCTTTCGACGTAATCACCAGATTCCTGACGATGGCCGATGGGATCGCAAAACTGAGTGGTGATCGTGCCTGTTTTGGGATCACGAAACCGTACCGTCAACAGGGTGATTTCAAAGTCAAAGTCAATTTGACCTTCAATAATCACCTTGCCCTGTTGCACACGGCCACCTTGCTGGGCGTAGTTCCAGGCAGCTTCACGCTGCTCGGGTGAGGTGAGTCGAGACTGGCCTTTGCCCGAGGACGACATCACGGGTTTGACAAAACACGGATAGCCAATCGCATCGCAAGCACGGCCGAATTCTTCCTGTGATGCCGCAAATTCATAACGCGATGTCGGCAAGTTCAGGGTTTCTGCCGCCAGCCGCCGAATGCCTTCCCGATTCATGGTGAGGTGCGCGGCCTTGGCGGAGGGGATGACGACAGCCTGTCCGCTGGCCTCAATCTCCAGCAATTGGGACGTGGCAATCGCCTCGATTTCCGGGACGATCAATCTGGGCTGAACCTGATTCACCAAGGCCTGCAACTGGCGCGCATCCGTCATGTCCAATACATGCGCCGCATGCGCTATCTGCATGGCGGGGGCATTGGCGTAACGGTCGGCCGCATGGACCTCTACCCCTAGCCGTTGCAGGGAAATGGCGACTTCCTTGCCCAGCTCACCAGACCCCAGTAGCAACACGCGAAAAGCGCTGGACTCTAGCGGAGTACCGAGGGTGACGGAGGAAGGCAGCGCTGGCATGGCGGTTCTCAGGGTTTTTAGAAACAAAAAGGATCGGGCAGAAACGACCGCCACGGCAAGGCGGCAGGTCTTGGTCTGCAGATACAGGGCAGTAGATACAGGAGAATAAGTTTAGGAGAGTGGTTGCGGGAAAGAAAGCAGGGCAATCCGGCCTTAACAAGGGCAGACTTCGTCAATTCTGTTTTTAACTACATGTGTATATAATTTAGGCGCGGTAATTTAATTTAAAAATAATATTTTAAACAATAGCTTGTAAATTTCAATTTGCAAAAAATTCGTTTATGAATTCTCAGAGTATTTCCTATGTCAGGCATTTCGTTTACACCTGTTTCATTGCATTCGTCCGCAAAAAATCGATTCTCATCACCACTCAAACACCTGAGCTGGGTAATCTATTGCCTTTCTTTCGCGCTTGTCGCGTGTGGCGGTGGTGGTTCAGGCACACCTGCTAGTACAACAAATCCACCCGCGTCTACTAACCAGCCTGATACGAATACCCAAAATCCCTCTACCCAAAATCCAGCTGCGATTCAACAGGTCGTCACAGGTACCTTGACCAACGCACAGGGTCAGCCAATATCCGGTGTGCGCATTACCGGCGGAAAGAGTCCGGGATGCATTTGTGATCACGCCTTCCTGATCGAGCTCAAAGGAAAGCTAAAAGAAGTAGGGTGCCATGGTCGAAGCAATTGCGAGCAATAGACCGTTGGTACCCTCCCTCAACCCCCCGCATCTATGCTAAAATCCGCGCCTTTCCCATCGGGTCTGGACAGTTTTGTCTGGCCAAATCCGCCTTAGCCTACGGTGCCTGCCATGTTTCCCAACGTTTCCATTCAGCAGTTTGACCCTGAACTGGCCGCTGCGATTGCTGCCGAAGACCAGCGCCAGGAAGATCATATTGAACTGATCGCCTCTGAAAACTACTGCTCCCCCGCAGTCATGGAAGCTCAGGGCACACGGCTGACCAACAAATACGCCGAAGGCTATCCGGGCAAACGCTACTACGGCGGCTGTGAACATGTGGATGTGATTGAGCAGCTTGCTATTGACCGTGCGAAAGCCCTGTTCGGTGCGGATTATGCCAACGTGCAGCCTCACGCCGGTTCGCAGGCCAATGCGGCCGTTTTTCTGGCGCTGTTGCAAGCGGGCGACACCGTTCTAGGGATGAGTCTGGCGCATGGCGGCCACCTCACGCACGGCGCCAAGGTGAACTTTTCCGGCAAAACCTACAATGCCATTCAGTATGGTCTGAACCCTGAAACTGGCGAAGTGGACTACGCCGAAGTCGAGCGGCTGGCTCTCGAACATAAACCGCGTATGATCATTGCGGGTTTCTCTGCCTACAGTCGCGTAATGGACTGGCAGCGTTTCCGTGACATCGCCGATAAAGTGGGTGCCTATCTGATGGTCGATATGGCGCATGTGGCTGGCCTGGTGGCTGCGGGCGTTTATCCAAGCCCGGTGGCGATTGCCGATGTCACTACCACAACGACGCACAAAACCCTACGCGGCCCTCGTTCCGGTCTGATTTTGGCCAAAGCGAACGAAGATATTGAAAAGAAACTGAATTCTGCCGTGTTCCCCGGCAATCAAGGCGGCCCACTGATGCATGCCATCGCGGCCAAGGCTGTCTGCTTTAAAGAAGCCATGAGCCCTGAATTTAAAACCTACCAGCAGCAAGTGATCACTAATGCCCGCGCCATGGCCGACGTGCTGATTCAGCGCGGCTATGACATTGTGTCGAATGGCACTGACAATCATTTGTTCCTGTTGTCGCTGATCAAGCAGGACGTCACCGGTAAAGACGCGGATGCGTGGCTGGGTCAAGCGGGTATCACCGTCAATAAAAACGCGGTACCGAACGATCCTCGTTCACCCTTTGTGACGTCGGGTATTCGCATCGGTACACCTGCCGTGACCACCCGTGGATTTGGCGAAGCTGAAGTCCGTGATCTGGCCGGCTGGATCGCCGATGTGCTGGATAGCAAAGGGGATGCAGCCGTGATTGCTGCCGTTGCTGCCAAAGTGAAAGCGGTCTGTGCCAAACATCCTGTGTACGCTGGCTGAGAGTTATTCGACGGACTCCAATCGCTGTGCCCCTTCGACAAGCTCAGGGAGCGCAGGGGGAGGGTTCGTTGAGCGTGTCGAAACGAAAAGGGAAAGAGTTCGTTGAGCGTGTCGAAACGAAAAGGGAAAGAGTTCGTTGAGCATGTCGAAACGAAAAGGGAAAGAGTTCGTTGAGCATGTCGAAACGACTCTTAGCTCGAGTTAACGGCACCCTTCGACAAGCTCAGGGAGCGTATTGGGGAGGGTTCGTTGAGCGTGTCGAAACGAATGAGCGTGTCGAAACGAATGAGCGTGCCGAACCGACTCCGGCGTTTGCAAAATCATCCAGAATTAGGGCGCTACGGCGTCCTTTTTTCTAGACTACTTTCCAATATTAATTCACCCCAAATGGAGCGAGCTTCGTGTCCAAACCAGCCAAAGCCCTGCGGATTGCCATTAATGGTTTTGGCCGGATTGGCCGCCATGTGCTTCGCGCCTGGCTTGAGCGCGGGGGCGATCCTGCGTTGCAGTTTGTCGCGGTAAACGATGTTGCCAGTGGCGATATGCTGGCGCATTTGCTGAGTTTTGACAGTACGCATGGCCGGTTTCCAGGTACCGTGCACTGGCATGGGGATCAACTGGAAGTCCAGATGCATGGACAGCCACTGCACCGGATTCGCTTGCTACAGGAGGCCCAGCCCGAGGCTTTGCCCTGGGAGGAGCTTGGGGTCGATCTGGTGCTGGAATGCACCGGTTTGTTTCGCTCACGAGAAGGGGCATCCCGGCATCTATACGCTGGGGCAAAGCGCGTCATGATTGGTGCTGCGCCCTTTGATCAGGTGGATGCGGCCATCGTCTATGGAGTGAATCATGAGACGCTGGCGGCTGAGCATAGGATTATTTCCAGCGTTTCCTGTACCACACAGGCACTGGTTCCATTGATTCAACTGCTGGATCAGGCCTATGGCATTGAGTCGGCGCTGATGACGGAAATTCATGCTGTCACCACCGATCAATCGGTGCTGGATCATGCGCATCGAGACCCGCGGCGTGCACGGGCGGCGGGCTTTAACATTATCCCAACCACGTCCAGCGCACTGGGTGCCCTGAAACGGGTGCTGCCACAGATGGAGAACCGCATTGATGGCTATTCCATTCGGGTGCCAACGCTGAATGTTGCCGCAATAGACGTCAGTGCGGTGCTGAATCGCGAAGTCACGGTGGAGGAATTAAACGCCCTGTTCGTACAGGCTTCCCGCAAAACCTACGCAGGCATCATGGGCGTGACAGACCGGCCGCTGGTGTCCAGTGATTTTAACCACCAGCCTGAATCTCTGGTGGTCGATATGCTACAGACCATGAGTGTGGGCCGTCAGGTCAAGATTTTGGCGTGGTACGATAATGAATGGGGTTATGCCAATCGGTTGCTGGATCTGTGTGGGGTGATTGGGCGTTTGTGAGTGAGATCAACAAATTCATGTTTCATAACAGCCAAAGATGGTTTTGCGTATAATCTGATTACAGATTAAGAGCCATGGAAGGGTAGGCGTATACTCTGTCGCCAGCGAAGTGATGCGTTGATAGCGGGGGTAACACCTTCAGGTCATAGCAATTTTGCCATCCTAATTTTTTACGCTACACTCAGTCACCACTCAACAGTCAAGCCTCATCATGCCTGTTCTATCCACTGACCTGCGTACTCGTGCAATTGAAACCTATGAGCGGACTGGCAACAAAAGCCAAGTTTGTAGAACC
>CAUJHL010000106.1 GCA_963204705.1 Pseudomonadota bacterium | reverse complement strand
GATGACGTAGGCGCGAGCGACTTTTTGCTCGCCAGTACGCATCAGCGCCAGTTCGACCTGATCCTGAATTTCTTCAATATGCACGGTGCCGCCACTGGGCAGACGGCGCTTGAAGGTACCCAGCACCATCTCCGTCAATTGCTGTACGCGCTCGTGAATCCGGCTGGAGCCTGACGCAGCAGTCCCTTCAACGGCCAGAAAGGCCTTGCTGATCGCCACCGAAATCTTTTCCGCGTCAAAACTCATCACACTACCGTTGCGCTTGATGACGCGAATGGAGCCGGGCGTGATGCCCTGAGCGGGTGTGTTTGCCGTAATCGCAGTGCGGGGATCGACGGTGGCGTTCATAGGGGCTTCCTTTGCAAGGCTACAATCAGTAGAAACGGTTAAAAACACGTCAACAAAAACAGGTCAATAAAAAACCAGTCAGTAAAAACCAGTGAGTAAAAATCAGTCAGCATTCACTAAAACGGCCAGTAAAACCGGCAACACAACAGGCAAATCCACCGATCAAACACCCATCCGCCACTCTCTAAAGCAGCACATTACAGGGGAACACTACCAGCAGGCAGCCTGTGCATTGTGGGCTTGCTCATCCGTTAGCAAACCGCATCGTGGCAGGCTGATTCGCCTTTTAGATGCCCTCGGCCATCCGCTGGGCTGTCTTGGGGGTAGAAGGTGTACAAACCACAACCTGTAGTGGTTGGTTGATCAGTCTGGCACAAGATAATGATTTATCGGCGCCGACGCAAGCGCCAAAAACCCTCGAAAAAGGAAAAATCAGAAGTGTGAAATAGCAGGCAAATTATTGCCAAAGTCTAGTGAAAGCAGAGACTCAGCACAGGGATGGTTGTGGATAAAACGCCATTTTTCTGTGGATAAAATGGGGGATAAAAAACACCGCCGTTGATCGGTTTTTTTAGCGATGATGTCACTGTGTTAGCAGTGCAGTGCTTGGGTAAACACAGCGGCGTGACGGTATCAAATGAGTCATTTAACCGTGGGTTTATGGGCGATCTGGTTACAGCCCTGTATCAGTTTCGTGACACCTCACTTTGTTTACAATGTAAACGGTGTAGTATCCCCAGCATCCACAATGCAACAGCGGCCCTTACTTGCGCTTTTAAAGACTTACGTTTTTAAAGACTTGCACTTTTAAAGTCAGGTGTAAAAATGCCTGCCGATTGAGGTGTGCCCTGTATGTATTGACAGTACTTTTTGATACCTAACCTGAATTGTTGAGTGGGGAATAGTCATGACACAGGAAGAAAAACTGCCACGCATCCTGATCGTGGAAGACGACGAACGGCTGGCCAATCTGACGCAGGATTACCTGATTCGCAATGGCCTGGAAGTCGCCGTGGAAACCGACGGAAATCGTGCGATTCGCCGGATCATTTCTGAACAGCCGGACATGGTGGTTCTAGATGTGATGCTACCCGGTGCTGATGGCCTGACCGTATGCCGTGAAGTGCGTCCACACTATCACCATCCGATTCTGATGCTGACAGCCCGCACCGAAGATATGGATCAGGTGCTGGGTCTGGAAATGGGTGCGGATGACTATGTTGCCAAGCCCGTGCAGCCACGCGTTCTGCTGGCACGCATTCGTGCCCTGTTGCGCCGTACCGATAAAGTCGTGGATGAAGATGTTGCCCAGCGTCTCGAATTTGATGATCTGGTGATTGATAACGGTGGCCGCTCAGTAACGCTGGCCAATGAGCCGGTGGATTTCACCAGTGCTGAATACGATCTGCTCTGGCTGCTTGCGTCCAATGCGGGCCGTATTTTGTCCCGTGAAGACATTTTTGAGCGTCTGCGCGGTATTGAATACGATGGTCAGGATCGCTCGATTGATGTGCGGATTTCGCGCATCCGACCAAAAATTGGTGATGATCCTGAAAATCCGAAACGCATCAAAACGGTACGCAGCAAGGGTTACCTGTTTGTCAAGGAATCCAGTTAAGCACAATTCTATGGCCGTTCGTTGATTGCGGACGGCCTGTTTTGCGTCTGGATTGAGCCGAGTCAATGTTAAAAGGTTATAAATTTTCGCCGTTTGCCCACAGTATCTTCCTGCGTATCTACGCAGGTTTGGTCGTTGTGTGTATTTGTATCGGCATTATCGCGTATCTGCTGGTCGGGATCGTGAATGATTTCCGTAGCCAGAATTACCGCGAGGAAATGGCGAGCAGTGCTTTTTATTTGATAAAACAAGGTATTCTTCGCCAAGGGCAGCCCGAGGCGATTCAAAACTGGCTGGATGATGCCAGTATTTTGCTCAATATCCCGCTCAGTATCCTGCCTGCAGAAAAAATCACCTTTAGCCGGATGGAGCAAGAGCGGCTAAAGGCTGGCGATGCCGTAGTTCGATTTGATTCAGCCAAAAATTTTGCAGATATCTACAGTGAATTGCCGACAACTCCGGCCGCAGAACAGGAAAAGGCAGGGCCTCCACGCCTGTTGTATGCCCGTGTTGACCGTATCGGCGAGCAGCAAATCAAGGCATTGGCGGTGTTTATCCTCGACGATCTGGTGCAATACCGGGGTCAGGAGGAGGCGCGGCTGGCGACTTTGCAGCGGCATTTCAGTTATCCCTTAAAGTTGCGCCCTGCCAGCCAAATGGATCTGGATGTGGATCAGCGTGCCCGATTCCGTCGCAACGAAGTCGTGCTGGTAATACGGGACGGTGCCAACGGCATGGGTTCTTCCCTGCAGGTCATTAGTCCTACCAGCCATCCCGGTGAGGCATTGGTACTTGGCCCGATTCCAACGTTTAACTGGATGCCATTGCAACTGTTGCTGTCGATTATCGTGCTGGGTCTGATCATGCTCAGCCTCGCCGTGTACTCGCTGATTTTTCCAGTGGAACGTAAACTAAGAGCCTTAAAAGTCGGCATTGGCCGGGTGCGTGCCGGAGACCTGAATGCCCGTGTCAATGTGACAGGACACGATGAAGTGGCGTTGGTGGGCGAAGCCTTTAATAACATGACAGCGCATGTACAACGATTGATTGATTCCCAGCGCGAATTGACTCGGGCGGTCTCCCACGAACTGCGAACACCGGTTGCGCGTATCCGTTTCGGCGTGGACATGCTCGCGGACACAGATGATTCGGAATCGCGATGGGAGCAACAGGCGCTGATTGATAAGGACATTGAATCACTGAATGAGTTGATCGACGAAATTCTGACTTATGCCAAGCTGGAAGAGGGGACACCGTCACTGTCAATGGAGCCCATTGCGCTGGGTGCGCTGATTGGGAAAGTGGGTGAAGAAACCCGCCGCCTGAGCACCAAGAGCATTGAAGTAGTGCTTCCGCCGATTGAAATAGAGGCCGTTGCCGAGCAGCGTTACCTGCATCGGGTGGTGCAAAATTTGGCTGGCAATGCGGTTCGTTATGCCGACAGCCGGGTGCGTATCAGTACGGGGCTGGAGCAGGGGATGGCCTTTATTAGTGTGGAAGACGATGGGCCGGGGATCCCAGAAAAAGACCGTGAAAAGGTATTTATGCCCTTCACACGGCTGGATGATAGTCGTACCCGAGCGTCTGGCGGTTACGGTTTGGGTTTGTCGATCGTTTCGCGAATCGCGTTCTGGTTTGGCGGGACCATTCGGGTGGATGCCAGTCCAGAGCTAGGCGGCGCTCGATTTACCATGCGCTGGCCGATCAAGCCTAAAAAACTCTAGGTGCCTTCTACTGCGGACTGTTTGGGGACTAGTCGGTCTGCTCGTCAGCATATTTGATACTTAGCCGTATCTGATAAAACGGAATCGTTTTGTCAAATTGCTGATAGAGCAGGCTAATGGGTGAGGGAGTCGGTACGGGTTCGGGTGCGGCACTGTCGGTTTGAGCGGCTGAAGTCGTTTCCGGCCTGGATGCTGCCTTGCGTTCCAATGCCGTCATCAGCGCCTGATAGGCCTCAACAATGCGCGTTTGCACCTCACGATCAGGCAACAGGCTGCGCAAATCCAGTGACGCATCCTGTTCTGCGGCTTGTATCAAATGGCCAATGATCGTGCCTGGTGTCAGTTTACGTTGATCTGCGATGGCTTCGGGGCTCAAACCCTCCTTAAACAATGCCACGCTCACACTAACAGAATGGCCTTTGGTGGCGGAGGAGATGCTGCTGTGGGTAGAGGGCTTCGGCGCTTCCTTTTTTTTAGCAAGGGGCTTGCTTCCGCCCGCTTTTTCCAGAAACTGCTCATGCAGGAGTGCGTGATCGTCGCGTTGTAACCAGTCGGCTTCGAGCTGTTCCGACAATTCGGCAAAACGCCGGTCTGCCTTGAGCGCCAGAGGATCCAGTTGTAGCGCTTTGTCATTAAAGCCCAATAACTGCAAACCCTGCAGATCACGCAGGCGCGACAGGGCAACATAACCCTGACCCGGCTCAAAGCAGTCTTTCAGGTTGATTTCGGCGGCATCCAGCGTCATGCCCTGGGATTTGTGCACGGTAATCGCCCAGGCCAGCCGCAACGGAATCTGGCTCATGCTGGCCACGATTTCTCCTTCCTCATCCTCAATCGACCAGACTTCAGGCTCTACCACCAGCGTTTGCTGATTGCGCAAGCGAACGACTGGCAGCAGGAGAGTGCGCGCTTCCTCGCCCGTGTTTTGAACCAATACCGTCTTAAAGCTGATCACTTCACCCAGAGTGCCGTTGTAATAACCATTATCGGGGTTATTTTTGACAAACATGACCTGAGCCTGAGCCTTGAGCTCCAGAAACTCACTGACCGGCGTATTCTTGACCAGCGTATCCACCAGCGCAGCCTTGCCCTCTGCGGCGGCGACAAAACGATGCGCAGTACCGGAAAGCTGCTGCAATTCCCTCTGATTGATGGCGTCGACGTCGATATTGTGCGTGTAAAGGCGCACGGGCCTGCCCGTCAGGGTTTGCTGGGCGGTTGCGCGCAGACTGTCCAGATGCTCAGAGGTGAGGCTGTTGGTACGCAAGCCATTGAGCAGGCTGTTCAGGCTGTTGTTTTGCTGGCGATGCGATTCGGTGAGATAGCAAATCTGTACATTGGCTTCTAGCCAGCAGGGCGCCATAAAGGCAAATTTATCGCGGTTGCTTTCCCCTTTTTTTCCTACGGGGGGCAATTGCAAAAAGTCGCCACAGAGCACCAGCTGTAAGCCGCCAAAAGGACGCTCGTCTTTGCGTACTGCGCGTAAAACGGTCTGGATCAGCTCCAGCTGGCGGGCGTGCAGCATGGAAATTTCGTCAATAATGAGCACCTTGGCTTGGGTGATTTGCTCTACCAGCTGGCGACGTCGGCTCAGAGCGTGCAGGTCAGCGGGGCTCATGGCGTCCTTGATACCAATCCCTGACCAGGTATGAATGGTGCGGCCATTCAGGTGGGTGGCGGCAATGCCGGTAGATGCAGTGATGGCTACCGGGATCCCGTGTTGTTTGAGAAAGCGGATGTACTGATTGAGGGTATAAGTTTTACCCGAGCCTGCCGAACCGGTCAAAAAGACATTCATTCCGCTACGCAAAATGCTGAGGGCGGTGGATTGCAGCATGGTAAATTCTCAGGAAAATCAATATATAGCGGGCGATGTCCATGGCTCTGGGAATGCGTCTCTGCTCGAAATCAGCATCTCAAGTGGCCGTGCTATTATCGGGGGAAAGCCGCGTAAACACGAGAGTAGAAGGCGACTTTTGCTACGCATTCGTGTCTGCGCATTCTAATCTTTGCCTGACGTGTTTGCGTATACCTGTTTTTGCCCGAGTTGCTGTTGCCTGACTCGTCTGTGTTTGACTTAACGTTGCCTGATGGGCCGGAGAGCACCATGCTGCGCCTGATCGATACCCACACGCATTTTGATGTTCCGGAGTTTGATCACGATCGTGTACAGCAGGCCATTCATGCGCGCGCCCAAGGTGTTGAAGCTGTGGTGTTGATTGGTTATCTGGCGGCCTATTTTCCCCGTTTGCTGGCGACTCGGCAGCAGTTGTCGGCCCTTGAGCTGGACCAGCGGGTGCCACGTGTCTTGCTGGCACCAGGGCTGCATCCCTTTTACATTCAGCAGCATCAGTTGGGCGATGTAGCGCTGGTAGAGGATTTTCTTCGGGAAAATGCCTGCGTGGCTATCGGGGAAATTGGCCTGGATACCTACACGCCAGAGATGAAAATACCTGCTGTGTTTCAGGCCCAGCAAGCCCTGTTTGCCGATCAGCTGGCATTGGCGCGTCAACACCAGTTGCCCGTTTTGTTGCATATTCGCCGGGCGCATGCGGACACCTTGGCCGAGTTGAAACGCCAGAAATTTCCCCATGGTGGTATTGCCCATGCCTTTAGTGGTGGAATTGAAGAGGCCAAGGCCTTTATAAAGCGGGGTTTTAAACTAGGGGTCACAGGGCAAATTACCGATCCCAATGCCAAGCGCCTCCGTCATGTAGTCACCACAGTGGGGCCCGAGCATTTGGTGCTGGAAACCGATTGCCCGGACATGACGCCGCTCTGCTGTCGGATAGCGGGTGAGTCGCATACGCGCAATACCCCGGCCAACTTACCGCAGGTGCTGGATGGGCTGGCTGCGCTGTTGGAAATGGACAAGGCCCGGCTGGCCAGTCAGCTGTGGCACAATAGTCTAGCCGCACTGGCGCTGGGCGATTTGCCATCGATGGTGTAACGAGATGATGTGATTTCTATGAATGGAAAAGTGTTTGTATGTTGAACCCGCTCCTGAACCCAACTCTCGCGGCTGCGCCGGCTGAACCCGCAATCAGCCCAGAGGACGAACAGGACGATTACTCGCGGCGATTTGCGGGTATCGGCCGTGTGTATGGGACGGACGCATTGACGCGTTTTGAACAGGCGCATGTGTTGGTGATTGGGATTGGCGGGGTGGGCAGCTGGGCAGCAGAAGCCCTGGCGCGCAGTGCGGTGGGACGGCTCTCGCTCATGGATATGGACGTGCTGGTGGCGTCGAATATCAATCGCCAGTTACCCGCGCTCAGCAGCACTCTGGGCATGGACAAGATTCAGGCGATGGCACAGAGACTGCGGGAAATCAACCCGCGCATTAAGCTGACGCTAGTGGATGACATGTTATCCGCCGATAATGTGGCTCAGGTTCTGAGCGATCCCCCGAATGTGGTGCTGGATTGTATGGACGATGTCAAAGCCAAACTGGCGCTGATGCTGCATTGTAGGTTTCACAAAATCCCGCTGATCGTTGCCGGAGGAGCGGGGGGCAAACATGACCCACTGACACTGCGCTGCGCTGACCTGTCACAGACCGAATATGACCCGATGCTGGCCAAACTGCGCCGCACCCTGCGCAAGGACTACGGTATTGGCCGTAAGCCCGGCGAAAAAATGGGCATCCCGTGTGTTTATTCCGTCGAGCAACCCTGGCAGCCGGAAAACTGTACGGTCGGCGGATTGCAGTGTGGCGGTTATGGCTCGGCCACCGCCGTCACCGCGAGTTTTGGGATGGCCTTGGCCTCCGAAGCCCTGAAACGGCTGGCAAAATCACCCTAGCTACGGCGGGGTGTCACCCGTTCTGGCGGCTGGCTTGCATTGCCAGGCCACTGTGTTAAGGTCAGGGACTGTCGGTCTCACAGACCACTACATAAAAAAAGAGGAGAAATCCCATGTGGGCGTTCGAGGCATGGCATTGGCTGGTGTTTGGCCTGGGCCTGATGATGGTGGAAATGCTGCTCACCACATTTACCGCATTATGGTTTGGGGCAGCGGCGGTGGCTGTCTCATTACTGGTCTGGCTGATGCCGCAGATGTCGGTGACGGCCCAGATTCTGACCTGGCTGGCGCTGTCCATCGTTCTGATTTATCTCTGGTTTAAGGTCATACGCCCGCGTACTCACAATCGCACGCTGGCAGGTATGGCCGCCGAATCCCTGATCGGTCAGGTTGGTATGATTACCGTGGCACCCACACTGGGACAATCGGGAATCGTACGTTTTTCCATACCGCTGGTGGGATCGGACGAATGGCGCTGCCGCAGTGAAGATGCGGTGGCCGTAGGGGATCGGGTGCGCGTGGTAACCATACTGGGCAATGAACTGGTGGTTGCGGGTATGGCAGCGGGTGGTTAATCAGACCGACTAGTTTCTTAACTCATTGAAAAAACTTTTTTTTAAAACCTGATTAAGCGAGCAAAAGCATGGGCATTACGGGATTTGTCTTATTATTTATTGTGGGATTTGTAGTGATTACGGCCTTTAAAGGCGTGCGCATTGTTCCGCAGGGCTATAAATGGATCGTGCAGCGGCTCGGTAAGTACCATACGACGCTGGGGCCGGGCCTCAATATCATCATTCCCTACATTGATGAAGTTGCCTACAAAGTGACCACCAAGGACATCGTGCTGGACATTCCCTCACAGGAAGTCATCACCAAGGATAACGCGGTGATGATCGTCAATGCCGTGGCCTACATCAATCTGGTGATGCCGGAAAAAGCAGTATATGGTATTGAAAACTATACCTTTGCCATACAGAACCTAGTGCAAACCTCGCTGCGCTCCATCATCGGTGACATGGATCTGGACGATGCACTGTCCTCCCGGGATCATATCAAGGCGCGTCTGAAAGCGGCGATTTCCGATGATATCGCGGACTGGGGTATTACCCTGAAAACTGTGGAAATTCAGGACATTCAGCCCTCGCAAACCATGCAGCAGGCGATGGAAGCCCAGGCCGCCGCTGAGCGCCAGCGCCGTGCCACGGTGACCCGCGCTGATGGGGAAAAACAGGCCGCGATTCTGGAAGCCGATGGCCGACTGGAAGCCTCTCGCCGGGATGCCGAAGCGCAAGTGGTGATGGCTCGGGGTGGTGAAGAAGCCATTCGACTGATCGCCAATGCCGTGGGCAGCAATCAATTGCCCGTGTCGTATTTGCTGGGGGAGCAATACATCAAGTCGATGCAGGAAATGGCGAAATCCAATAACAGCAAGGTGGTGATTGTTCCCGCGGATCTGCAGAAATCGATTCAGGGTTTGTTGGGGAAGTAACCTAATTTTTGATACACTCGTGCCCCGTTCCCAACGGGGCTTTTTTTATTAACACGGCAAAAAATTATAAAAAGTATAGTGTTATTGTCACAGGGGCCTACTTGGCTTTCTCAGGTGTATGAGCACTTATTGCCACACAGCTTCACAAAGCTAAGGGCGGCCTAGCTATAGCGGCAGTTGTTACCGCTGGTATGATAGCCGGGTGTGTTTATGGCAAAGATCTTCAAACTACCCACCCTGAAAATGCGGAAAAAGTTTCTTTTGCCCAAAATGGTCATTTGGGCTTGGGGCATCCTTGAGTCGTCAAATTCACGCGAATAAGATGAGCGAAACCCGTCGCTAGTGATTTAGCCGTCGATTATTTTATAAGTTATAAAATAAAAAGATAAAAAACCGCCCCGAAAGGCGGTTTCCTCATCGTGCGATTTTTAGATCAGTTCGATCGCGACTGCGGTAGCTTCTCCTCCGCCGATACACAGCGCAGCGACGCCTTTTTTGCCGCCAGTGCGTTTCAGGGCATGGATCAGCGACAAAATGATGCGGGAGCCGGTTGATCCGACCGGATGGCCCAGCGCACAGGCACCGCCGTGAATGTTGACCTTGTCAGCATCCAGCTGGAAGTCATCCATCGCAGCCATGGTCACCATGGCAAAGGCTTCATTGATTTCCCACAGATCGACGTCAGCTGCTTTCCAGCCTGCCTTGTCCAGTACCTTCTGAATCGCACCGACTGGCGCAATGGTGAATTCGCTCGGATGCTGGGAATTGCTGGCAGTGGCAATGATCCGCGCAAGTGGCTTCAGGCCTTTTGCTTTAGCGGTGCTTTCGGTGGTCAGTACCAGTGCCGAGGCGCCATCACTGATCGAGCTGGCATTGGCGGCGGTGATCGTACCGTCTTTGGCAAAGGCAGGTTTCAGGCCGGGGATTTTATCGAGTTTGGCATTGCCGGGCTGCTCATCGGTATCCACGACGGTGTCGCCCGCGCGGCCCTTGACGCCGACGCCCACGATCTCGTCTTTAAACCAGCCTTCGTTAATCGCCTGCTGTGCACGTTTGAGTGAGCGGATGGCAAATTCATCCATGCTTTCACGGCTATAGCTGCGGGTATTGGCCATGTCCTGCGCAAAGGAGCCCATCAGACGGCCAGTTTCAGCATCTTCCAGACCATCCAGAAACATATGATCCTTGATCTCGCCGTGACCCATACGCAGGCCGCCACGGGCTTTTTGAATCACGTAAGGAGCATTGGTCATCGACTCCATGCCACCAGCGACCACGATCTCGGCACTGCCTGCTTTCAGCATGTCGCTGGCCTGCATTACGGCTTTCATGCCAGAACCACACAGCTTGTTGATGGTCACCGCACCCGTTGAATCTGGCAATCCTGCCTGACGCATCGCCTGACGTGCTGGACCCTGTTTCAGGCCTGCGGGCAATACACAGCCCATGATCACTTCCTGCACATCAGACGGCTGCAGGCCAGACCGACTGATGGCTTCACGGATCACGGTGGCGCCCAGCTCCGGAGCGGTTTTGCTGGCCAAACTGCCCTGAAATCCACCCATAGCAGTACGGGCACCATTCACAATGACAACGGATTCGCTCATAAATTATTTTCCTAAAATGAGGTAATAACTGTACGTGGTCACCTGGATTGCATGGCACCCGGGTAAAGGATCAGCGCCAGTTCATCGCGTGAGCCAGGATCATGCACACAATTAACAGGGGAGTGAGTATAGCGGTAGCCGTCAGGACTCTCTATAGGGATCGGATTCTGACGTGAATTTACCAGTCAATTCGGATTTTCAGTCCTGCATCGCACTGTATCGCCCTGTAGCGTTATGTAAGTGATGTATCTGGGGCGATACAGGGCTGTTTCAAACCAGCTTCAGGCTCAATTCAGCAGCGAATTGCCGAACCGTCTGGCATATCCGCAATCCCATCATGATTCATATCCAACGCTGGGCGGATTTGCGCCGTACGGCTGAGAATGGCGGCGCGATTTAATTCGTTGTGAATACTGTTGCAGTAAGCCAGCGTGCCATTGCTATCAATCGCCATTCCCATATCTCCCTGAAAATGGATAAAATTGCGGGATCGGAAGGCTTGCCAGCGCAGGTGGCCATAATTCAGTTGAAGGGGATAAAAACCAAGAATTGCCGTTGGTGTGGCGGGCGAGCCCGTGGCTGCCCTGTCGGAAAATAGCATCAGCCCCCCTGTCCAGTCACGACTACAGTGGCTTCCATCCATACTGGGACAAATACTGACGCCTTCATGCAGGCTCAGAGCCCGCATCCGGGCATCTGCAAAGGCAGGACGAATCTGGCTAAAATAAAGTCGCGACTCACTGGCCTGCAAATAATAGGTGAAAGTAGGGTATACCAGTACAGCGATCAGGCACATCACACATAAAGTGACCATTAACTCAAATAATGTGAATCCAGTTTGAGTGACGGGTAGTGAATTACATGCACGTGGCATGCGACGGTTTAAAACACGCATGGAGTTGAGACCTGGGACTGAAAAATTTTAGGGATTTAAACGGTTTTTGATTTATCTTAATGATTTTGCGAAACAATTATAATCTATTAAAAAGCTGTGTGCCAGAGGGGTGGCCTCTAACGCTTCGAAAACACAGCAAGTCACGGCACTATACAAGGTTTACTAAACTGCAACGGAAGCGAAGGGTGGATTTGTCAACAATTGCTACAACGAACTGACACCCTGCGTTCGTGACACTGATTTATGTGAAAGAACAAATGCTTGGTTTGGCTCTGTCGCATAGTGTTTACGTAGGCTACCTGATTTTGCTAGCCAGCGCTACATTTGTTGGATTCTAGAAACAGGCTTCGACCGACTCAAAACGTTTCAAATCCTCTGGAGGACACTCATGAAACTTAATCGTATTGCTATGGCGGTACTGCTGGCTGCTCCGCTGCCCATGGTCGCCAACGCGGGCGTAACCGTTACCCCCCTTATGCTGGGTTATCATTACCTGGACGAGGCTCAAGATGGCCAGCGCGACGCTCTGCGTACTAGCGCTACTGGTGGATACGCCATGGACAGTGACATGCGCGCAGCTGCAGCGATTGGCTACGAGCTGACTCCTTATATGGGCGTTGAAGTTGAGTATGGTGAGACCCAGACTGATGCAACTTCTAACGCTCCAGTAATGAGTGCAGATGCGAAAATTCGTCAACTGGTCGGTAATGTCTACGTGACTACCGATGCCATGACCCAAAACTACGAAAACCCACTGAAGCCTTACCTGCTGGTAGGTGCTGGTCAGGAAAAGAACACTGCCGGTGCTACTAGCAGCAAAGACACCATTGGTAACCTGGGTCTGGGTGCCTTCTATCGTATGAACGACACACTCTCCCTGCGTGGTGAGCTGCGTGCCATTCACAACTTTGACAACAACTACTGGGAAGGTCTGGCTCAGGTTGGCCTGCAAATGGTTCTGGGTGGACACCTGATGCCAGTGGTTCCAGTCGCACCACCTGTTGAAGTGGTTGATGGCGATGACGATGGCGACGGCGTGAAAAACAGCATGGACAAGTGCCCAGGCACTCCAGCTGGTACTCAGGTTGATGCCGATGGCTGCCCGGTTCCAGTCGTAACCCCGCCTCCAGCACCAGTTGACAGCGATGGCGACGGTGTGACCGATGATCTGGATCAGTGCCCGAACACTCCTGCTGGCGTAACTGTTGATGCCAAGGGCTGTCCGAACCTGGTTGAAGATCTGAAGATGGAACTGCGTGTCTTCTTTGACATCAACAAGTCCATCATCAAAGACCAGTACAAGCCTGAAATCGCTAAGGTTGCGGATAAACTGAAAGAATATCCAAATGCAACTGCCCAGCTGGAAGGTCATACTGACAACACCGGTCCTCGCAAACTGAACGAGCGCCTGTCTCTGGCCCGTGCGAACTCCGTCAAGTCCATGCTGGTTAACCAGTACGGCGTAGACGCTGGCCGCCTGAGCACCGTTGGTTATGCATGGGATCGTCCGATTGCACCGAACACCACCAAAGAAGGTCGTGCAATGAACCGTCGTGTGTATGCCCTGATCAGCGGCAGCCGCAAAGCAGCTCAATAATCCCCCTCGGGATCTGAGTTCGGAATAGCCACCTTCGGGTGGCTATTTTTTTGCCATAAATCTGCTGAGGTATAGGATAGAGGCCGTCCTAGGATTGACATGTTTTTTCGTGTATAGTACCGCGTCAATTTTTAATGCAGTCTTTTCTATGTCTGATCTTCAGCATTTGCGTAATATCGCGATCATCGCCCACGTTGACCACGGCAAAACCACCCTCGTGGACAAGCTGCTCCAGCAATCGGGTACGCTGGGGGAGCGGGCAGGGGAAGTTGAGCGCGTGATGGATTCCAACGCGCTGGAAAAAGAGCGTGGCATTACCATTCTGGCTAAAAACACCGCCATTCGCTGGACGGACAAAAAAACGGGTCAGGAATACCGCATCAACATCGTCGATACCCCCGGACACGCCGATTTCGGTGGTGAAGTAGAGCGGGTACTGTCCATGGTGGATTGCGTATTGCTGTTGGTCGATGCCGTCGATGGCCCAATGCCACAAACCCGTTTTGTGACGATGAAAGCCTTTGCACAGGGCCTCAAGCCGATCGTGGTGGTCAACAAGGTCGATCGTCCGGGCGCCCGTCCGGATTGGGTGATTGATCAGGTATTTGATCTATTTGACAAACTGGGCGCCACTGACGAGCAGCTGGATTTCCCGATTGTGTATGCATCTGCCCTGAATGGTGTTGCAGGCCCAGAGCCAGACCAGCTGGCCGCTGACATGACGCCACTGTTTGAAACCATCGTCAATGTGGTTGAGCCGCCTAAAGTGGACTCTGATGGTCCATTCCAGATGCAAATTTCCAGTCTGGATTACAACAACTTTGTTGGGGTTATCGGCGTTGGGCGTATACAGCGCGGTTCGGTGAAGTCGAATACTCCCGTGGTCATCGTCGACAAAGACGGCAAGCGCCGTAATGGCCGTATCTTGCAGATCATGGGCTATCACGGCCTGAATCGGGAAGAAGTTCCTGAGGCCTCCGCAGGTGACATCGTGTGTGTCACTGGTATGGAAGGGCTGAATATTTCCGACACGCTGTGCAGTCCTCAGCATGTTGAAGCGCTGCCACCCCTAAGTGTGGATGAGCCTACCGTCAGCATGACCTTTCAGGTGAATAACTCGCCGTTTGCGGGTAAAGAAGGCAAATACGTGACTTCCCGGAATATCCGTGAACGTCTGGATCGTGAACTGATCCATAACGTGGCCTTGCGCGTGGAAGATACCGATTCGCCGGATCGTTTTAAAGTTTCTGGCCGTGGTGAGCTGCATTTATCGGTTCTTATTGAAAATATGCGCCGTGAAGGCTTTGAGCTGGGTGTGTCTCGGCCAGAAGTCATCATGAAAGAAATCGATGGCGAAAAGCAGGAGCCATTTGAAGCCGTCATTTTTGATGTTGAAGAAATTCATCAGGGTGGCGTCATGGAGCAGATGGGCCTGCGTCGCGGTGAACTGACCAATATGGAAGTGGATGGCAAAGGCCGTATCCGTATCGAGGCGATTGTCCCGTCGCGTGGCCTGATTGGATTCCGCTCAGAATTTCTAACCATGACCAGTGGTACTGGCATCATGACGTCCAGTTTTTCGCATTATGGGCCTGTGAAGTCAGGCGATGTGGCCAAGCGTCAAAATGGTGTGCTGATTTCCATGGTCAATGGTACGGTGCTCGCGTATGCCCTGTTCAGTTTGCAGGAGCGTGGGCGCCTGTTTGCTGAACCCCAGCTCGAAGTCTATGAGGGCATGATCGTCGGCCAAAATTCCCGATCCGACGATATGGTGGTCAATCCTACCAAAGCCAAACAGCTCACCAACATTCGTGCCAGCGGCACTGACGAAGCCATTGTGCTGACGCCACCCGTGAAATTCACGCTGGAACAGGCGCTCGAATTTATTGAGGACGATGAACTGGTAGAAGTCACGCCTAAGAGCATCCGTCTGCGCAAAAAATTTCTGACGGAAAATGAGCGAAAGCGCAATAGCCGTTAAGCAGTGTCCGTGGTGACTAAGGCGATCCGATAGGGTCGCCTTTTTTTGTCTGAATGGTAGCAAGTGGGAAATGCTTGGCGTAGTGGTTACAACTTGTCACTTTGGCGTTAAATGCAAATGATTATCATGTGATTGATTTTGTTAACCCTGCTGGAGCGGTACGATGAGTATGATGAGTGAGTTTAAGGAATTTGCTGTCAAAGGCAATGTGATGGATCTGGCGGTCGGTGTGATCATCGGTGGTGCTTTCGGTAAGATTGTGGATTCGCTGGTCAATGACCTGATCATGCCCTTGGTGTCATTCATTTTGGGTGGCAAGGTCGATTTCACCAAGTTGTTTCTGGTGCTGGGTGACAATCCCACTGGGTTGAATACGCTGGATGCGCTGAAAAAAGCGGATATTCCTGTATTTGCGTACGGAAACTTCCTGACGATTCTGATTAATTTTATTATTTTGGCATTTGTGATTTTTATGCTGGTAAAAGGCATGAATCGTTTGCGTCGCCAGCAGGAAACTGCTGCGGAAGCAGCGCCAGCGGCTGATCCTGCAGATATCGCCCTGTTGAAAGAAATCCGTGATGAGCTGCGCCAACGGCCCCGCTAATGGTGACATCGTCCTGATGTAATGGGTCACAAAAAACCCCGTAGCATGGATCCTGCTGACGGGGTTTTTTATCGCGCTGGTGAAAGCGGGTAATCCTTGCTGTTCAACCAGTGAGGAAAGGCGTATCAAAAAAGGAGTTTCAATGGACTCAGGGAGCGGTAAGCTGCGGAGTCTCATCCACTAGGGTGTTTTGATTTTTCATTTCGTCCTGATGCACCGTACAGCCCAGGCAACGACGGAACGTGGCATCGGCAGGCCTCAGAATCAGCGTATCAGCAGATTCCTTGACATTTCCACCCAGAATGCTGAATGGCAGTGACACCAGAAACACGCCGATACCACCCAGAGTGCCTGCAGCCATGAGCGGACGTGCGATAGCGGTGTCCAGCACAGCAGAGGACATGGTAGGGCGGCCAACCAGTTCGTCTTCCAGGACTTCTGTGGCGGCTTGTGCAGTCGCAGAAAAGCCAATCAAACCAGCCAATACCGTGGCAGTCAGTCGGCGATGCAATGTGTTCATTATGGTCTCCCTCATTATGCCTGCCAATTTAACCGTCAAGACTGGGGTTGGCAAGTCTGAAAATGGTCAAATTGCAGACTCTGACACGGTTTTAGCGGCTATTTTTCAATGAAAGAGTCAATCGCCAGTGGCTGGCACTCCGGACAAAAACAACTTGCCCGCTGAGCGATCCTTAGCTCCTGTAAGCTCGTCTGGCAACGCATGCACGGCAAGCCTTTGCGGCCATAGGCGGACAACGTTTGTTGGAAATAGCCATTTTCACCGCGTGCATTCACAAAGTCCTTTAACGTAGACCCACCGAGGGCAATCGAGGTGTTGAGATGCTGCCGAATAGCATCCGTGAGGCGCTGCGCCTCAGAGTGTGTAACCGTGTTGGCGGGACGGGCAGGGTGTATGCCAGCCGTGAATAGGGCTTCCGTCGCGTAAATATTGCCGACCCCAACGACAACAGCATTGTCCATCAGCACAGATTTAACCGATGCTGAACGCCGCTGGAGTTGCTGCCACAAATGATCGGCATCAAAGCCCCCCTCAAGGGGCTCAGGGCCGAGAGTGCCCAGTAATTTCTGGGTAAGCGGAGAAGGGTGCAACAGGACGCAGCCAAAGCGCCGGGGATCGTGAAACCGCAGCTCACTCTGTTCAAATCGAAATATGAGATGGTCGTGTTTGCGTTTCGGTTCTGAAGGATCGGTCAGGCGCAGGCTGCCGGACATGCCCAGGTGAATCAATAACTGAAGGTGATCCAACTGAAAAATCAGGTACTTGGCTCGCCGCTGGATTGCCTGCAACGAGTGTCCTTCCAGCGAGTGAATGCTTTCTGGCACCGGCCAGCGCAGCCCGGCGTGGTGCACCGTGACCGACTCCAGACGCTGATGCAACAAGGGTTCGAGGCTTTTGCGGGTGGTTTCAACTTCGGGTAATTCGGGCATGTCCTTTAATTCTGGCTGGATTTCCCCCAGATATGGAGTTCTTTGGCCCAGTCTCAAGCGGTTTTCTGGTGGGTGCGGCCTTTAATCCAACGTGAAGGAGCGTCTTGTGCAGACTGAGCCGTTTGGGTTGCCAGTTCAGGACTCCAGAGTACTTGTGCCGGAGTGGTTTCAGCGCGACACGACCGAGGTGGCGAAGGAGCTGGTGGGTTGTCTGCTCTGTCGCCAGCTGGAGACTGGCGAGATCGTCCGGGCACGTATCACGGAAACCGAAGCTTATCTGGGTATCGCAGATGCGGCCTGTCATACCTTTGGCGGACGCAAGACCCCGCGCACCCAAGTCATGTATGGCGATGGCGGGCACTTTTACGTGTACCAGACTTATGGCATGCATTTTTTGCTGAATGTCATTACCCAGCCGGCGGGCGTGCCTGAGGGCGTCCTGCTGCGTGCGGCGATGGCTGAAGGACAGCCTGCGCGCTGGCTGGCGGGGCCTGCCTTATTGACCCGGGGGCTGTGTGTAGATAAGTCGTTTTATGGCAAGCGGGTGAGTCCTGAGTCCGCTTTGTGGATCGAACAGGATGGGTGTACTCCCCCAGTGATTGCTCGTCCTCGGATCGGCATTGACTACGCTGGGGAGGCCCGCGAGTGGCCACTTAGATTTTGCTGGGAAAAACATCCATCGTTATCGCGGCCATGATTAGAACTGGACTAAGCAAGGCAATTCATACAATCAAGACCATAAATTCCAAAAAATCCATAAAAAATGCCCCGATATTCCGGGGCATATGAAACTTTTCAGGCTGAGCACCTTTTAGAGGGTGCACCCAGCTTAGAAGTGATAGCCAATTTTCATGCCGTAGGCCATGGCGTTATTGCCTTCGAAATGGCCCACGATGGTGCCATCCGGCAGCGCGGCATCGGCATCACCCAGCCAGAAGTATTTGGCGCCGACGGAGATATCCACTTGGGGTGACAGTGTGTATTTCACTCCCAGGCCGATGTTGGTATAGCCTTCAGTTGGCCCGAGTGAGGTGATGGGATTGCCAGCACCACTGTCCCAGCCGGCCGCTAACGAAGCCGAGAGCTGATCGTTAAATTTACGACCCACACCCAGCGTGGCCGACCATTGATCCTTGTCATAGGACGCCAGATTCAAACCGCCGGGCTTGGCAAGGCCACTGACCTGGGCATAGAGGGCAGGTTTGATGGTAGATTCACTCCAGTCCACCCAGCGGACATTGGCAAATAGCAAGGTGCCAGCCATGATGCCCGTCTGGAAGTCCAGATTGACAGATTGCGGTGTTTTGACTTCGGTGACGCTGGTTTTGCTGCTTGGTATGGCTGCAATGGCTTGCAGGGTTTTCAGCTGCGTCAGATTGCCAATGAGGACGGCATTGGTCGGATCGGCAGCCACTGCCGCTAGCAACGCGTTGACTTTTGCTGCAACTGCAGCAGTACCACCCTGAGCCGCCACACCCGCAGCGCCAAGTGCGTTCACCCCGACCAGTGATTCCGTAGTGGGAAGCGAGTGTTTGATCGAAGTGCGATAGGTAAGCGCCGCACGCAAGGCAATCTCTGGTTTTTCAAAGGCAGCACCAATGACGCCACCCATATTGCTGTTGCCGCTCATGTGCAGATCATAGCCGCTGGCTGCTTTATAGGCGGGACCACGCAGGTAAACATCGCCCTCAACATCCTGCCAGTCAATACCGCCATAAATTTGTAGGGTGGTCATGGGCTTGTAGCCAAGAATTCCAGTGAAATTTTCAGAAGTCACATCGACTTTGGTATTTCCGGTGATTCCCAGTGCGCCATAAGGGG
>CAUJHL010000105.1 GCA_963204705.1 Pseudomonadota bacterium | reverse complement strand
GCCCTTAAAGGGTTCGATACTGGCTTCCAGATCGTGCCGAAATTCCGAATCCGCCAGCAAAACCCCTGCCAGAAACGCGCCCAGTGCCATGCTGATCCCGACGGTTTGCATCAGCACAGACACGCCAATCACCAGAAACAGCGCAATGGCTGTTAATAACTCGCGCGCACCACTGGAGGCCACAAAGCGAAAAAATGGGCGTACCACAAACCGGCTGGCCAGAATCAAACCGGTAAATATCGCCAGCAAGCTGAGGACATACCTGAGGTCGAAATGTGCCTGCCGGGCACCACTGATCAACGGCAAAATCGCCAGCAGCGGGATCACCGCCATGTCCTGAAACAGCAACACCGCAAAGGCCCGACGACCCTGCAGGCTGCCCAGTTGTTGGTTTTCAGCTAGTAATTGCATGACAAAGGCCGTCGAGGAAAAGGCCAGACCAAAGCCAATCACAAAGCTCGAATCCACCGGACGTTGCAGCAAAAACCAGATCAGTGCAGTCAACAACAGTCCCGTCAGCAAGACCTGTAGGCCACCCACTAAAAACAGCGAGCGCCGCAAGGCCCAGAGACGGGCAGGCTGTAATTCCAGGCCAATGAGAAACAGGAGCAGCACCACGCCAAATTCGGCGAAATGCATGATATGCACCGGGTTGCCGGCGACGTTGAAGCCAAATGGCCCCAGCAGGATACCCGTCATCAGATAGCCCAGGACGGTATTCAGCCCCAGCCGCTTGGCCAGTGGCACCAGAATCAGGGCTGCACCGAGAAAAATGACCGCTTGGTTTAACAGAGTCATCAGCTCATTTCCTGTGGGTCAATGTCCAGTGATACCCGAATGCCCTGACGGGAAGGGTGTTGCCAAACCTTCGGCCACCAATCGTCCAGCACATCATGCAGCAGTTTGCGCTGACTCGCCATCAGAAAGAGGTGTCCCCTGAATACCCCGGCTTTTCTTTCCATCGGGGCAGGAATTGGCCCCCAGATTTCCAGAAATTTGCTTCTGCCATCTGCCTGTAACACACTGAGTAGCAGTGCCAGAAAATCGGCGGTTTTGGTCTTGGTCAGCGACTCCACCCTGACCAGTGCCGCATGGCGATACGGCGGCAGCTGGCTCTGCTTACGCTCCTGCATCATGGTTAGGGCAAAGTGGTTATACCCTTCGGTGATCAGGCGGACAAGCAGCGGATTATCCGGTTGCCAGGTCTGAATGAGCACTTTGCCGGCATGATGACCACGCCCAGCACGCCCAGCGACCTGCAGGATCAGCTGTGCGGCTTTTTCGGGGGCTCGAAAATCCGCACTTAAAAATCCTGCATCGGCATCGACAATAGCGACCAGCGTAACGTATGGAAAGTGATGTCCTTTCGCTAGCATCTGAGTGCCAAGTAAAATCAATGGCTTATCCTGCATAGCGTGGGCGTAAATGTCCTCCCAGCTGCCCTGTCGCTGCGTGCTATCCCGATCGACCCGTAGCAGGGGAATCTCTGGAAAACGCTCGCGCAAGCCTTCTTCCAGCCGGACGGTTCCCGTACCCGTCGGCGTTAATTGGGGTGAGCCGCAGGCCATACAGGCAGGTGGTAAACGGCATTGCAGGGCACAATGATGGCATTGCAAAAATGAAGAAGGCTCAGAGTGTACCGTTAAATGGGCATCACACCGTGGGCAATCTGCCTGCCATCCACACTGGCCACAGACCAGTACCGGCGCATAGCCACGACGGTTGAGAAATATCAGAACCTGCTTACCCTGCTCCAGCTGTTCCCGAATGGCGGCAATCATGGCAGGACACAGACCGTGATCCCGTTTTTGCCCACGTAAATCAACCGCCTGCATGGTCGCTTGCCGCGCATTGCCGGCACGTTGTGTCAGCAGCAGCCGGTGCAATTTATGCTCAAATGCCAGATGCAGGCTTTCTATGGAGGGGGTTGCGGAGCCCAGCACTACCGGAATGTGCTCACGATAACCGCGCTGTAAGGCAACATCGCGTGCATGGTAACGAAAACTATCCTGCTGCTTGAATGAACTGTCGTGCTCCTCATCCACCACAATGAGCCCCAGCGCTGGCATGGGGGTAAAAATAGCCGATCGGGTACCGATCACGATTCGGGCATGGCCATTCGCTGCGGCATGCCAGGCCTTGAAGCGCGCCAGATCCGTCAATCCCGAGTGCAATAGGGCAATTTCGGTATGAAAACGCGCCTGAAAGCGGTGCAGGGTTTGCGGGGTTAAACCAATTTCTGGCACCAGGACCAGCACCTGTTTGCCCGCCTGCAGTATGGCATCCATCACTTGCAGATAGACTTCGGTTTTGCCGCTTCCGGTGATGCCCTCCAGTAAAAAACCCGCGTAAGCATCCCGGTGGTTGAGTATGTGCCCAATCGCGTGCTGTTGTTCCGGATTGGCCGTCAGTGGCAATTGTGCCAGCACACAGCTAGCCGGATGGGGTTTGGCTTCCACCTGAAACCGCTGTGCCAGACCTTTGGCTTCCAGTTGTAACAGCTGCTTACGTGCCGCACCCATCAGCACGAGTGCGGACTCTGGAGCCCCACGTTCATCGTGCAGCTGCAGTATCGCAAATGCGGCTGCTTGTTTGGGGGAACGGTTCAGTAGAGACTCAGTAGGTTTTTTCTGAGAGGGCTGATTCGGTGAGGAAGGTCTCTGAGGAAGTGCCCGCCAATATTCCGTTAAATACTCGATGCTACGGCCTTGCCCGACCAGTTTGGGCAAGGCCACATCCAGTACCTGACCCACTGGATAATGATAATAGTTCGCGGACCAGCGCAACAGCGCCAACAACGATGGCGAGAGTAGGGGCGCGGTATCGAGACAGTCCAGTATGGTTTTTAATGTGGCGCTTTTATTGGCAGCACTTTGCTGTGCTGCATCCTGTGCAGACCAAAGAGGGCCATTTTCCTCAATGGCATTTTCGTCAATGACGATGCCCACCAGCACCCGGCTACCAAACGAAACCCGTACCCGGCAGCCAGTCCATCCTCCTTCCGGTGTGGGAAAAGAGCCTGTGTCATAATCGAACAGTCGGTACACCGGCACCGGCAGTGCCACAGCAATCCGCGTCATGGGTGGCGTGAGCGTGGTGAGCGTCATGTGCATAGTCACCGGGTTCTGACCGTCACATCGGTGTCAGTACAATCGTCAATGGGTGGGCTTGAGAGCTAAAGTCCGCCTCAACAAGAAGTCAGTTGCCACCGCTGTCAGGCAAAACCACGATGCCGTCCATTTCTACCATGGCTGCTTTAGGCAGGCTAGCCACCCCAACCGCAGCACGTGCCGGGTAGGGCTGCACAAAATACTCGCCCATGATCTGGTTGATCAATTGAAAATGACTCAGATCCAGCAGAAAAATATTCAATTTGACGATGTCCGCCAAGCTGCCACCACTGGCTTCGCAAACGGCTTTCAGATTATCGAACACCCGGCGTGTTTGCGCTTCGATTCCAGAAACCAGCTGCATGCTGTAAGGGTCCAGCCCGATCTGACCCGAAAGATACACTGTGGAGCCTACGCGAATCGCCTGGGAGTAGGTGCCGATAGCGGCAGGAGCCAGTTCAGTATGTATGACACTACGTGACATGGAGCAGCTCCAGAGTAAAGAAAATTCAGGAAAACGGCCCGTCACTGGGACAGACAGGCCTGCATGATACCGGATTCACTGCCTGAGGGCATCTATTGTCGTCCGGCAGGCTTTATCCCAAGTCACAGGCAGCTTACTAAAAGGTCAACACCTGATTTTTTAATGCATTAATCCTAATATTTTATTTTTAAGAAATTTTTTCATATTGGCTAACGAAGCGCCTACGTGAATTGGCATTGCCCTATCGCCCGTTCAGTAAGGTCATCGCTCAGACATGATCGAGTTGTGAGGCAATACTTTGATCACCGTTCATGCGGATAACACGCGGAAAGGCGTAGGTCAGGCGAATATCGCGGATCAGCCGTGCCAAATGGTCACGATCACGCACCACCAGATGCAAAATAGTGTGAGCATGTTCAAAACTGACCTGTTCAACCCCGGCTTTTAGCTGACGAACCAGAAACAGTAATTCCGTCAGGTCATCATCCCCAAACAGCGCGTCAATTGCCAGCCGTACCGGAAAGCGGGGGTCATCCACTGGATCGCTCTCCCAGTTTAGCCGAATCACTGATTCGGGGTGGCTATGCGCTTCGTGGCTGACATTATGGCAATGACGGCGATGCACGATGAGCCCACGGCGGGTCAAATGGCCCAAAATGGGGTCGCCCAGCAGCGGCACGCAGCATTGCGCGTACCGGACATCAATGCCATCCGTACCCTGGATGAGCGGACGGAAATGACGCTCGGTAAGCGTGGCTGTCG
Organism: Pseudomonadota bacterium; assembly: GCA_963204705.1. Classification (GTDB taxonomy): domain Bacteria; phylum Pseudomonadota; class Gammaproteobacteria; order Pseudomonadales; family Moraxellaceae; genus CAUJHL01. The sequence goes on along the minus strand of CAUJHL010000105.1, from coordinate 5,393 downwards.
AGGGGTCGTTGGCTAATTGTACAGAATGAGCGTTTAGGGTTGAGGTATCTGTGGCCAAGGCTACATTTTCCCCTAGCCCGGCCTGTTCCTGCACACGGCGTTGCTGCGAACTCGTAGCCATACGTGAGGCCACCCACTGTGGGAGCAAATCTCCCACGGCGATTTGTCGGTAGAGCTGATCCTGTGACGACAAATGTTGCCACTGCAGGACATCCTGCCAAACACTGTCGGGCAACACCCCGAGTTCGAGCTGGTGCAACTTCAGCGCGCGAGCCAGTGCCTGACGACCGATGGCGCGCTGTTCCTCGGGCTCCAGATCGGCCAGACTGTGCTGAATGGCCCGGCGTGCCTTGGGAGTCGTGACGCTGCTCAGCCAATCCGGATTGGGTGTCGCCAGTACATCGGTCAATAATTGAATCGTCTGGCCACTCTGAAGCGGCGTACTGAGCGGCTTTACTTGCCCATTGATGCGTGCGCCAATCGCATGATTGCCTAGAAAAAGACTGGCCGAATAGGCAAAGTCAATCACGGTGGCACCCTGTGGAAGCTCGTGCACATCACGATCGGGCGTATAGACAAAAATTTTATCGCGGTGCAAATAATCCAGCAGCGCGCTCAGGGTCGTTCGTGCGCACTCCTGATCAATCAGTTCGCCCAGTTTGGTCAGGGAGGCCTGAATGGCCGAACGACAGGTTTCCGGTGCCATATCGCCGAGTACCACACCCAATCGCTCGGCTTCTTGCATACGCGCCGTTTGCAGCCGGATATCCAGCAGTCCGCGTTCATCCCGCAAGCTCAGTAACAACGCCTGATTGCCGCCGGGAAGTGGATGCCGAATACGATCCTGTTTTTTGGCAAAGGCAAATTCGGACGTCAATGCCGCAGCAACCCGATCGCAATCCGCGACGGTGGGCACGACAATATCAAAGGCATGACTGTGGATCAGGCTTTCGATGTCTTCCTCTTCCTGTAGAAAACGCCGATAAATCACGATGTCATTCTTGACGGGTATGACACGGAACTCATGCCCAATCGGTTTTAAAATCCGTTCAAGCTCCTGAATCCACCCAGCCTGCTCTTGCTGGCGCAGCGCTGCATCTGTCTCCAGCTGGCTTTGCATGTGGCGAAAGAGTACCGGTTCGAGGTAGGCCAGACACCACTGCTCCAGCTGATCGCCCAGAATATTCAATCCCACCAGTCGAGACATCGGCACGAATATTTCGTAGGTTTCGCTGGCAGTGCTTAGCTGTTTTTCGGGGCGAATGGCGTCCAGGGTCGACATATTATGCAGGCGATCGGCCAGCTTGATCACAATCACCCGCGGGTCATGCAGAGTTGCCAGTAAAATTTTACGAAAAGTCGCAGCTTTATTGTCCTGCTTACTGGTCGAAGTGGTCATTTTGGTCACACCGTCAACCAATTCAGCGACTTTGTCACCAAATAACTGGCTCAGATCGGCTTTGCTAAACTCGGTATCTTCAATCACATCATGCAGTAAGGCCGCGATCAGTGTCGGAGCATCCAGGCGCAAGTTGGCCAAAATTTCCGCAACCGCGATCGGATGCATAATGTAGGGTTCGCCACTTTTACGCAGCACTTGATGGTGCGCATGATCGGCAAAGCGACAGGCCTGAATGACCTGCTGCTGGGCATCGGGAGTAAGGTAGTCTACCAGCGACAGGAGTCGATTCTCTGCATCAACGACTCTACTGTCGTGAGAGGGAGGGAGCGGAAGTGTCGGAATCGGACTTACCGTAGCCTGGGCGCCGCTCATACAGGACTGCCTGTTACGTTCAGATTATTCAGGATGATGCCGTCAATGAAAGCGGCCAAAGAACGCACACCCTCCCACCAGGCTAACTTCGAACAGACAACGGAATGCCCCTGAGTCAGACGCAGGTATTTTTTAGGTAAAGCGCTGGTGAATTCGAGCCAGGGCCAGCTTGCCAATCCTTACTGCTCCACAGTCGTGACCAATCCTTTAGTCCACTGTATTTTGTAGTGTTTGTCAATTCATGATACTGGTCTAAAGTGACGACCAGTTTTGCTTATTTTTTGGCTTTGGCTAATATTACTAAAAAGTAATGTTTTTTGAGTCAGAAAACGCACCCAATAATGGCACGAATCACAGTTGGTAGAGGTGGTGTGCAGAAAAGCATGATTAATTTTTATAAGAGACAATGCGCTTGAAGGAACAATGGAGTGCTGCAGTGTTAAACCTGCGAGTAAGCACGGCAAAGAAAAAAGCCAAAAAACCGTCAAGAAGAAACAGTAAAAAAATAATAAGTTAGGCCAGGGTAATTTCCCCAGCCCTCTATTGACCGCGATCTGCCACGCGTTTAGACAAAACAGCTTTTAGCCAAAATAGCTTTTAGCCATATCATTAGCCAAAATAGCTTTCAAGGTTCAGCGGGGCCATGGCGAGATCCAGTGCAGACACCTGAACGGGCTCATCTTTTTGTTTCAGGATTTCTTTGGTGACATGACCTGCGGCAATTTCACGCAAAGCCATAACGGTGGGCTTGTCATTTTCCCATGCCAGCATCGGCTCGGAGGTGCCACGGGCAAGCTGCCGGGCGCGTTTGGCAGCTACCAGTACCAGCTCAAAACGGTTATCCACCGCATCCAGACAATCTTCTACAGTGACGCGTGCCATGTGTTTAACACCTTAAAAATAATCAAGAATTTCTGGATTGGGCAAGCTAACGCAGCGTCAGCCAGCAGATTAACTACCACTGCTGACCGCTCTTGTTGGCTCGCAGACTGCCTAGCCGACAGCCTGAAGAACCGGTTATTCTAGGGTTTCAGAGTGGTTTAGGCAAGTGCGCCGAGTTTCGGTGTGATCGGTGGTTTAGGGATGTTTTTCGCCATTCATCAGTGCGGAAAGCAGGCCTGCATGTCGTTTGCTTTGCTGGGCAAGCGTGAGCCGCGCTGCCTCAATGACGGCGCTTAAGTGTTTAAGGGCAACCGCAAAATCATCATTAATGATCAAATAATCCGCCTGAACGTATTGCTGCATTTCCTGTAGCGAGCCGCGGAGCCGCTGTTCGATGACTTCAGCTGAATCCTGCCCCCGTCCCTGAAGTCGCTCACGCAACGCGGCCTGCGTGGGAGGAATAATAAAGATCTGATGGCAATCCGGGAAAATGCGCCGCACCTGGGCAGCGCCCTGCCAATCAATTTCCAGCAATACATCCTTGCCTTCGGCGAGCTGGTCAGAAACACTTTTCTGATGGGTGCCGTACAAATTGCCAAAAACTTCAGCAAATTCAATAAACTCCCCTGAATTGATCTGCACTTGAAAAGCATCACGAGAAGAGAAGTGGTAATCGATTCCGTCAATTTCTCCTGGGCGACGCGCGCGCGTGGTGTGCGACACCGAGACGCACAATCCTTCGGTTTCTTCCAGCAAGGCCTTTACCAGTGAGGTTTTGCCTGTTCCAGAAGCAGCGGTCACGACAAATAATAAGCCCGACATGTGGTGGTGATTCCTGTATGATAAGTGGCCGTCTGGTGAATGGCGGCGAAATTGAGATGCACATCATCCTGTGTGGAGACCGTTCATGCAAATACTTCTCGCCAATCCCCGTGGATTTTGTGCCGGCGTTGATCGGGCAATCGCGATTGTCAATCGTGCGCTAGAGGTGTTTGGGCCACCGATCTATGTGCGTCACGAGGTCGTCCATAATAAATTCGTGGTGGATGATTTGCGCGCGCGCGGGGCAATTTTCGTCGAGGAATTGCATCAGGTTCCGGATAATTCTATTGTTATTTTTAGCGCGCACGGTGTCTCCAGGGCGGTGCAGGAGGAGGCTACGCGTCGAAGCCTGAAGGTGTTCGATGCGACCTGTCCCCTCGTCACCAAGGTGCATATCGAAGTGACCCGCTATGCCCGTGAGGCGACCGATGCCATCCTGATTGGCCATGAAGGGCACCCGGAGGTAGAGGGAACCATGGGACAGTATGATACCAGCTATGGTGGTCATATTTATCTGGTCGAGGATGAAGAGGACGTGGCGAGACTGGAAATCAGCGATCCCGCCCGACTGGCTTTTGTCACCCAGACGACACTGTCGATGGACGACACGGCACGGGTGATTGAAACCCTGCGTACCCGCTTTCCATTGATTCAGGGGCCGCGCAAGGACGACATTTGTTACGCCACACAAAATCGCCAGGATGCTGTCCGTGAGCTGGCCCAGCGGTGCTCTGTGGTGCTGGTTGTAGGTTCCCCAAATTCGTCCAACTCAAATCGTCTCCGTGAGCTGGCTGAGCGTGTGGGATCAAGAGCCTATCTGATCGATAACGCTCGGGAGATTCAGCAGGAATGGCTGGATGGCGCGGAGTGTGTCGGCATTACGGCAGGCGCCTCTGCACCCGAAATTCTCATACAGGGTGTGATCGAACAATTAAAGCACTGGGGAGCTTATCTTCCGGTAGAGCTGGAGGGTACGGCTGAAAATATTACGTTTTCCCTCCCGCGCGAATTGCGTATCCCTATGCAGAATGAAAGCTAGACTGTCGCTGGCATCTGACTGAGTAGTAGATTGATCGCTTTAAAGAAAAAGTATGTGCCCTTCTTGGGGTGTGCATGGAAGCTGTTATTGATAATTTGATGAAAGGTGTTATACGCGCCTGCGTGATTTGATTCAAAAGGTAACACTGTTAGCTAGAAAGTGGCATTTGGTCGATTCGACTACTTTTCTAAGTGTGAACTAACTAACGCTTTTATTGTTTCATCTGACGATAAGCTTGTGTTGTCGATGTATTATTGTTTGACAGTACGAAAGTTACTATCTTGGTAATCAATATAGGTCTCTTGCGTCTAGCCATTTAAATGATTGGTCTGGGTGGGTGTGGCCAAATTTAGTGGGACAATGTCATGCAAGCAAAGGGTTTTACGCTGGTGGAATTGCTGGTCACCATTTCGGTTATCGGGATTCTTTCTGCAATCGCCATTCCGAGTTTCAATGGAATGCTGGCACGCCAGCGGATCAAAAGCGCCGCGGCGGAGTTGCAGATGACATTTGCGCAAGCCCGGTCCCTGGCAGCGAGTTCCGGCAGGGTAGTGGAAGTGTGGCCTGCCTATGCCAATTCAGCGAACCCATGGAATGGTGGTGCCAATGATAGTGCGCCCAACTCCTCCATACGTTTGCCAAATGCTTCGGAAGTGCTCAAGTCTCAGTTGATTGCTGCGCGCCTAAGCTGGTATCTGGTCGCGCCTGGAGCGACCACCACTGCGGGCGGTGCCAGCGTTGCCTCTAGTACCACCAATGTGTATCCGGTGCAGGTTGATCTAAAGGACAGTGTTCAGATCACCAGCACGGCTTCGGTTACCGGCGGTGTGCGTTTCTGGCCAGACGGACATATTACCCAGACCGATGCTGCCAATA
>CAUJHL010000104.1 GCA_963204705.1 Pseudomonadota bacterium | reverse complement strand
TCTGGTGTCCTGATCGGAATTGCCGGGGTGGCGCTGTGTGTCATCACCGCACTGTGGCACCTCTATCGCGTTATCCGCGGCTGGATCGCCCTTGCAGACGGCCAGCCGGTGAGCGGGATTCGCTAGGTGCTAATCTCTTTTCTTTTAGTCCCTTGTCTTATACCGCTCGGCTTTGCTCATTTTTCTTTAATCGCTGATCCTTTATCACTAGCCGCTTAGGCCGATGGATTGCCCGCCAGCCGGTCAAACTCCACCGGATCGTGCGCACAAAAAATATCCACTTCATCGCCATGACGCTGCGCCAGTTGCTGTAAACGGGTCAGGCTGTCACGTCGCTGCTGGGGAATGGTCTGAATGGCCTGTTCAAACAGCTCCAGTGCCTTGGGCATTTCGGGTGAGCCATGAATCTGGCCGCGATGAAAATAGGCATCTCCACAATGCAGTAGCCATTTGTTCTCACCACGCACCGCCACACCCATATGACCCTTGGTATGGCCGGGCAGGGGCACCAGTTTTAGCGAGTCTTTGAGCACGGGAATCGGGCTAATGGCGGGCATGCCAAACCAGTTTTCGTGGGCATCCTGATGTACGGCCCACTGGGGGTGATGCACAAATTGGGCCTGACGGAAGCGAATGCGATCGCGCACGTCGGGATGCGTGATTTGCGCTAATTCTTTTGCCATGACGTGAATAGCCGCTTCGGGAAAATCACTCAGACCACCGGCATGATCCAGATCCAGATGCGTCGGGATGACATGGCGAACGTCCTTGGCATCCAGATTGCGCTGATCCAGCTGGACGCGAGCCGTTTCCGTGCGACTGAGTGTTGGGCGCATCGCCGTCATGAATCCCTTGCCCAGTCGCCGTTCAGGCTGCTGTACATCCTCGGTGCCAAAACCGGTATCTACCAATATCAGGCCTTCACTGCTTTCTACCAACAGGCAATGGCAGACCAGGCGAGCGGGTTTGATCAGGCTGCCCGTGCCATTAATCAGTTTTTCACAATAAGGACACAGGGTTCCGCAATTCAAATGATGGATTTTCATGGGTTTGCCGGTTTGAAAAAAGACATCCCTCACCATGCCCATAGCGACACCTTCCGTCAATGGCAGATGGCGACGGCTGATGCCAGCAGACGTACCTGTGCGTCTAAAAAACCTTGATCGGCGGCTTTGGAGGGGGCCAGAAGGTCGTGTTTGCGTCCATGGCAGGCATGGCATAAGCCCCCTCCCACAGGTATAATCCCGCATCGCTGCGAATGTGCTGAGCTGCCCATGTTATATGCCCTGACCCGACCTGTCCTGTTTGCCATGGATGCCGAGCGTGCCCATGGACTAACACTGTCGGGTCTGGATGCGGTTCCCAATGCGGTGCTGTCCACCCTGTTTCCCTTGCGCAGCAAGCCAGTACAATGCCTGGGCATGACGTTTCCCAATCCGGTGGGGCTGGCCGCAGGACTGGATAAAAATGGTGCACATATAGATGCACTGGGCGCACTAGGGTTTGGCTTTATTGAAATCGGTACCATCACGCCACGCCCTCAGCCGGGAAATCCCAAACCACGGCTGTTTCGTTTGCCACAAGCGCAGGCCATTATCAATCGTATGGGCTTTAACAACGATGGCGTGGACGTACTGATTCGCAACGTCGAAAAGAGCCGCTACAAAGGCATTCTGGGCATCAATATTGGCAAAAATTTTGATACCCCGGTCGAGCAGGCCGCGGACGATTACGTGACCTGTCTGGAAAAAGTGTATCCTCACGCCGATTACGTCACTGTCAATATTTCCTCTCCAAACACCCAGAACCTGCGTAGCCTGCAAAGCGGGGATGCCCTGCTGCACTTGCTGGATCGCCTGAAAAATATCCAGTCCCAGCTGGCCACTCGCCACGGACACTACGTGCCGTTGCTGCTCAAAGTGGCGCCCGATCTGGACGAAAACGATGTGATTTTTATCAGTGAGGCCGTGGTCAATCATCAGATTGATGCCCTGATCGCTACCAATACCACCATTTCCCGTGCAGGCGTTGAAGGCTTGCCGCATAGTGAGGAAACCGGCGGTTTGTCGGGTCAGCCAGTTTTCGCCAGCAGTACCGAACGCCTGAGCCAGTTTGCCCTGCATTTGCAAGGGCGGATTCCGCTGATTGGTGTAGGCGGTATCGGAAACGCAGTACAGGCGCAGGCCAAACAGGCGGCGGGTGCCAGTCTGATTCAGCTGTATAGCGGGTTGATTTATCAGGGACCGGGATTGATTGGGCAGTGCGTAGATGCCTGGCAGGCTATCTAGGAATCGACGCCAATGAGTGCTGATCTGGCTTCGTGGCACCTGAACGGACTGGATGTCGTCTTGCTGGTCTGGGTCATGTGGTGTGGCTATCGTGGCTATAAAAAGGGTCTGGTAGCAGCCCTGCTGGGCCTGATCGCGTGGATCATGGCGCTCATACTGGGCAGTGCGCTGGCCAAACAGGCGGCACCTGCCATGGCACGCTTTGCCGACGATCCTGCTGTGCAGCTCATGTTGGGCTTTATAGCGGTGGCCTTGCTGGTGGTGGTGATGATCAAAGGCGCGGGCATTCTGTTGAGCTCGTTGCTGAATGCGCTGGCGCTGGGCTTTGCAGAACGCCTCGCCGGTAGCCTGTTTGGCATGGTCAAGGCACTGGTTATTGTATTGGTCATCCTCAGTGTGGTGGATCCCTGGGCAAGGGTCTCGCCTTTGTGGAAAGGATCGCGAACGATTCAGACTCTGGTGCCTTATGCGCCGGTTGCCGAAGCCATCGCTAGCTCATTGGGCAAACAGGCCTGGCGCACTGCCCGTGAGACGGCTACGGAGGTCGAGCGTCGGGCGGGGGAGGTTTCAGTTAGGTCACAGCCTTTAGCGGAGTCTGAGCCTTTAGCGGAGTCTGGGCCTTTAGTTGGGTCAGAGCCTTTAGCGGGGTTAGAGCCTTTAGCGGGGTTAGCGCCTTCAGGAAATGACCATGTCAAAGATGACAATGCAAAAGACGTTCATCCCACAAAGGTGAAATCGGCCGCGCCTCCCACACGTCATGGTCAACACCAGAGCCCCTGAATGGAAAGTGCCAAATTGAAATTGCCAAATCAGCCGTCATTAATAGGGTCTGGGATGCATTCCGGCTCTGCGAAGTACCCCCCTGCGTCATTCAGCCAGTATTCAAGCCAGTTATGAGGTGTTTATGTGTGGAATCGTCGGTATTGCCGGTCATGCGCCGGTCAATCAGATGTTGTATGACGGACTGACCATGCTTCAGCACCGGGGACAGGATGCCGCCGGAATCGTGACGTGCGAAGATGGCAGGCTGTTTCTACGCAAGGAAAACGGCATGGTGCGCGATGTCTTTCAGACGCGACACATGATGCGGCTGGTCGGCAATTTTGGCATCGGTCATGTCCGCTATCCGACTGCAGGCACCTCCAGCAGCGCTGAAGCCCAGCCCTTTTACGTCAACTCGCCTTATGGCATCACCCTCGCGCACAACGGCAACCTCACCAATGCCCACGAAATCAGTGAAAACCTGTTCAAATCGGATTTGCGCCACATCAACACGGATTCCGACTCCGAAGTTTTGCTGAATGTCTTTGCCCATGAATTGCAGGCACTCGGCAAGGAAACCCCCACCGAAAAAGAAGTCTTTGAAGCCGTCCGCCGGGTACACGAACGCTGCAAGGGAGCCTATGCCGTGGTGGCCATGATTACCGGGCATGGACTGTTGGGCTTTCGCGATCCCAATGGCATTCGGCCGCTGATTTACGGTGAGCGTCAGGATGATCAGGGCCGCACCGAATACATGATTGCCTCGGAATCCGTGGCGCTGACCTCGCTGGGCTTCCGCATTGTCCGTGACGTTCTGCCAGGTGAAGCCATTTACATTGATTCCGACGGTGTGCTGCACAGCCAGCAATGCGCGGCTCACCCCGTGTACACCCCCTGTATTTTTGAATACGTCTATTTTGCCCGCCCAGACTCTACCATCGACAATATTTCGGTCTACAAATCCCGCATGCGCATGGGCGAAAAACTGGCGCAAAAAATCATCCGTGAATGGGGTGAAAACCACGGCATTGATGTGGTCATTCCCATTCCTGACACCAGCCGCACGGCAGCGCTGGAACTGGCGAATGTGCTCGGGGTGAAATACCGCGAAGGCTTTATGAAAAACCGCTACATTGGCCGGACGTTTATCATGCCCGGACAACAACAGCGCAAGAAATCCGTGCGCCAGAAGCTCAATCCGGTTGAACTGGAATTCCGCGATAAAAATGTCCTGCTGGTAGATGACTCGATCGTGCGGGGAACCACCTGCCATGAAATTATCCAGATGGCCCGCGAGTCAGGCGCCCGTCAGGTGTTTTTTGCGTCTGCTGCGCCGCCGGTGATGTTTCCCAATGTCTATGGGATTGATATGCCTGCGAAAAGCGAGCTGATCGCGTCGGGGCATTCCGTGGAAGAAGTCCGGGATATTATTGGCGCGGATCGTCTGATTTATCAGGATCTGGAGGATCTGATTGCTTCGGCACGCGAAGGAAATCCGGGTATTGAACGGTTTGACTGTGCGGTCTTTGACGGTCATTATGTGACGGGTGACATCGACGATGCCTATCTGGCTCGTCTGGAGCAACACCGTAATGACAAGGCCAAGGCCAAATCTGGCCCAGCCATGGAAATCATCGCCAATACGCCCGTGGATATGACGGGAGTCAAAGAAGAAACCTGAGCGCAGGCGCTGCAAGGCCGCGGGCGCTCGTACAAGGGTGCTCAATGGAATAGGCTGTAAAGGGAGCAGAATATGGGCTGGGTGGTATTTTTAAGCGTCTGTCTGGTCATCATTATGATCCCGGTCATGCTTTATAATAATCTGATCCGCCTGCGTAATCAGGGTCGCAATGCCCTGCAGCAAGTGACGGTACAATTGCAGCGCCGTCACGAACTCATCCCCAATCTGGTTGAGACGGCTCGTGCCTATTTGCAGCACGAACGCGAAACCCTCGAAGCCGTTACCCGCGCGCGCCAGCAGGCGGTGGATTTTCAAAAATCACTGGCCCATCAGTCACTGGCGGATTCGCCGCAATTGCTTCAGGGTCTGGAAAAAGTCGAGCATGCCCTGACAGCCAGTCTCGCGCAATTTCGTCTGGTTGCTGAAAATTATCCCGAACTGAAAGCCGACAGTGTGATGCAGCAACTGATGGACGAACTGGTCAATACCGAAAACCGCGTTGGCTTTGCCCGTCAGGCCTATAACGATCAGGTCATGCACTATCACAATGGCCGTGAAACCTTTCCGGGCAATGTCATTGCCAATACCTTTAATTTTTTGCCCTTACAAACACTGGCTGTGGATCGCGTCGCTGTGCAGCAGCCGGTACAGGTACAGTTTCCACGCTAATGTATCGCTGATTGCTACCGAGCCCGCCCGTGGATTTTTTTGCCCGTCAAAACCGATCTCTCCGTCAAAGCTGGATGCTCGGCTGCCTGTTTATGCTGGCAGTCGTGCTCACGGTGCTGACTTTTGACCTGATCGCCGGGCTATTTGCCAAGGGCTATCACTCGGGTTGGCTGGGTCTTTTGCTGCATAACGCTACGGGCTGGGTGGTCAGTAGTACGCTGGTCTTTATCGGGGTGGGCACGCTGCTGGAGCGCTATCGACTCAGCGAAGGCGGAAGGGCGATTGCACGCAGGCTGGGCGCGCGGCGGGTCAATGAGCTGTCGCTGATTCCAGAAGACCAGCAGGTGTTTGCTGTGCTGGAGGAAATGTCGTTGGCCTCCGGGGTGCCACGTCCGGCGCTGTACATTCTCGATGAAGAAAATTCTATCAATGGTTTCGTGGCAGGCTATCAGCCCTATGACATGGTCATGGTGCTGACCTGGGGAGCCATTCAAAATCTGGATCGGGATGAATTGCAGGGAGTGATTGCCCATGAGTACAGTCACATCCTGCATGGCGATACCCGTCTGAATCTGCGCTTGCTGTCCATGCTGGGCGGGCTGTTGCTGATCAGCCAATTGGGTTCGGGATTATTTCGGCTGGGAAAATTGCGTGATCCAGACCGCGACATTCGCAATGGCTTTACGGTGATACTGGGCATTGTCGGCGGGTTGATCTGGCTGGTGGGCGCAGTCGGCGTCATCCTCGGCAGGCTGGTGAAACTGGCCATTCTTCGCCAGCGGGAATATCTGGCGGATGCCGCAAGCATCCAGTTTACCCGCAGCTATGGCGTGCTGAAGGCGCTGCTTCGCATCCGTTCGCAGGTAGAAGGTTCCCGACTGCATGGGGCCTATGCCGAGTCGATCAGTCATTTTTGTTTTGCCAATGCGCTGTGGCATGAGGGCTGGCTATCCACCCACCCGCCGCTGGATCGCCGTATTGCCCAGATCAACCCGGCTGCACTGGTACGGGCGCAAGTGCTGGAACGCTATCTGAGCAACCCACAACAGGACAAGCGGGTCAAAGCCGAGGATGTGCTGAAAACCAGTGAATCCCTTAATTTATCGGTGATTGGAGAGGACAGCCTGCCGCCCGAAGTGCTGAAAAGCTATGAGTGGACAGCTCCGGTGAATGGACGGGTTCAGGCTCAAACGGCTACGGACACTGCAGGTGACCTGCCTCCTGGTGAGAGTCTGTTGCCGTTTCAAACCGTGCCGAAAAGTGCCAGTCTGGCGCCGCTTGCCGAGGATGCCCGCTACGCCATGGCACGGCCGAATGTGGTCAAGCGGGCACTGTTGACCTCTACCGGCAGTCGGGAATTACTGAGCGCCATCCTGGCGGTTCGCCAGCGGCTGGAGCGTCTCCCCGAGCAGGCGAGCATCAGTGTCTCTTTGATGGAAGGCTTGCTGGGCATGGATCCCCGTCTGCATCTGGCAGTATTTGAGGAGGCCTTACAGGGCGTGGGGGCGCTGCCGAGCAGTGCTGTAAACCATTTGCTGACCCGACTGGCCCGGGTGTGCCTGCTGGATCAGCATATCAGTCTGGTTGAGGTCGTTTTGTTGGAGCGGGTACGGGCACATCTGGGCATTTTGCCACCCTCTATTCCAGTAGCGTTTGATCATTGTGCGCCCGCGATTGCGATACTGGTGGAGGCCCTGCTGGATACCCAGCATCTACCGGCGGAGTTACGGGAGGCGGCGCGTGTGCGAATTCTGCGCACCTTGCTGAGTCCTGTGCTGTTTAAGGCGCTGGAACCTGTCCCACCACAGGTCAATCTTGGCATCATCTTGCAACAACTGGCGGGTATGCCGCGACATTGCCGGCGGAAACTGATCGAAGCTGCCGAAACCAGCCTATGGGCCAATGGTTTTATGAGTCAGGAGGAACAGGATATTCATGATCTCTTGGCGTGGCGACTGGGCGTGAAGGATTTACACGTGCCAGTGAGTCTGGGAGTGGAACAGAGTGGGTGAGGGTGGGTTATCCTGGAAGGCTTGATTATGTAATATATTGAAACTATTATAAATTTGATAAGTAATTGTGACTTAAACATGCCCCAGATAAGCAGTTTTTTCGGAATCGTGATTTACATGTATTTCGCTGACCATAATCCACCACATTTCCATGCAATCTATGGTGAGTACAAGGCTTTAATCGACATACAGACACTGGGTGTTATTGGAGGTAAACTACCAAAGCGTGCCCACGCTCTAGTCATCGAGTGGGCTCATGAGCATCAAAATGAATTAATGGCCAATTGGCAACGGATGTTGGACAAGCAACAATTTGAAAAAATTGATGGGCTTGAATAAGGTACGTTGGAGTTATTTCATGAATTTTGATATCACAGCGGTTCGTCAGCTTGCAGATTATGATCTGGAGCTTACCTTTCGGGATGGTACCCGTGGTACGGTGAGTTTTAGGTCAACATTTTTCACAGGTGTTTTCTCCAGACTTGGCGATCCACGGGTGTTTGCTGACCATCATCTCGAACATGGTGCCATCGCTTGGGGAGCGGATCTGGATCTTGCGCCCGATGCACTACACGAACGTCTTCGTTCTGCGCCGGATCACCGGATTGTCCTGTCGTAAAAGCCTGTCATGAAAAAATGCCATAAAGCTTACCGGTATGAGTCCTAAAGAAGTGTCCAACCAATCCAAAACCCAACGATCAATAAAAGACTAGGCCACAGAAAACACTCTGGTGCCATTTTCCCCTGTTTTTACAGCGTTACTTTCACATTCTCCCATACACAGACACAACCCATCCCAAAACCCCATCAGAATGAGTGCAGGCAAGGCGGACAGGCGGTACACTAGGGGCAATTGGGTTTATAGCTGCCATTGGCAGGGGTGTCTGTATTTGCTCAGCAAAACGCTCTGTGCCGATACTATGCTGCCGCATTGATGAAGGAATTGAGTATGACCAGCCAACTGATTATTTTTGATACGACACTTCGGGATGGTGAACAAAGCCCCGGCGCGGCCATGACCAAAGAAGAAAAAATCCGGGTGGCGCGTCAACTGGAACGGCTGGGTGTCGATGTGATCGAAGCCGGATTTGCCGCTGCCAGTCCGGGCGATTTTGAGGCGATTTCCAGTATTGCCGAGATCATCAAAGAGTCCACGGTGTGTTCACTGGCACGTGCCAATGAAAAAGACGTACGCCGCGCAGGCGAAGCCATCAAGGCCGCCCGGCGGGGCCGGGTGCATACCTTTATTGCCACCAGTAAAATCCACATGGAACACAAGCTGCGCATGACCGAGGATCAGGTCGTCGAAGCAGCGGTCAAGGCAGTGAAGATCGCCCGCGAATACACCAGCGATGTCGAATTTTCTGCCGAAGACGCCATGCGTTCCGAAGTGCCGTTTCTGGTGCGGATTTTTACCGCAGTGATTGAAGCGGGAGCGACCACCATCAATGTACCGGATACTGTCGGCTATGCCACGCCAGAGCTGATCCGCGAGCGCTTTGCTGAACTGATTCGCCTGACCCCTGGCGCTGATAAGGTGATCTGGTCGTGCCATTGCCATAACGATCTGGGGCTGGCCGTTGCCAATTCACTGGCGGCTGTGCAAGGCGGAGCGCGGCAAGTGGAATGCACCATCAATGGTCTGGGCGAACGTGCTGGTAATGCCGCGCTGGAAGAAGTGGTGATGGCCACCCGCGTGCGTAAGGATCTTTTTGACGTCAGTACGCGCATCCGCAGTGACGAAATTGTGCCCAGCTCACGACTGGTGTCCACCATTACCGGCTATGTGGTGCAGCCAAACAAGGCCATCGTGGGGGCCAATGCCTTTGCCCATGAATCCGGCATTCATCAGGATGGCATCCTGAAACACCGCGAAACCTATGAAAGCATGCGTGCCGAAGACGTGGGCTGGAAAACCAACACACTCACCCTGGGCAAATTGTCCGGCCGCGCGGCTTTTCGTGCCCGTCTCGATGAATTGGGCATTGGCGTGCAGAATGATGACGAGCTGAATGCCCTGTTTGCCCGCTTTAAGGATCTGGCAGACCGCAAAAGCGAAATTTTTGATGAAGACCTGCATGCTCTGGTGTCCGGCCATCACGGTAAGGAAGTCAATGAACGCTACGAGCTGGCCGAACTGGAAGTCACCAGTAAAACCGGACAGACACCCCGTGCGCATATGGTATTACGGGTTGAAGGTCAGGAGCGTCCAGTGAGTGCCAGTGGTTCTGGGCCGGTGGATGCGACGTTTAAGGCGATTGAAGAAGTAGCCCGTTCCGGTGCCGTGCTGGAGCTGTATCAGGTCAATGCCGTGACCAAGGGCACCGACAGTCAAGGCGAGGTCGTGGTGCGCCTGAATCATCAGGGCCGCATCGTGACCGGACAGGGTGCGGATACCGACATTGTGATCGCCAGTGCCAAAGCGTATCTGGACGCGCTGAACTGGCTGGCAACGGCGGGCAAGGCAAATCCCCAGACTGATGAAGTGATGTAAGCCACGATGTCGGCGCTGGACGCGACGCCCATGGTGGAGGGTGCCTTCGGACACGATGATCCATCGGGGCGTATCGTGGAGGATGCTTCCGTCAGACTGCAACGGAGCGAGAGCAGGCAGCGACTTGCCCAGCTCGGCATTTGCTGGTGGATTCCGCGTGATGTGCCGACCCAACCGCTGGATCTGGGGGAAATCGCCCGCGAGGGTGACTCGCTGGTTGCTTGTGACGTACCTGAAAATCAACTCACGTTGCGTCAACCCCCGTCTCAGGATGACGTTTCACCTCCACAAAGTCCAGATCAGCAGCCTGAGTCTCAACGAGACAGTACTCCGCCCAACGATCCGCCTCAAATCCTTGCTCAACCTTTAGCTCAACCCCTCGCTGAAAAATGGCAGGCATTTAGTCTCTATTCCGTGCGCTTCCGCGAATGGTTGCTGATCATCGACAGTCATAGTCTGGCCAATCCTGCTGCAACCCAGCTTTGGCAGTCGCTGCAATCGGCCTTGCATACGACCCCGCCACGGCGTTTTGACTGGCCACTGGCGACGGGCTCCCGGGCCAATCCGATAGGGCGCGTTGAGCGCCTGACTGGGCAGAGTATGAGGTATGCCTTGCAGGGCTTTATCCTTTCCGGTACGGATGAGCTACAAAACTCAGAAAAAATAGCCCTATTGGGTGATTGGCCTTTGCCCGAAATACCGCCCAAAGCACAGGATATGCCTCACATCCGGAATATGCTGGAAACACCTTCCTTGAAAGCAGTACTCTGGCGTCATTTATCAGGGTCGCTCGGTAGTTAACTACCCAGCCAGGTTTAACATGGCTCCCGTTTGAGTAGAGAGTGTTAGAGGAAAACCCATGTCCCAGCCGCTACCGTATTGTCAGGTCGCTGTCTTAAATAACCGGGTGGCTGAGATTACCTTTAATGAAGGCATTGAGCTGCAGGTGCATCATTTGCAGGCTTTGAATAAGTATTTACTGGCAATCCTGACTTCGCCCTATGGAATGCTCATCAATAAAAAGAATAGCTACAGTTATGCCTTTGATACACAGCGGTTTATGGGAAAATCCGAGGGTCTGGGAGCACTTGCCGTCGTCACGCACGATGCTGCAGCAAAGGTAAATGTTCACTTAATCAAGAATATGCCCAGAAAACATGAGTTTAATATGGAAATTTTTGATAATTACCAGAGTGCTTTTAGTTGGCTGGAACAACAGCTGGACGAGCTAGGACAAACTCTTCCTATCAATAAGCAGGCTTAAGCGTTCAGCACGTTTTGTGCTATCTGTCAGTTGGATCGCTCACTCAACCCTGTATGAACAAACCCGCCACACTAGGTAACGGGTTAGGTGGGGCTAACAGTGTGCCACGTCAGAGGCTTTGCCCTACGAGACCATTCAGATCAGTTCAGTGCCGAGCGGTATTAGGGGAAATTTTCCAGCATCAAGGTATAACTCACTGAAGGCAATGGCCGCGAAACATCCCGCAGAGCATTTCCCAGCGGCAGATACGTACCGGGCTCGGTTGCATAGACGGTATGCGTTTCCGGAGTAATTTCCGCCTGGCCGTTAGGTTCGACGGCCTGATTCGGTACGCCCATTTGGGTTTGCTGGTTCATCACCGGCTGCGCGACACCACCACCCAGCACTTTGTACAGGGTGAGTTGATTTTGCTCCCGACTTTGCTGCAGGCTCAGCAAAGCCTGTTCCGCTGCGTATTGGCTGCGCTGGGCATCCAGTACCGTGAGGTAGCTATCGATTCCTGCCTTAAAGCGTGCATTGGACAGGCGATAATTGACGCGGGTTGCCTCCACCATGCGCTGTTGTGCCTGCAAGCGATCATCCAGTGTCGCCTGAACGGCCAACGCATCACTCACCTCGCGAAACGCGGTTTGGATGGATTTTTCATAGGTGTTCAGCGCCAGTTGCTGATCGATTTCTGCAATCCGTACCGCACTTTCACGATTATGGGCATCAAAAATTGGCAAGTCGATGCTCGGCCCGATCGACCAGAAAAAACTTCCTGAAGAAAACAGGTCAGAAAGCTTGGCACTGGCTAGCCCTGCTTTGCCCGTCAGGCTAATGCTGGGGTACAGGCGCGCGCGTGCAGCAGCTATGTTGGCACCGGCGGCTTTCAGCAGGTATTCGCTCTGACGCAGATCTGGCCGTCGTTGCAATACATCGCTGGGCAGGCCAGGGGGCAATTCCGCCAGTGTGGCTATTGGTTGAGGCTGGCCACCGGCCTTGGGCAATAGGGCATCAGGCACAGGCTGGCCAATTAGCAAGGCCAGAGCCTGACGATCCAGAGAGAGCTGGCTGCGCAAGGTAGCAATGTCGCTGGCAGCGGTTTCCACACTGATTTGCGACTGCCGCACGGTGACTTCATTGATGACGCCGATGGCAAATTTCTTCTGGTTGAGGGAATAAATCGCCTGTTGGCTTTTCAGGGTACGTTCGGCCAGAGCCAGTCGGTGCTGATCGTAATGATAGGCCAGCCAGGTCTGGGCAATCTGGGCGATGAGCGTATTCCGCGCGGCCAGTCCAGCCTGTTCGGTAGCCAGAAAGGTTTGCAGCGCCTGATCTTTCAGGCTGGCAATTTTGCCAAACAGATCCAGCTCCCAGGCCGTAACTCCCACGCCAACAGAGTACTGATTACCCGTTTGCCCATTGCTGTGCTGACGGGCGACGCCGGCATTCGCCATCACTGTGGGCAGGTTGCTGTTTTGGGCGATCTGATACTGTTCGCGTACTTTCTCCAGTGTCAGAACAGTGGCCCTGAGGTCACGACTGGAGTCCAGGCCCATGCGAATCAGGGTCTTTAAAGAGTCTGGCGCGAAAAACTGCTGCCAGTCCTGTTCTGCAATAGAAGGCAGCCGATCACTCGCTTCCGCTGCACCTGCCCGCACCGCTTCGGTGGAGGAGCGCGGCGCTTCGACGGGATAGGCCGCAGGAATGCCCGCCAGTGGAACAGGGTCTGCGGGGCGTAGGCTGGCCTGCTTGCTGGCCAGTTGCTGACACCCGGTGAGGCCCATACCCAGGCTCAACGTCAGGCCCAGCGATATCACCAGTTTCGTCAGACGGGGAGCCGTTGATTCAGCAGTCTGCGACGACATCAGAGTCATCAGTTTCATGGCATAAACTCCGATGAAGGCGTGCCCGCAATGTCTTCCGGGTGAGCCTTGTCCTTGAACACACTGCGAATCCAGACAAAGAACAGCGGGATAAAGAAAATACCCAGCACAGTGGCGCTGATCACCCCACCCAGTACGCCGGTACCAATCGCGTTTTGACTGCCAGAACCGGCACCATGACTGAGCGCCAGCGGCAATACGCCCAGACCAAAGGCCAGCGAGGTCATCAGGATCGGGCGTAGACGAATACGCACGGCTTCCAGCGTAGCATCGCGCAGACTGCGGCCCTGTTCCTGCAATTCCTTGGCAAATTCCACGATCAGGATGGCATTTTTCGCCGACAGGCCGACCACAGTGAGCAGCCCGACCTGAAAGTAAATGTCGTTGGACAGGCCACGGAAACCACTGAGCAGCATCGCACCCAGTACGCCCAGCGGCACCACCAGCATCACGGCAAAGGGAATCGACCAGCTTTCATACAGGGCAGCCAGACACAAAAACACTACCAGCAGCGACAGGGCATACAGCATGGGCGCCTGTGCGCCGGACAGGCGTTCTTCATAGGACAACCCCGTCCATTCATAGCCCACACCCGGCGGAAGTTTGGCAATCATGGCTTCCATGGCCTTCATGGCTTCACCAGTACTCCGGCCGGGCGCAGCATTGCCCTGAATATTCATGGAGGCCATGCCGTTATAGCGCTCCAGTCGCGGTGGGCCATAGGTCCAGCTACCCTGGGCAAAGGACGAAAACGGAATCATGTCGCCTGCCTTGTTGCGCACGTACCATTTGGACAAATCCTCTGGCAGCGCACGTGCTGAGGCTTCGCCCTGCATGTAGACCTTTTTCACCCGACCACGATCAATAAAATCATTGACATAGGCACCACCCCAGGCGATGGCAATCGTGCTGTTAATATCGGTGAGAGACAGTCCCATCGAGCCGGCTTTGGCCATATCGACGTCGAGATGGTATTGCGGGGTGTCTTCCTGACCATTGGGTCGGACGCCCACCACAGTTGCGTCTTTGCTGGCCATGCCGAGCAACATGTTACGCGCCTGCATAAGGGCATCGTGGCCGATACCACCGGTGTCCTGCAATTGCAGGTCAAAGCCATTGGCCACACCCAGTTCCAGCACAGGCGGCGGAGCAAAGGCAAACACCATGGCATCCCGCAGACCCATAAAGGCACCCATGGCACGACCGGCGACTGCTTTAACGCTGAGTTGCGGGTTGGTGCGTTCATCCCAGTCTTTCAGGCGGACAAAGGCAATACCGGCATTTTGGCCTGAACCACTGAAACTAAAGCCTGCCACGGAAAACACCGAGGCGACGGCATCTTTTTCCTGAGTCAGATAATAATTTTCGACCTGCTTGATGGTTTCAAGTGTCCGCTCCTGCGTAGCACCCGCAGGAAGCTGAATCATGGTAAACATCACACCCTGATCTTCATCCGGCAGGAAGGAGGAAGGCATCCTCACAAACAGGAAGGCCAACAGTCCAATGACCGCGCCGTAAATCAGCAGATAGCGCAGGCTGCCCGCTAGCATCCGGCGAATCAGCGACTGGTAGCCGCGGCTGCTACGATCAAAGAAGCGATTGAACCAGCCGAAAAATCCGGTTTTGTGGGCATGATTGGCATCAATTGGTTTGAGCAGTGTGGCACACAGCGCCGGCGTCAGCACAATCGCCACTACCACCGACAGCACCATACTGGATACCAGCGTAATGGAGAACTGCCGGTAAATCACCCCCGTTGAGCCACCAAAAAACGCCATGGGCACAAACACCGCCGACAGTACCAGCGCAATTCCAATTAAGGCTCCCGTGATCTGGGTCATCGACTTCCGGGTGGCTTCGCGGGGGCCCAGACCTTCTTCGGCCATGACCCGCTCGACGTTTTCGACGACCACGATCGCATCGTCCACCAGCAAACCGATGGACAGCACCAAGCCAAACAGCGTCAGGGTATTGATCGAAAATCCAAAGATTTTCAGCACGGCAAAGGTACCCAGCAATACTACTGGAACCGCGATCGTTGGGATCAGAGTGGCTCGCCAGTTTTGCAGGAACAGGTACATCACCAGAAACACCAGCAGGATCGCTTCGGCCAGCGTCTTGATCACTTCCTCAATCGACAGACGCACAAACGGCGTCGTGTCGTAAGGAATCACCACGTCCAGACCCGCAGGGAAGCGGGTTTTCAGTTCGTTGAGGCGTTTGGTGACGGCATCAGCAGTGTTCAGCGCGTTGGCCCCAGCAGCCAGTTTGATCGCCATACCCGCAGCAGGCTTGCCATTAAACCGTGACACCGCTTCGTAGCTCTCACCACCCAGCTCCACGCGGGCAACGTCCTGCAGATGGACCTGAGCGCCGCTGTTGGTGGTTTTCAGGAAAATCTGTCGAAATTGTTCGGGGGTTTGCAAACGGCTCTGGGCAGTCACGGTTGCATTCAACTGTTGTCCCGCAACCGATGGCGTCCCACCGAGCTGACCCGCGGAAACCTGGGTATTTTGTGCCTGAATGGCGGCAGCCACATCGGCTGGCGTCAACTGATAACTTTGCAATTTGGCGGGATCGAGCCAGATGCGCATGGCGTATTGAGCCTCAAACACCTGCACCTCACCCACGCCTTCCACACGGCTCATCTGGTCAACCACCGAGCTGACCACATAATCGGCAATATCATTGCGGTCCATGCTGCCATCTTTGGAAACAAAACCGATCACCATCATAAAGTTACGAGCAGATTTATTGGCCGTAACCCCTTGGCGCTGGACTTCCTGCGGCAGTGCCGACATGGCGGATTGCAGTTTGTTTTGGACCTGTACCTGAGCAGTATCCGGATTGGTGCCTGCCTTGAAGCTCAGGGAAATGCTCACCTGACCATTGGAAGCACTGTTGGACGACATATAGGCCAGGCCATCCAGCCCTTTCATGCGTTGCTCAATGATCTGCGTCACCGAGTCTTCAACGGTTTTGGCGGAGGCACCGGGATACATCGCATTAATGGCAATCGTCGGTGGCGCGATGCTGGGGTATTGGGCTACCGGCAATTGGAAAATGGACAACAGCCCCGCCAGCATCAGGATGATGGCGATGACCCAGGCAAAAATCGGTCGATCAATAAAAAATCGGGACATGACGTATTCCTCAGGCCTGGGCTTTTGGGCCAGCGGGTGAAGTCGCTGCAGGGGCGGGCTCAGTGCCAGCCGCTGAATCAGCTTTTTTATCCGCCAGTACCACCTTGACCTGACTGCCTGGCTTGGCTTTCATGGTGCCTTCCACGATCACGCGGTCACCATTGTCAAGACCTGAAGTCACGACCCATTGATCCCCCTGTGCGCGGGCGATCTGGATGGTTTTGCTGGCGACCGTACCGCTCTGATCTACCACCAACACCGTGGCTTCACCCTTGGGCGTACGCGAGACGGCCTGCTGGGGAATCAGCATGGCTTTGTTATTGATGCCTTGAGGCAATTGGGCCTTGACGTACATACCCGGCAATAGAATTCCCTGTGGGTTTGGCACTACTGCTCGTAAAATTACGGCACCGCTGGCTTGATCAACGCTGGCTCCCGCCACGGCCAGACGACCTTCCTGCGGATAGGGTGTTCCGTCTTCCAGCACCAATTTAATTCGGGCGCCTGAAGCATTGCTTTGCACCGTACCTGCTGCCAGTTGTTGGCGCAGCCGCAGCATGTCAGCACTGGACTGGGAAATGTCCACGTAGATGGGATCCAGCTGTTGAATCGTGACCAATGGCGTGGCCTGATTGGCGGTCACCAGTGCACCGGCTGTGAGTGTGGAGCGGCCAGTCTGTCCGGATATGGGCGCGCGAATCACGGCGTAGCCGAGGCTGATATTGGCAGCCGCCAGCTGGGATTGAGCGGTGGCGACATCAGCCTGTGCGAGTGCGACCTGGGCAGTTATGTCATCGTATTCCTGTTTGCTGATCGCATTGATGGCGACCAGTTGCTGATAGCGACGCTGTTTGACCTGAAGTGCCGCCAGATTGGCCCGCGCCTTGTTAACGACTGCTTGTGCACTGGTAACGGCTACTTGATAGGTGTTGCTTTCCAGTTGGTACAGCGGCTGGCCTTCATGCACGTAGCTGCCTTCGACAAACAGACGTTTTTGAATAATGCCACTCACCTGAGGGCGCACTTCGGCGAGCTGGAAGGCACTGGTGCGTCCGGATAATTCAACACTTTGCTCAATGGGCTCACTCTGGGCGACAACCACCAGGACTTCAGCCGGCGGCATCGCCCCCATGCCACCAGCGGCTGCTTTGCCACCGCCCTGGGCGCCCGCCGCCTGATCCTTGCCACAGGCAGAGAGGGCAATTGCCAGCGAGAAGGTTAAAACGGTTAGGGAAATTTTCACGGGAGATTGGATAGGACTCATGGATAGGTTCCATACGGGCGTTGGGTTTAGCCTGAGCCGAAAGCAGCTGACTTATTGTCAGGTCATGCCAGGCCTTGCCTTACATGCTTTCGGACGGGAATTGACTCGGTGTCGAATGATCAAAGGCTACGAGCCGTCCGATACATGACATAGTTTAATAAATCAGTTTAATCTTTCAGTTTAATAAATCATTCAATTCAGGGGCTTGCCATCAGACCCTGAGACTATCACGACCGTGAGGAGTTGCACCATACAACGCC
>CAUJHL010000103.1 GCA_963204705.1 Pseudomonadota bacterium | reverse complement strand
ACAGCCCCGCGTTTTTCAGGCGATTGGCATGAATCCGGTACAGGCTCAGAGGATCGGTAAACAGCCCCACCGTACCCATCGTTTGATTCACCTCATCCATATGATCCTGGAAATAATCATCGCGGATAACTTTGCCCAGATGGTTGCTGCAGGTACTGACCAGACCATCACTCGCCGTTAGGCCAAACGCCAGTCCCATACCCACAATGCCGGAATTCAAAGGATCAAAAACATTGGTATTGGTATTCGCTCCGCCCCAGGAGTAAAACTGGATGCCATTGGTGTTGTAGGCACCTTCACCACAACTACTGGTTGGCACACCCATGGGGAATTTTTGGGTAAATGCGGCCGAGCCACTGGTGGTCAGTGAGGCCAGGCCATTGAGCGATTCCTGTGGCAAGGGCTGACCCGCCGCTAACCCAATCAGCTGTCCGATCCCGTCCACCGCCGAGGACAACACGGTGCCGATGGCTGCACCGATCAACGGTAGACTAGTCGCAGCTGTGATGAGATCGGCGACCGCGGAACCTTTGTTAGGGCCACCCACCGAAGTCACCGAGGCGATATTGGCAGGAATCGTTCCGGCAACGTAGTCGTGGGCGCTATTACAGAGGCAGGATACTCAGGACATTTCCAGGTCTTCACGATACAGAGGCGTGTGCTCAATCTGCTGTGATAGGCGCAAGGCATGACGGCGCTGCTGCCGACTAGTTTCAGTAGACGCGAACCAGATAGCCAGTAGACCGAGCGCCACGGCAACACCGACCAGATAGCCCTGAAACATAGTTAGCGCAAACAGGGACTGGGCGCCAATCCGGATTCCTTCGAGCAGTGTCCACGAAAACATTCCCGCCAGCATAAACAGCAGCCAGTGCCGATAGGGGGAAAAGAGGATACCCACCAGCCCAAGCCCCAGTGAGCCAAGTCCGAATAATTGCATGAGGGAGTATGTCTGCAGCATCATGGTGCAATCCTCAAATCAGCGCTGTGCCCGTTTCGCGGTGCGGATACAGGGGGGCGTCATGCCAAAATCGTGTGGTAGCCGGTTTGCTGCATTAAAAAAGACGCAGCCACTTTCCCGGTGTCTGACAACATTATGGCGAAGAAAATGACTTTGAAAAGACCATTTGGGCGGAACAACGACACCAGATGTCGTGCAGTCAGCGCTGGCACTATTTATTTGACACTCATTATAGAACCCTGTTAGTGACACCTCGAGTAGGACGCTAATGAAACCTGTATTCATAGGGTTTTTTTAGGTAAGCAAAGCAGAGAGCCCGACATATCTCATTACAAATGAGATTAATTAATGATCGATTTTGGCCTGTTCAGTCGCCGTTTATCGTTAGTCGGTTATGGCTGACACACTCATGAGCCTCATTCGACACTTCTGCGAGCAAAATGCCCAACTGGCCGCATAACAGGTTTTTGATCTGTTTTGTCCGACAAAGTCGCTTGAAAACTGTTTGCCGGGTTCAGGGGTTAATAGCGCCCATTACTGCACTTGTTTGAGCTCGGCCTGCTCATAATCACGGACGCCCAGCAGGTACAAAATGCCTTCCAGACCCACGCTGGAAATGGCCTGATTGGCCCTTTCTCGCACCAGCGGTTTTGCGCGGAAGGCAACCCCGAGTCCAGCAATGGAGAGCATGGGTAGATCATTGGCGCCATCGCCGACGGCTATCACCTGTTCCAGACTGATGCCATTGCGCTGGGCAATCTGGCGTAGGAGTTCGGCTTTGCGGGCGCCATCCACGATTTGTCCGCTGACGTGGCCGGTGACGTGCCCATCGGCAATGTCCAGCGTGTTGGCATGGACTTCATCAATGCCCAGTTTGCCCTGAAGATATTCAGCAAAATAGCTAAAGCCACCAGACAAAATGGCGGTGCGATACCCTAATGCCTTGAGGGTGGAAATCAGCTCAATCGCCCCTTCGGTAATCGTTAGGGATTCAGCAATGCCCTGTAAAACCTCACTACTCAGCCCTTTCAGCAGTGAAACCCGTGCGGCGAAACTCTGGGAAAAGTCCAGCTCACCCTGCATCGCCCGTTCAGTAATGGCGGCAACCTGTTCGCCGACTCCAGCAGCTTTGGCCAGTTCATCAATGACTTCCTGCTCGATCAGGGTGGAGTCCATGTCAAAGCAGACCAGTCGCCGGTTGCGCCGGTACGCGGTATCTTCCTGAATCGCAATATCCACTGAAAGTTCCGAGGACAGCCTCAGGCAATCCGCGCGGAGTGCCAGTGCATGATGATCATTGCCCCGGATATTCAGCTCCAGGCAGGTGCGGCCCTGTGGAATGGCTTCGTCCAGAGTCGCCAGCGCCGGACGTTGCGAGAGGCGTTCTACCAGATCAATGGTAAAGCCATGGCTGGATACCGTGCGGGCAATCGCTTGCAGATGGGCGGGGGTAATACGGCGGGCCAAAATGGTCACAATGTGGCGGGTGCGGCCGCCTTCACTGACCCAGCGGGCGTAGTGTTCTTCAGAAATGTGTTTAAAGCGCACCGTGAGATCGAGCGCATGGGCTTCAAACAAGATTTCTTTCATGGCCAGAGCGGCAGCAGTAGCGTCCTGGGTAGCAATGACCATGCCGAGGGTGAGCTGATCGTGAATCACTGCCTGCCCGACATCCAGTATGTCTACGGGGTAGCGCTGTAAAATGGCCATCAGACGGGCAAACTGGCCGACCTGATCGGCTCCCAGAAAGGACATCAACAGGATTTCACGCATTGTGTCAGCTCAGGCTTGAGTAGCAAGGGGTGTCGAATCATAATGCATTCATTGGAAATTTGCTCTGGATGTCCGCGTGAATGCACCACGACAAGGGCTGTATGCCGCCCTGCTAGCACTGAGTTTTGCGTTACACGCTGCCCTGATGATTCAGGGAGCTGCCAGCCAGCTTGCCTCGACCCGTGCGGCACAGGGGGCACTGATCATGCGTCAGTTGTCCGAGGATGTCATGCCGGGGGTTGCTGGTAAGGACACCATTGCGCTTGCCCTGTTGGTTCACCGCTACACCGACCGACCCGATGTTGCGCAGGTCAGGGTACTGGGGCCACAGGATGAAGTGCTGGCAACTGGCGGCAATGCTCCTACGCGTAGCGGGGATGTGTTTCGCCAGCCCCTGAAAATGGATAACCAGACGGTAGGTCGGGCAGAACTGACCCTGATCGCGCCCAGTCGGGGTGAAATCGTCCGCTATCAATGGCTGCCGCTGATTTTATCGCTGTTGATCCATGGGCTGCTCTGGCTGTTTTATCGGGTGGCCGCACGCCCGGCGATGGCATTTGGCATGGTGCCAACACCCGTTTCCACAAATGAATTGGCGGCTCCTGCCGAAGTGCC
This sequence comes from Pseudomonadota bacterium, assembly GCA_963204705.1. GTDB lineage: Bacteria > Pseudomonadota > Gammaproteobacteria > Pseudomonadales > Moraxellaceae > CAUJHL01. Next base: position 6,253 of record CAUJHL010000103.1, on the reverse strand, counting down.
CGCCACCATTGAGGAAGTGCCAACTGCGCCTGAGCCCAAGCCACTGCCAGAATGCCCATTGGTCCTTCAGCTGGCATTTGATGACCCCCGTCAACTACTGGATACCCTCAGCCCGAGCCTTGCCCAGCCGTATTTCAAGCTCTGCCAAACTTTGCTGGATCGAGCGATTCGTGCCTTGCAACAGCAGCCCGATATGGGCCACATGCCAGCGCATCCGGTGATTTTGCAGCGTTTTGATGGACGGGGCGCACTGGTGGGATTTGAAGGAGAGCCAGCGGCGAGCGCCGAATTCGCCCTGCGTCTGGGGTTGCTGTTTAATTGTCTGGCGGAGCAGGTGTACCGTCGTCACCGTGAGTCGCGGCGTTTTGCCTTATTAAGTAAAGCGACATTGGCGCAAAATAGCCATGGTCAGCCCGCTGGGCATCACTGTCAGAGTCTGTTGAATCATACTGGGACCAGTCAGGTACTGGTGCATCTGGCGGATGACATCATGGCGCGTTTGCAGGTGCGTTATCCCTTGATTGCCCTGGAAAATCCCCTGAGCACCCTCACACGCGAAGCCATGCGAGTGGGTGAGCTGCGTCCGGACATACTGCAGCGGCTGGATCAGAGTTGCCAGACGATTCTGGGCACGCAGGCGGTGCGTCCAGCCACCGTTGCCGAAGCACCCGCTGAGTCGCTAACGAACCCCCCAACCAACACCCCAACCAACACACCAATCAACGCACCAATCAACACACCAATCAACATAAATCCACCCACTGACGGCGCTGACGTGGGGCCTACGGAACCGCTGACTCAGCGTGCACCGGAAGAAACAAAATAAAGCAAGGCTGTGTCTGCATAAGCCTGTGAGTAGTTTTGATACAGCGCTGTTGAATCAGATGATTCGCCTGATGCGGCGGGAATTGCGTGACAGAGTTCGCATTGTATAGGATGAACCGGAGCACCTTCTCGCGCTGAAGGATCGGGCTGAACGCAGTCTAGAAGGGGGTGCAACAAACGCGGTACACGCTGGGTAACAAAGGAGAATAATCAAATGGATATTCTGGAAACAACCAAGGCACTGCGTTACGCCGGTTATGCCCCAGGCAACACGCCCACGCCACATCCCTTTTTTGAGCTGGATCACCACTCGTTTTACCGCACGCTGCTGGAATCAACCCGGGCAATTCCGTGGTGCATTAACTGGGCTACTAAGGAGTTCAGTTATATCGGGCCACAGATTGAAGAAGTTCTGGGATGGCCGACCAATAGCTGGAAAACCGTCAATGACTGGGCCGAGCGGATTCACCCGGAAGATCGTGAATTCTCAGTCAATTTTTGCGTGGCACAGGCGCAGGACGGCATGGATCACGAGCTGGATTATCGGGCGATGACCAAGGCTGGCCGTTATGTCTGGATTCGCGATGTGGTGCATGTGATGCGCGACAGCAGCGGGGCCGTGCAGGCGCTGGTTGGGTTTATGTTTGATATTACCGACCGCAAACTGACCGAACAAAAATTGCAGGAAATGCACCGGCAGGTTGAGGAACTATCGCTGACGGACGAGCTGACCGGATTGCCGAATCGTCGCCGGTTTCAACGGAATCTGGAGCTGGAATGGGCCTCTGCCATTCGTTCAGGATTGCCTTTGTCACTGATCATGATCGATATCGATTTTTTCAAAAGCTATAACGATACCTTTGGCCATGTGGCAGGGGATGAGTGCTTGCGACAAGTCGGGCAATTGTTAAAACAGGCCGCTGCGCACAGGCCCAAGGATCTCATCGTGCGGTTTGGCGGTGAAGAATTTGCGGTGATTTTACCGGAGACGGACCTTAAAGGTGCCCGTGAAGTGGCAGAGCGTCTGCGCAAAGCCATCACGGCGGCAGCTATTCCCCATCCTAAATCCAGCGTCGCTGAGCACCTCACCATCAGTCTGGGCATTGATTGCATTTTGCCGACTCAGGAGGACAATTGCGCCCAGTTTGTGGATCTGGTGGATCAGCAGCTGTATCAGGCCAAGCATCGCGGGCGTAATCAGGCGGGCTGCCGTCACGATGCTTGAATGCTCATCAGCCCGTTCCCCTTGGGAGATTTACAGGAGTTCGCCATCCAGCAATTGCCGGAAATCCCGCGCCAGCTGGATGGTGGCGTAACGGGCGCCTTTATTGATGCTGGTAATGTTAATAAAGCCATGACCCTGACCCGCAATACGTCGAAGGGCTACCTGATTGCCGTGCTGGCGCAATCGCTGAGCGTACAATTCACCCTCATCCCGCAATACATCCAGTGCTGCGGTGATGACCAGCGCCGGTGCCAGTTCCTCACGGATTCCGCGTAGTGGCGACACAATGGGATCACCATACTTTAGTCCGCTGTTGCCCAGATACGCGGCTTTGGCATTGTCCATGTCCAGTCGATCCAGAAACAGTCCAGAATCGTAGGCGGCATGCGACGGATAATCATCCAGAAAATCCACCACCGGATAGATCAAGAGCTGCGCAACTGGGGCAAACGCCGTATCACGCGCCTGCTGGGCAACGGTTGCCGCCAAATTGCCGCCGGCGCTGTCGCCGCCCACCGCAATCTTTGCTGGATTAATACCCAATTCTGCGGCCTGGTCATGGGCCCATTCCAGTGCAGCCACGCAGTCATGCACTGCCGTTGGAGCGGGAAATTCCGGTGCCAGACGGTATTCCACGCTCAGTACCGAGATGCCCGCCTGCTGGCAGATCAGCCGGCAGGGCTCATCGTGCGTTTCCAGATCGCCTACCACAAAACCGCCACCATGATAAAACACCAACAGGGAATCACCTGTGGGCAGCGTGTCGCCAGTCAAGCTGGCAGGGCGATACAGTCGGGCTTTGAGGGGGGCGGTTCGTGTGTTCAGGGTCAAGTCTTTCACGGAGCCCACCCGGGTGGATTGTCCCCGGATTGACAGCATTTCCTTGTGGAAAATTTTGCGGCTCAACGCAGCATCCTGGCGAACCAGACCGCTGCCGCCGCCAAGCCATTTGCGCACGGCCAGCACCACATGCAGATGCGAATCCAGCTCGTGATGGGGGCTGTCATGGCCAAGTAGCCGGGTCAGTTGATGGTGTACCGGGCTAGGTAGGGCATCGAGCAGGCGGGCACTCGTCCCCTGTAAGCGACTAAAACGGGCAAGAAGGCGCTGTTGAAGGGTGGACATACCGGGCTCACGAATAATGGGTTGATCCCGACCTTAATAATTGACATCGCGTGTTGTCAATTGCTCTGGTGGTTTTTTAAGACTTAAAAACGTCACCATTGCCTTTTTGCCATGAAAATTCGTGGCAACTGTGTCAGCTGCCCTTGAATTTTGCCTGCTAAACCTTACCAATGCCCCACAAGAGTCATCCCTGATTCGCAAGGCCGCAGACGGAATGCGGAGCCGGCGCGTCCGATTTTCCGAGGCCTGAACTTTATGTTGAATCCCTTTAAACGGAGGTCTTCCATGTCCGACCAAACTACTCCCTCCAGTGATCCTACCGACCTGAATGTCCCTGAAACCGAGCTGGAAAGCGCGACCATCGCCGAAGATGATGCCGAAGCCGGTAACTGGGCCGCCCGTATTGCCGATCTGGAAAAACAGTTAAAAGAAGTACAGGCGCGCGCCAATGCCGATATGTACAACTTCCAGAAGCGCGTCGAACGTGAAACCGACAACGCCAAAAAGTACGCGCTGGAGAAATTTGCCACTGGCCTGCTCGACGTAGTGGACAATCTGGAACGTGCGCTACAGGCCCATGGAGATGACACTAATCCCTTTATCGAAGGCGTACGCCTGACCCACAAATCCCTGCTTGGTGCGCTGGAAAAGCATGGTGTCAGCGTGGTGGATCCCGCAGGACAGGAGTTCAATGCCGATCAGCATCAGGCCGTGGGCATTGCCCCAGATGTTCCGGCCAATCAGGTTGGCACCGTCCTGCAAAAAGGCTACAGCCTGAATGGCCGCCTGTTGCGCCCAGCCATGGTGATGGTCGGGCAGTAAGGCCGGATTCGTGAATTTCAAGCCCCAAATCCCTGTAAAAAATACGGATTGATCGCTTGAAATCCACACCGCGACACCTATATCGAATGCAAGCCATACACCAGCCGTGACTGGTGTCACCTTTTGAATAGTTTGGAGAGACTCATGGGTAAAATTATTGGTATCGACCTTGGCACCACCAACAGCTGTGTGGCGGTGATGGAAGGCGACAAAGTCAAAGTCATCGAAAATGCGGAAGGCGCCCGTACCACCCCGTCGATCATTGCCTACAAAGACAATGAAATCCTCGTGGGTCAAGCGGCGAAGCGCCAAGCCGTCACCAACCCCAAAAACACCCTGTTTGCCATCAAGCGTCTGATTGGCCGCCGGTATCAGGACGACGTCGTACAAAAAGACATCGGCATGGTGCCTTACAAAATCGTCAAGGCCGACAATGGCGATGCCTGGGTTGACGTCAACGGCAAACAGCTGGCGGCGCCGCAGATCAGTGCTGAAGTACTGAAAAAAATGAAGAAAACCGCTGAAGATTATCTCGGCGAAACCGTCACCGAAGCCGTTATCACCGTACCGGCCTACTTTAACGATGCCCAGCGTCAGGCGACCAAGGACGCTGGCCGGATTGCTGGTCTGGACGTCAAGCGTATCATCAACGAACCCACCGCCGCCGCGCTGGCGTTTGGTATGGACAAGCGTGAAGGCGACCGCAAAATTGCCGTCTACGATTTGGGTGGTGGTACGTTTGACGTGTCGATCATCGAAATCGCTGACGTTGATGGTGAGCAGCAATTTGAAGTGCTGGCGACCAATGGCGACACCTTTCTGGGTGGTGAAGACTTTGACCTGCGTCTGATCGACTTTCTGGTCGAAGAATTCAAAAAGGATCAGGGTGTTAACCTGAAGGGCGACCCGTTGGCCATGCAGCGTCTGAAAGAAGCCGCGGAAAAAGCCAAAATCGAGCTGTCCTCCGCCAACAGTACCGAAGTCAACCTGCCTTACATCACTGCAGACGCTTCCGGCCCCAAACACCTGGTGGTCACCATCAGCCGTGCCAAGCTGGAATCGCTGGTAGAAGAACTGGTTGCGCGTACCATCGAGCCTTGCCGGGTGGCACTGAAAGACGCAGGTCTCTCGCCCTCCGACATTCAGGACGTGATTCTGGTCGGTGGTCAGACCCGTATGCCGATGGTTCAGGCCAAAGTGCAGGAATTCTTTGGCAAAGAGCCTCGTAAGGACGTGAACCCTGACGAAGCGGTAGCGATTGGTGCGGCCATTCAGGGCGCAGTATTGTCCGGCGACAAGAAAGACGTGCTTCTGTTGGACGTCACCCCGCTGACCCTCGGTATCGAAACCATGGGCGGCGTACTGACCCCGATCATTGAGAAAAACACGATGATCCCGACCAAAAAGTCGCAGACTTTCTCCACCGCTGACGACAATCAGCCTGCCGTGACCATTCAGGTCTATCAGGGTGAGCGTAAAATGGCTGCCCAGAACAAACTGCTGGGCCGTTTCGACCTGACCGACATTCCACCGGCTCCCCGTGGTATGCCGCAGATTGAAGTGACCTTTGACATCGACGCCAACGGCAATCTGAATGTCTCGGCCAAGGACAAGGGTACCGGCAAGGCGCAGTCCATCCAGATCAAGGCAAACTCCGGCTTGTCGGATGACGAAATCCAGCAAATGATCCGTGACGCAGAGGCCAATGCCGCTGAGGACCAGAAATTTGCCGACTTGGCCTCTGCCCGTAATGAAGCCGATGGCATCATTCACAGCATGCAAAAAACGGTGAAAGATCAGGGTGATAAAGTCAGCGCGGACGAAAAGAAAGCGATTGACGAGGCCATTGATGCCCTTGAACGCGCCACCAAGGAAAACGATGCGGACGACATCAAGTCCAAAATCGAAGCTCTGCAAAACGCCGCCATGCCAGTCGTTCAGCGCATGTATGCGCAGGAAGGCGGTGCAGAAGGTGGCATGCCCGGCATGGATCCCAGCCAGTTCACCAATGCCGCTGGTGGCAACACCGGAAGCAGCAAGGCGGACGACGGTGTGGTCGATGCCGAGTTCACCGAGGTGAAGGATCAGAAGTAAGCAGTCGGCTGTTACATTGTTTGTCTTGAGACCTAATGGGGGTTTCCCTTAAGATTCACGTAACAGTACCCAGACCGCTGGCTCCATCCTGAGTGGAGTTACGTCTGGGTCATCTTTTTTGTGCATAATGATAAATACACCACCCAAGCCATTTCAGGATTA
>CAUJHL010000102.1 GCA_963204705.1 Pseudomonadota bacterium | reverse complement strand
CTATATTTGATCGGATGGAGGCGTTTTAATCAAAGGGATCGGAAGGTTTCATAGCGGAGGCAGCACAGGATAAGTGTCTGAATCTTCCTGTTTTTTATGAAGAAAAATAAACCCAACTTTGGGTAATAGCGACACCAGATGTCGTGCTTGAATACAGGCCTAATGCTGCTGTTCTACTGCCGCTTTCTGCTACTATGCCCGCGCTTTTGCAATCCCATAACCATGAAAACGCATTCTTCCGACATTATTTTGGCTGGCCTTGCACACGAAGCCTAGATGGCATACGTCACATGACAATGACACAGCGATTTAGGTAGTTTTATGAATAACAATCAACTCAATACAGCGACTGAGCCCCGTTCGCTCGATCGTGCGGCGTATCTCGCGCTGGGCATGATGGTACTGCTGCCGCTGCTGGGTTTCTGGCTCTACCGGCAAGGCTATGATTTGAATGCGAAGTTGTGAGGAGTTTGATGTTCATCAGAAATTTTGGTGAGTATCAATTCACCTGCAATTCTGCCCTCGAACGGAGTTCGATTTGAGGCTTATTTTTATAGGCTTTTACCCTGCCTGAAGCACAGACCTGCGAACCGATTAAGTCCTCGACTTCGGCAGGCTCCACGCGCCACAAGACGAGAGTAATGTCCTGTCGTGGGTAGCTGGCACCCAGATTCAGATAAGTGCCTTTGGCAAAGCCTTTGGCCTGAGCAACTTCGCCACAGGCTTGCGTGAATTCGCCTATCGTGTAGCTCCCTGCCATCGGGACAGGAGAACTGCTGACGGGGGCTGCAGCCTTTTCTTCGAAAGAGGAGGGGCTTGAGGCAGTTTCATGAAAAGGATTCGCTGTTTTCCTTTCTGCCCAGGCATCCACTGACCGATTGCTGGATGGTCGGTTTTCGGGTTCTGCCTCTGTCTGGACGCTGATTGCCCGCCTAGGTGCAATTTTGGGGGTGACAGGTTCTACTTCTGGTAAATCCACTGTCGGGTTTTCTGCAGTCGCAATGGCCAGTTTGGCTCCTGACTCCGGTGAGGCAGTAGCAGCTGGGATAGCCGTGTCCGTATGAGTGGACAAAGGAGCAGAATAAAGGCCCTGAGCGACTGACATGGATGGGCTTTCTTCGCTGACTATGCCTTGTGGCGATGGAGCAGTCGCTGTAGGCGCATCCGACAAGGTACTCACCTTGTTTACCAGCACACCCACGATGACCGCGCCGATTATTGAGCTAAACCCCGCAGAAAACCGCGACCACCATGGGGCTTCCACCTGAGGGCGGTCTGAGCCGCGTGGGCTATCGCTATCACCGGGTGGCAGGATGGGGGTCGGGGGTGCAGTTCTGTCCGTCAGTTGCTGGCTCATGGCAGCCATTTGGGTTTTCAGCTGCTGAATCATGGCCAACAGCTGATGATTGTTCTGGCTGGTGTCGGCCTGCTGCTGCAGTTGGGCAATCGTGTTTTGATAATCGCTGATTTCGGCACGTATTTGTTGTTCCCGGACTGCCGCGAGACTTTTGTGCTGTGATTGCCGGTTCAGGGTTTCTGTGATTTCATCGATAATGGACTGACTGTTATTCAGCATTTTTTTATTGGTATACCGCAATACCAGTCCAAATTTGGCAATCAGGGCATTCTGGCGTTCCAGAAAATCATTAAACTTTTCATATTCACGGCCATCTACAAATAATTTACTGAGGCCATCCAGCTCAATAGGAATGCAGTAGCCCTTTGCGGGGTTGAGTATCATAAAATCAATATAACGGTTGCCGCCTCGTTCGTCCCTGAAATGATATTTAGGGGTGACATCTTCCGGTTGAATCAGTGAAATTTGAGCTAAAACCTGATCAACAAACATTTCCTCAAAACCGGCCACATGTTGAATTTTGTGCTGGTTTCTCTGCTTCCATTCCGACCAGGTTGGCATGGGTCAATCGCCTTTCATTAATCGTAGAAATAATGGGTTTGAAATAGTCATTTCCAGATTGCCCCGATACTCCTGAATTTGTCCTCGTCCACAGAAGGTTTTACCCATTAGATTATCCAGCTTCCCCAGCCGCTGGATAAAGCCAGAATAATCGGACTCCCAGAGTAAAATAGTCAACGACTGATTAGGGTAGGGCTTATCGAGATTCAGGTAATGTTTGTCTTCAGTGTGTTTGATGGCAGCCAGTTTACCGCACGCCATGACCGATTTGCCGACATAAAATGGAGCCTTATCTGCCTCTATTCGAGGCTCGGCACTCTCCGCCGTGAGTATTGGACTCATTAATAATAGACACAGTGACCATCGTTTTAGCACGTCAGAAATCCTTTTTTGGGCACTGTTATCTTAACTGACTGCTCCAAGCGAGAACAACACGGTTCAATCACGCTTCTCAGTTTAAAAAAACAAAGGGCACCGAAGCGCCCTTTTCACGATGAGCGGTGCCTGACTACCAGCTCAGCGCGCCACCCACCTGATAATCCGTCACGCGGGTTTCAAAGAAGTTTTTCTCCTTGCGCAAGTCCATCATTTCCGACATCCAGCCAAAAGGATTCTGCACCCCGCTGAATTGCTCGGGCAGGCCCAACTGCGACAGGCGGCGGTTGGCGATGAACTTCAGGTATTCCTCCATCATCGCGGCGTTCATTCCCAACACCCCGCGTGGCATGGTGTCACGCGCGTATTCGATTTCCAGCGTCATGCCTTCCAGAATCATCTGGGTGACTTCTTCGCGGAATTCTGGCGTCCACAGGTGCGGGTTTTCGATCTTGATCTGATTGATCATGTCGATGCCAAAGTTCAGGTGCATGGATTCATCGCGCAGGATGTACTGGAATTGCTCGGCAACACCTTTCATCTTGTTGCGCCGACCCATGGACAGGATCTGGCTAAAACCACAATAGAAGAAGATGCCTTCCAGCACGCAATAAAACGCGATCAGGTTGCGTAGCAGGATCTGGTCTGTCTCAGGCGTGCCGGTGTTAAAGGTCGGGTCGGACAGGCTATGGGTGTATTTGAGGCCCCAGGCGGCTTTTTTGGCGACGCTGGGAATCTCACGGTACATGTTGAAGATTTCACCTTCGTCCATGCCCAGTGACTGGATACAGTACTGATAAGCGTGGGTGTGGATGGCTTCTTCAAAGGCTTGACGCAGCAAATATTGGCGGCATTCGGGATTGGTGACGAGCCGGTAAATGGCCAGTACCAGATTGTTGGCGACCAGACTGTCTGCGGTGGAAAAAAAGCCCAGATTGCGCTTGACGATGGTACGTTCGTCCGGGGTTAGGCCATCAGTCGCTTTCCACAGCGCAATGTCGGCAGTCATGTTGATTTCCTGCGGCATCCAGTGGTTGGCGCAGCCGTCGAGATATTTTTGCCAGGCCCATTCGTATTTGAAAGGAACGAGCTGGTTGAGATCGGCGCGGCAGTTGATCATGCGCTTTTCGTCAACGGTGACGCGGGCCGCACCCATTTCGAGGTCTTCCAGGCCGGGAGCCGGGTCGAGGTGTGCTACGGCTGCTTCAGCTCTGGCAAGGGCACTGGCATCGGCAGGAAGGGCTGCGACTGATGGAGAGGGTACAGCATCAGCCACTGGTGCTGCTGGCGCTGGTGCAGCCGCAGTCGGCGCTGGTACTGCTTTTGCAGGCGCAGGCGCTGTTGGTTTGGTAGTAACGGCGACTTCTTCTTCATCGAAATCATCCCAACTGATAATGGACATGGTGTGACTCCTTTTCTTTCAAAAACAATCGATCAATCATCAATACTAGGAAAAGCTGGGTAAGGGCTTGGCTATGCCCTTTCCCCTTTCCGAGAGAGTTAACTCACTGACACGCCTCACAATCGGGATTGTCGATCGAGCAGGCCAGTGGCACAGGCGCGGCGGTTTCAAACCCTGAGTTAAGGTCCGCGTCTGCACCAGTGGCTGTAGCTGTGACTGCGGCTTCAGTAGTTTCCACATGTGCCGAGCTCACCTTGTTCAGGGTGCCGGTGGTGATGGTGGATTTTTCTGCGGTGGTGGCACCCAGTGCCCGCAAGTAATAGGTGGTTTTCAGGCCACGCAGCCATGCCATCTTGTAGGTGATGTCCAGTTTTTTACCCGACGCACCGGCGATGTACAGGTTGAGCGACTGTGCCTGATCGATCCATTTCTGGCGACGGCTGGCCGCATCCACCAGCCAGCGGGGCTCGACTTCAAACGCGGTGGCAAAAATGGCTTTTAGATCCTCTGGAATCCGGCTGATTTTTTGTACGGAGCCTTCGTAGTGTTTCAGGTCATTGACCATCACCACGTCCCACAGGCCACGTTCCTTCAGGGCGCGTACCAGATAGGGATTGATCACGGTGAATTCACCGGACAGGTTCGATTTCACATACAGGTTTTGGAAGGTCGGCTCAATCGACTGTGACACACCGCAGATATTGGAAATGGTCGCGGTCGGTGCAATCGCCATGACGTTGGAGTTGCGCATGCCCTGTTGCTGGACTTTGCTGCGCAGGCTATCCCAGTCCAGAGTCTGGCTGCGATCGACCTCAAACATCCGTTCGGGACGGGCTTTGGCCACCAGTTCCAGTGAGTCAATCGGCAGGATGCCCTGATCCCACAGTGAACCTTTAAAACTGCTGTAGCTGCCACGCTCGGCGGCCAGATTGCTGGAAGCCTCGATAGCGTCGTAGCTGATCAGTTCCATGGAGCGATCGGCAAACGCCACGGCTTCACTGGAACCATAGGCCAGCCCCAGTTCATACAGGGCATCCTGAAAGCCCATGATGCCCAGACCCACCGGGCGGTGTTTCAGGTTGGAATTTTTGGCCTGTGGTACTGCGTAGTAATTGATATCAATCACATTATCCAGCATGCGCACGGCGGTTTTGACGGTCTGGCGCAGTTTGTCGGTATTCAGCGCACCGTTGTCGATGTGGCGAACCAGATTGATCGACCCCAGATTGCAGACGGCGATTTCATCCTTGCTGGTGTTCAGGGTGATTTCGGTGCACAGGTTGGAGCTGTGTACCACGCCCACATGTTGCTGCGGAGAGCGCAGGTTGCACACATCTTTGAAGGTGATCCAGGGATGGCCGGTTTCAAACAGCATGGACAGCATTTTCCGCCACAGGTCCTGAGCGCGGATTTTACGGAACAGTTTGAGCTGGCCATCCAGACACATTTGCTCGTATTCGGCATAGCGCTTGGCAAAGGCAGCGCCGGTCAGATCGTGCAGGTCGGGGGTGTTGGCGGGCGAAAACAGCGTCCATTCGCCGTCTTCGATCACCCTCTGCATGAACAGATCGGGCACCCAGTTGGCGGTATTCATGTCGTGGGTACGACGGCGGTCGTCACCGGTGTTTTTGCGCAGCTCCAGAAACTCTTCGATGTCGAGATGCCAGGTTTCCAGATAGGCACACACCGCGCCAAGGCGTTTACCGCCCTGATTGACCGCAACGGCGGTGTCATTGGCGACTTTCAGAAACGGAATCACGCCTTGCGATTTGCCATTGGTGCCCTTGATATGGCTCCCCAGCGCACGCACCGGCGTCCAGTCATTGCCCAGCCCGCCAGCCCATTTCGACAGCATGGCATTGTCCTGAATCGAACCATAGATGCCATACAGGTCATCTGGCACCGTGGTCAGGTAGCAGGAGGACAACTGGGGGCGCAGGGTGCCCGCGTTGAACAGGGTCGGCGTTGACGCCATGTAATCAAAGGACGACAGCAAATCGTAAAATTCAATGGCGCGGGCTTCGCGATCCTGCTCCTGCACCGCCAGTCCCATGGCAACGCGCATGAAAAACAGCTGGGGCAATTCAAAGCGCACGTCATTGCTGTGAATAAAGTAGCGATCATACAGGGTCTGCAGGCCCAGATAGGTAAACTGGCCACTGCGCTCTGGCTGAATGGCTGCTTGCAGGCGTGCCAGATCGAAGCTCAACAGTCCGGCATCCAGCAGTTCCAGTTCCACGCCTTTTTTCAGAAAGACAGGCAGCGCTTCGGGTTCCGGAGTGTCCAGCGGCAGGCCCAGAAAAGCCAGGCCTTCTTTCATCAACTCTTCCCGCAGCAGGCGCGCCGTCACATAGGTGTAATTCGGCTCTTGCTCGATGCGGGTACGGGTAGCCATCATCATGGTGGTAGCAATGTCGGCTTCAGCGACACCGTCATAGAGGTTGCGCACGGTCTCATCGACCACGGCCTGTACATCAATGCCCTGCAGGTCATGAGCGGCCTGTTGCATGGCCTGTTCCAGCGCGTGCAGGTCGAGCGGCTTGCGCTGGCCGGTGGCAGTCATCACTTGCAGGGTAGGGTGGTGCTTGCCGGCATCCTGCTGGCGCAGGGCGGCACGCTGCTCGCGGTA
>CAUJHL010000101.1 GCA_963204705.1 Pseudomonadota bacterium | reverse complement strand
AGGCCTGTAGAAGCTCCTGCTGCCAGCGTAACGGTCTGACCAGCGAGGTCAACATTGTCATCGGCAACGCCATCGCCATTGGCATCACGGAAGATTTTGATGTTCGTGACGTCAAAGTCATCGGTGCCTGTCAGGTTGGCTGCAGTGAGCGTAAAGGAGTCAGTCCCGTTACCTGTGTTGGTCAGGGTATGGGGGAGGGAAACGATGCCATTAGCCGTGGCCAGTTTCGTCTGATCTGCGGTCAGGGTCAGGCTGGCTACTTGCGCAACGCTAGTCACAACCGAGTTGGACAGAACGTTTTGTGGCGCACCGGTAGAATCGTTATAGCTGGCGGATGCCTGGTTGGAAATCTGAGTACCAGCCGCAGGCGCAGCCGCCCACACGGATGGAGCCAGTGCTACGCCACCCAGCACAACCGCCATAGCGGTTGCCAGGCGGTTCAGCCGCAAGGACGAGGTTTGTAGGGTTGTAAGCATGGAAGAACTCCCTGATATGCTTGGGTGGTGGTATTAAGTTAAGGGGTCGTCGTGTTCACTTTGGCGCGCGCACGAACGATCACGGACTGGTTGGGCAACAACTCAGCGACTTTCCAGCGCAGGGCGCGGTAATCGCTGTAAGGCACATCTACCAGCTTGTCACCGACTTTCTTGCGAAGTGGCATGCTAGCAAATGTCTTACCATCGGTACTGGCTTCAGCACCATTGGGAATGGATGTTCCTGTAAAACTCATGTCAGCAGGAATGGGGAGGGTTGCTTTCAACCCGGCAATACGACTGGAAGATACATTTCGATAAGTCGCGCGGTACTCGATGGTGTCGCCAGGTTTGGCCTGTTGGGCCTCTACCGCTGACTCCTTGCCCTCTTTGTCCGTTGTAATCCGAAACGCGCTCAGATCAATCTGAACTGGCTGAACCACAGCTGGTCGGGCCTGGGCATGAGGAATAACTGCCGCACCCATGCCAGCAACCATCATCAGGGCTGAAAAAAAGGATAGTTTACGCACGCTGTAACTCCTTATAGCGGGAATTGATCCCAGAGGATCAGGACGAAGCCAGATTGTGCTCATTCGACGTTTTCTGGCGGCTGCCCAGCATGACAGGCGCTTCTGGACAGAGTATGGAAATTTATTGAACATCCTGTGACATCCATCAATTTCATTTTCAAGCTGATTCTGTCCTGTGTGCCAATGATGCCTACAACCCAACTGTTTACAAAATTTTACCTAACCACGTATTCCTGCCAGTCATCAGAGGCTATTTGTTCAGTAAAGAGTGCACCAAGCCTCACAATTTCTCAACTATTACAGACCAATGGTCATATTCAGCAGACAATCGATAACTCTCTATTTTTCCGCAATTTTGAACACAGTGATCAACGTCATTAACTTAATTATTGTGACTTACCTCACAGTATTCAAAAGACTAAACGATTAGCAAAAGTTAAAAATTAAAAAATGGCATGTAATGTTAATCGTATTTTATGTTACCGCTCTGTGAATAGAATTCGATTTGATAAATCCTTATACAAATTAAGCCTTTTAATTTAACTTATTCTTAACATTTCAGTAAGCACACCATACCATTTTAAGGCTCATCAACATATTTCTAACAAAAGCAGCAGTCCCTACCTAGAGCCCGGCGGCACCCTCAGTTACATTAACGTAGTTCTTGGACTCTCCGTGGATGCAGCGCCAGATCTACCCGGATTTCCGCACGTTTCGCGATTGGCACCGCCAGCAGGATATTGTCATGTCAGGGTCTTTATATCTCCCAACCCTTTCTTCCTTTCAGTGGGATCCGTCTTCCCTGCTGGCTCACAGGATGAAAACCCTGATTGCCCAAAACTCCATAAGCTGCACCACTGCTTCAGAAGATCATTCCAATAGTAGCGTCATCGACTATTTGGCGAGCTGGTTTCAGGAAGCCGGTTTTTCCTGCGAGATTCAGCCGGTCGCGCCAGGCAAAGCCAATCTGATTGCGACGGCACTAGGGCATTCCAATGGCACCAAAGGCCTTATACTTTCCGGACACACCGATACAGTGCCTTGTGACCCCGAATTATGGGCAAGCAATCCTTTTGAATTAACCCTGCGAAATGACCGGCTGTATGGGCTCGGTACCGCAGACATGAAAAGCTTTTTTGCCCTGATTCTGGAAGCCTTACGCGAATTTGACATCAGCCAGTTTAAGGCCCCACTGATTATTATTGCGACCTGTGACGAAGAAACCAGTATGGCAGGTGCACGAGCACTCACCCAGTTGGCCACGTCACCGGGGCGCTTTGCCTTGATTGGTGAGCCGACAGGTTTACGCCCTGCCCGCCTACACAAAGGAGTGATGCTGGAGCGAGTCATTGTTCAGGGAGAATCCGGCCATTCCAGCGATCCTTCGCTGGGACACAATGCGCTCGAAGCCATGCACAGTGTGATGGGGCAGTTGCTGGAATTTCGGGACAGCCTAAAACTTATTAGGCAACCCTTATTTCCTGTCCCTTATCCTACGCTGAATCTAGGCTGCATCCATGGCGGGGACAACCCGAACCGTATTTGCGGCTCCTGTGAACTGCAATTTGATTTACGGCCTTTACCTGGAATGGATATGACCGAGCTCCGTGCTCAAATCCAGCATCGCCTCCATCCTATTGCTGAGCAGCATGAAGTCACCGTTGTCTATGAACCCGTAACTGCCGGGATTCCACCTGCCGAAACGCCAGCGGACTCACCGTTTGTCCGTACTCTGGAAAAACTGAGTGGTCACTCTGCC
>CAUJHL010000100.1 GCA_963204705.1 Pseudomonadota bacterium | reverse complement strand
CAGCAGGGACAATAAGGATCGGGCAGATGAGTCCACTTTGCCCAGATAATCCCGCTGCCCTGCCGACAAAGGCGTCATGTTCAGCAACTGGATCATGCCCAAAATGGCATTCATGGGCGTACGAATTTCATGACTCATGTTGGCGAGAAACTGGCTCTTGGCCTGATTGGCATTTTCAGCCTGTTTTTTCGCCTCCTGAAGGCTGGCTTCATATTTCCGGGTCTGGGTAATGTCAACACTCACCCCTAGGAATCCCAGAATTTCCTGATTATTGCCCCGAATCGTCGTCACGTAGCGGGATATCTGGATTAACGAACCGTCCTTACGGCGATAGGACCAGTCGTGCTGCTCCTCTCCTTCTGTCAGTGGAACATAGGTAATGGCATCGTAGGCGGTCATGGGCCGGCCATACTTGTGTTCCAGCTCCAGACGACGCGCTTCTACTTCATCAGCCAATTGTAATCCGCACGGAAGTTTTTCGACTCCAACGATTTCCTCAGCCCGATACCCCGTGAGCCGCTCGGCGCCAGAATTGAACAGGGTAATATTGCCTTCCAGATCCGCCGCAATAATGGCTACCTGTGTCGAGGAGTCCAGAATGGACTGCAGTAACGAGGTGGTTTCAATCAAGCGAGCTTCTGCTTCCTTGCGCACTTGTATGTCCATCTGGGTACCCGACATCAGGCGTGCCTTGCCATCCACCGTCCAGCCACTCACCCGCCCACGAACCTGTACCCAGATCCAGTGGCCTTCCCGATGCCGTAACCGTAATTCACAGTCATACATAAAACGCTGATGACGAAAATGTTCCACCAGCAAATATTGTGAACGGGCCACATCTTCCGGGTGCATGAGCGCGATCCATTGACGGGTACCAAAAGGCTGCATCTGCTCAATGCTATAGCCCAGCATTTCCGCAAAACGATAATTGATTTGCAGGGTCTCGTCCTGAATATTCCATTCCCAGGTACCGGCATTGGTTCCGTTAAGAATGGCCTCCAGCCGCTGGCGCTGCTGATTCAGCTCCTGCTCTGCCTGTTTGAGATCGGTCTGATCGACGATATAACAGCGCATTCTTAGGATATGACCACGGGCATCGCGTTCAGCCACGTTAAAATCATAAAACCAGCGGTACTCACCCGTGGAAAGCCGCAAGCGGTAGGACATTTCCAGTCCTGTCCGACTGGACAATACAAATTCATCCAGCATCCGGCTGACCAGCTCCTGATCATCGGGATGAATCAATTCAAAAAATCGAAAATCCCCCGATTTCAAAAAATGGGGCGAATATCCCAGTATCGTCGTGGTGTTGGCTGAGGCCCACTCGATCGGCCAACCCGGTAGCGCCTGCCAGACAAAGACCATGACGGGGCCGCCCGCAAACAGATCGCGTTCATTGGCCAGGGTTTGATTGGCCAGCTTTGCTGCCGTAATATCCTGAATCTGAAAAATATAATACAAAACATTGCCATCGGTATCACGAACCGCGGATACCGATTGTTGGCCCCAGATCACATGGCCATCGGCATGAAAATAGCGCTTTTCACAATGAAATTCCTGACGCTCTCCGCTCATGATGGCTTCGAGCTGCTGGCGATCCGCGTGGAGATCATCGGGGTGCGTCAGGGTCTGGAAGAGTTTGCCCTCCAGCTCTTCGCGCGAGTATCCCAGCAGATGGGCCAGCGCGTGATTGACCTCCTGAAATCCGCCATTGTGATTGACCAGCGCCATGCCAGTCGCCGCATAATCAAACGATGCCCGAAAACGCCGCTCAGCTTCCAGCAAGGCCGCGGCTGCCTGTTCGCGTTCGGTGATGTCCTGATTGCTGCCGACAAAACTCTGAATACGGCCATTGGGTGCCAATAGGGCTTCGGCCTGCGATTCAATTAGCCGGACGTTGCCATCACTGGCCCGCCGTATATGAAAACGACACTGAAAGCCGCGGCATTCCTTAATGGCATCCGTGAGTACCCGCTGCGTAGCTTCCTGTTCTTCCCGTACCACCAGATTAAGCCAGTTGGGATAGCCGATCATGCTGGAGGTACGCATCACACCATAAATGGCAAACATGCTGTCGTCCCAGATCAGTTGTCGGGTCTGAAAATTAAATTCCCAGATTCCAAGACCGGCAGACTGTGTCGCCAGATTCAGGCGGGCGGTACTTTGGCGCAGGGCAGTCGCAGAGCGTTTCAACAGGCTAATGTCATGAAACACAATGACCAGACTTTGTATATGCCCTTTTTGGTGATTGACTGAGCAACTCAGGCTGACCGGCAAGGTTTGACCTTCCTGACACGGGAAACGGGTGTCCTCGAGACGCGTTACCTGCCCTTCCCACAGAGCCATTTCCAGCGTTTCTGCCAGATCATTAATTCCCAGATTACGAGCCAGCAGCGGTAAGGGGCGGTTTGCGAGTGTTTCCAGCGTCCAGCCCGTGAGCTTCTGCGCGGCCGGGTTCAAATAGGTAATGGTTCCATCCGGCGCCAGGCTGACAACGCCATCACCGGCGCTGTCCAGCGTACGAAAATAATGCTGTTGTAACTGGGCATAGAGTCGCTGGCGCCGTTGCACTAGATAGAGGCCCAGCGATGTAATGATCACAATCAGACTATACAGCCCACCCAGCCATGCCATTTGCTGATACCAGCCTTCATAAATGGCTGTCACTGTACGGCTCACGCCAACAACCAGTGGCTGGCTGAGATGCACGGATTGTGGGTTAATATTTTGCTGGGCAATGACATGCTTTACGCTGGTGAACTGGTCTTTGCCTATCTGTACCGAAGCCTCCTTTTGAGACAGCCAATGCCGGGCAAACATGGAGGTGCGCTCACTATCCAATAGCTGGATACCTGCCAGGCCATCAATCGAAGGCACTCTCACAAACTGAACACCCGAAGCGTGCACCAGCCGCGAGGTCATGTCGGGTGAATACAACGCAGAATTGAGTAAGGAAGCAAAATATTCCTGCCCAAAATGCCCAGAAATGACGGCGTCAACCTTGCCGTTCTGATCCAGCACCACCCGGGAAAAACTGAGGATGGGGGTTCCATCCAATAGGCTGCGAAAAGGAGCCACCGAATACAGCATTCCAGGGTCGGGATGCGCTACAGCCAGCTTGAAATAATCCCTAAAGCCGACATTACGCCCAATGAGCTCCTGCCGGGAGCTGATAATAACAGTACCCTTGTGGTCAACCACCACAATGGATCTAAGGCCAGGCTGGGACTGAACCAGAGCCTGCAACAGCTTGGGCTGATAGGGCCAGTGTGCCAGACCAGCATGAGTCCGGATATCTTCGGCCAGATACAGTAATTGTTTATCCAGAGAACGAAGCTGGATATCCATTGATTTCTGGATGGTTTTTACCTGCTGCAACAAATGTTCTTCTGCAGATTTGCGCACACGCTCCTTTTCCGCATAGCCGTAGGCCATCATGCCGACTGCCAGCAATGCGAGCGCTAGCCCAAGAAAAATCCATTGCAGGGTAAACGCTGATTTGTCGTGTGGTGTCTGTGTCACGGCTTCATACCGCCATTATTTTTAGTCCTGTTGCTGACTTTAACTGTGGAACACTCATCCAGTCTCGTCAAGCCCTTTGAGGGATACCGTTTATACCACTAAGCGCCAAAAAATCAGCGCACGGTAAGGTATACCCCGCGAAGGCACTTCCCTCACATGGGTGCCAGCCCGCTCCAGGGGGCAGCTCGCTCCAATTGTGCAGCCAATTGAAACAGCAGATCTTCACGACCGGTTCCAGCGACAAATTGGACACCGAGGGGCAACCCTTTAGCTGTCTGATACAGCGGCACAGACATGGCAGGCACCCCCGTAATGTTGGCCAGCTGGGTAAAGGGGACCCATTTCAGATTTTCGCGGGCGACCTTCTGGGCGATTCCCGAGTGCTGCACCCAGGCCATGATGGGCGTTTTGATCAGGGCTTTCATGGCCTGCCGCTCCAGCCAGGGAGTTGCCACTTCACCAATCTGCGCGGGTGGCATGCCGAGCGTGGGCGTCAGCCAAAGATCGTATTGCTGATGAAAGCGTGCGAGCAACACAGCCTGTTTTACCGAGCCAATCTGCGCATCAATCAGGGCGGGGCCCTTGATCGCCGAACCAAACGCATGCAGTGCGCGGGTATCCAGCTCAAACTCATCTGCCGCACACCCTGTTTGGCGAGTGACATCGTCTACCGTCTGGGCAACATTGCAAAACCATTGGGTCAGAAAATACTGGGCGGACAGGACGCCATCCAGTTCGGGTGCGGCTTCCTCAACATGATGGCCAAGGGATTCCAGCAGGGCAACGGTTTGCATGACTGCCTTGCGGGCATCCTCATGTACCCGGGTGCCCAGCGGAGAGTCGGTACAGAATGCGATACGCAATGGTGACGGATCCCGCTCACAGGACTGCAAAAAGGAATGCGCTGGTGGCGCCAGCCGTGTTAATGAACCGGTTTCAGGGCCATGGGTGGCATCCAGCATGGCGGCACTGTCGCGCACACTGCGGGACACCACATGATTCATCGCACAGCCCTGAAGCTGCTCCGTCACGGTTGGCCCCCACGGAGTACGCCCCCGCGTGGGCTTGAGGCCAAATAAACCACAATGTGCGGCAGGAATCCGAATCGAGCCGCCGCCATCATTGGCGCCAGCCATCGGTACAATCCCTGCCGCCACCGCTGCCGCAGAGCCACCAGACGATCCTCCTGGTGTATGGCGTACGTTCCAGGGATTACGGGCGGGGCCAAAGAGTTCAGGCTCAGTGACCGCTTTAATGCCAAATTCAGGGGTATTGGTACGACCAAAAATTATCACCCCGCTTGCGCGCCAGCGGCGGACGATTTCGGCGTCTTCCTTCGCGCGAAAGCCAGCACGATGCAGCGCCCGACAGCCACTGTTTGCCGGCTCACCAGCCATTTCCTGAAACAGATCCTTGGTCAAAAAAGGCACACCGGAAAAAGGCCCTGGCACAGGGCTCAATGCTTGCTGTCGGGCCTGCTCATCACAGCGGACAACAATCGCATTCAGCGATTCCTGAAACTGATCAGCAGCCGTGATCGCCACGTCCAGTAATTCTTGTGCGCAGGTCTCACCTTTTCTGACCAGATCGGCCAGGCCAGTAGCATCGTACTGCCGGTATTCTGAAAATTTCATGCGGCGATCCTTTTGCTGGTGACATCCGGTATCAAGGCACGCCCCTGACCCCAATGTCAACGCGCTCATGAGAGTGATAGTGACTATTTTTTCTTAAAAATGCCTCAAATGGATAATTGCAAACCAGCGCTCAAAATGTATACTCCGCCACACAAAATATGTGTCTCAGTTGGCTTTTCTCTGAATCATTCAGTGTGTCACAGAGTGTGAAGCACGGTGGAAAAATGCTTCGTGTTTCAGTTGCATTGACTCACAGGTCTGCTACCAATCTGAGACGGTATTCACAAGAGACGCCTATACGAGGCATCCATTATTTAAACACACTCGTTCAGGTGATCGTGTCTACTACTGCATTGCAGTAAAGGTGGCGCACGTCATCTCGTTGTTCCTAATAGTTAACACTTAAACGGCACGTTGTGCTGAACCTTATGATTCTGTAGGAATCAAAGTAGGTATCCCTGTACCCAATCAAAAGTGCAGCTTACAGCACCTTGTTTTTTAAGTGTTTTGTAAAGTTTTAACCCATTTGAAAATGTAAATATCGGGACACTGCCCAGAACTCATCGTCACTGAGCTGCTGGTAGGCCGATCCAGAAACTGCCAAAAAGAGAACCCAGCATTATCATGAAGTCGCTTTTGTTATGCTCCGACCATCCCCGGCCGACACCGTTCAATGCTGCAAGCTCCCTCTTGAGCCTTTCTTGTCAGTTTCCTCACCCTGCGAATACTGGGTCACAACACTCCATTGGCCTGCACACTGGTGCAGCGCTGAGCAGACCATCCCGCCTGTGGATGTCGCTCTTAATGGTTGGTCTGCCCAGTCTGGCCTGTCTGGTTAGCCCATTGGCACAGGCGGCACCGATGGGCATCGGGGAACAGCGTGAAGCCGCCGTTGCTTTGGCCAAAAATGGGCAACTGGATCGGGCCATTCAACAACTCACCGCATTGCAAAAAGCACATCCTGCTGACCCAAAAATTAACGCGGATTTGATCGTGCTACTGCGACGAGCCGGACACAATCCGGCCATACAAGTGCTCGGCAAGGGTCTCTCAGTAAAACAGGTGGCTCCTTATGCGCTCATGGACTGGGTAGGCGCACTGCGAGATCAGCATGACTATGTCGGGGCACTGGCATTATTAAGCCCGGTATACCGTAGCCTGGGCACACGCGGCGCCCTGTTGTATGCGGCATTACAGGCAGAAAGTGGCCATGCCGACCTAGCCATGAAAGCACTGCCCTCTCCTGCGGAATACGACACGCTGAGCGCGGACGATCTGGCACAGATGAGCTACGTCAGCCGCCTGTCTGGCCAGCCTCAAAAGGCACGCGAGCTGAGCCAGCTGGCAGTCGCTAAACAGCCCGACCTCAAAGCCGCCCAGCAGGAACAGGAACTGGCTCTGGCCGCCACCGGAGACGTCGCCAGCCTGAAATCGCTGCATGAGCATTTTCCAGAACGGATGGACATTACCGAAAAATTGCTGGATCGCCTACGACAGGACAAACCCGAAGACATCCCAACCCTGATGGCTTCGGTCAAGCCCGAGAGCCTGTCCGATCGTGCCGTGCTCACGTGGGCCTCCAGCCTGCGCGATCGCAAACAATTTACCGAAGCCACTCAAACCCTGACCGCACGAGTGGCGCGCTATGAAAGTCAAAAGGCGGCTGTCCCGATCAAACTCAGACTCCTGCAAAGTCTGGTGTTGCTGGAAAGTGGTGTGCCGGCCAATCGGCTGCCTCCGCTGCCCTCAGCGGATACCGAGAATCTGGACGCTCAGGATCTGACGCAACTGGCCTATCTGTATCGCCAATCGGGCCAGCCTATCGTCAGTCTGGCCCTAAGCCAGCGTGCCCTGACCCTGCCAGGGAACCCACGCTGGGCCCTGCAGGAAAAGGCCTTTGCCCTCTCCGATCTGAATGCACCGCTGCTGTCTCAGGCAATCCTGAAACAGCCCGAAACTCAGGCGGAAACCGTGGCACTGCAACGCGTGTCAGGGGATACGCTGATTGAACAAAGCCAGATCGCGCTGGCTGAAAAATCCCGTCAGGAAAAACAGGGGCATTATGACCGGCGCTTTGAAGCTCTGGATCCCGTACTGGCCCAGCTAGAAGCACGACAGGCCGCGATTAGCGACAATCCTGTGCAACTCAAACGCTGGCGCTTCGACAGTATTAGCCTGCTCAGGCAACGGGAAAATTATACCGAAGTGATCCGCCGCTTTGAGGCCCTGCCGGAACCGCTGGCCGACCGTCCCGGTTATGTCCGGCGCGCAGCAGCCGACTCCTATCTGGCGCTAAGGCAACCGGAGCAGGCTGAAGCGCTGTATGCCGTATTGCGTCAACAGACCAAACAGATGGATGTGGCGCTGTGGACTGCCTCGTACTATGCCCTAATTGAATCCGAGCGCTATAACCAAGCCGCCGTCGTACTAAAACAGATGCAGGATCAGACACCTACCTGGATGCGTTTGTCACCGCTTGGGCCGTGGTCGGCCAATTGGAGCAAACTGGAAGTGGATCAGGTGGCCGCGCTAGATCAGGCCTATCGCCATCGGGAAAGAAAATCCCAGCAATTACTGACTCGCATGTGGCAAAAGGCTCCTGGCAGTACCGACACGCTGAATACTCTGGCACAAGTTACCCGCTGGCAGGGCCAACCGCTGTACGCCCAGTATCTGACCGAAATCGCTGCCGGCCAACAATCCACCCAGCCTGCGATGGGCAAGGAAACCCGCCTCAACTTAGCTGCCAATGCCCGAGATCTCCAGCGCTGGACAGACTGGGAACAGCAGATCAGCCCACTAGTGCAGGACTTCCCGACAGATCAGGGCGTCAAGAACGTCTGGGACGATTGGCAACACCGTCAGGATTATAGCTTTGAGGTGGGTGGCGAAGCCGGACGCAGCCGGACCAACTCCTCCTCCGCCACGACAGTGACGCCCAGCAGCGTGCACGGCACCGCGGACCGCCGATGGGATAGCCGGTTGCTTAGCCCATGGTTTGCCCAGAACTGGCGCTGGAGCCTGCAGCACAGCTACGACTGGGCCAATTTTGGTCTGAGTGATCAGGATCTGACGCGCGTGGGGGCAGGGCTGGTCTGGCAATCCCGCCGCCGTGAAGCCCTGATTGAACTCAATCAGCGTGAACTGAGTGGCAAGGACACGGGTGTCCGCTTGGGCTGGTCGCAATGGCTGGACGATCACTGGTTTTATCAGCTCGGTTATAACAGCTGGAGCGCAGATCTGCCGCTGAGAGCCTATCAGGCAGGGATGGATGCCCAAACCCTGACGGCATCCGTCCGCTGGAAGGGGGATGAGTCCCATTCTGCATCCGCCACTATGTCGGCCATGGATCTGAGCGACGGCAATCTACGCAGCAGCTTGGGACTGGGCTATCAGCAACGACTCTGGGGCAGTGCCCATCATGTGACGGAAGGGGGCATTTCGGCGTACCGTGAAAACAATAGTCAGCCCGGTGGTGTTTATTTTAACCCAAAGAGTCAGGACAGCATCGGCCTGTCCCTGCGTCATGACTGGACTACCTGGCGTCGCTATGAAGACAGTCTGACCCAGCGCTTTACCGCTTCAGTCGCCAGAGGCAGTCAGAGCGGTTACGGTTCTGCGACAGGCTACGATCTGGGATACCAGCACGAATGGAAATGGGATCGCTGGTGGCAGCTGAATTATGGCCTCGGCTATGGCAGTCATGTTTACGATGGAAAACGGGAACAACGTCGCTCCGTCACCGTTGGCCTGAGTGGAGCGTTCTGATCATGATCATTTCTGCAGACATCAACGCATTCAAAAGCCCCAGCGGCACCCCTTTAAACAGACTAAAAGGCCCCATCATGCTACGTGTGCTTCCCCTGCTTACGGCGCTGGCTTTCTGCACGACATCGATTTCAGCACAGGCAGCGGGGATACCCACCATGCCCGTGACCGCTGGCAGCACTTCAACCCATAGCACTTCAACTGTCACGGCCGCTGCGACGATCGACGCCACTGCCCAGAGCAATCTGAACAAACCGCTGAGTGGGCTCACCATCCCTGCTGGAAGCTTTGTCAGCTATTGTTTTCATGACATTCGTGACAGCGTGGACACAGGCGCCGATTACGACCCGAATGCCATCAGCACCACACGGCTTGCCCAGTTTTTTGACTGGTTAAAGGTCAACGACTGGCATCCGGTTTCCATGCAACAGATACTGGATGCCCAGGCTGGCAAATCCACACTGCCGGCCAATGCCCTCCTGCTCAGCTTCGACGATGGCTTGCGCAGCATGTACACCAAGGCATTTCCCCTGCTGAAAGCCTATGGCTATCCGGCCATTTTTGCCCTGCAGACTGGCTGGCTACGCGAAGTGCGTGCCGGCAATACCGCTTCTTATCAGCACGAACATTTTCAGGATGCCAGCAACCCGGCACCCGTGGTCATCGCGACCAGTGCCGATGCGCCCCTGAAGCCCGCCGTATCAACGGCAGCCACTGCTGTGCCAGGAACGGTTCTGTACAACAACATGGCGCTGGGGGCCGAGGGCTTTTTGACGCCTCAGCAGATTCAGGAAATGCAGCAATCGGGTCTGATTGAATTTGCCAGCCATAGCGATGATTTGCACAAGGGTATCCAGGCCAATCCCCAGGGCAATATGGAGCCCGCTGCCATTACCCGTCGCTATGACCCTGCGACTCAGCACTATGAATCGGATGGTGAATTTCATCAGCGCATTCTGGCGGATCTGAAACGCAGTCGATCGGAATTGACCCAATTGACCGGGACGCCTCCGCGTGTGATGGTCTGGCCCTATGGCGCGGTCACTCCCGAAACCCGCGCGATTGCCATCGAAGCAGGGCTGCCCTACTCACTGGGACTCGGCGATCGCACGGCAAACACACTGTCGGAGGCGAAAGATACCCAGCCGTACCCTGTCATGGACCGATTACTGGTCATGGGCAATCCCTCACCACCCGTTTTGATGGCGCAGGCCGAGGAATCACTGGATCAGCGTGAACCCACACAACGTGCAGTACAGATTGACCTCGATTATGTCTACGATGCCGACCCGGCCCAGC
>CAUJHL010000099.1 GCA_963204705.1 Pseudomonadota bacterium | reverse complement strand
CCATGCTTTCGCGCCTGCTGCAACAGCCTGATCCCCAGTGGTATTCCCCTAGTCCGGCGACCGAAGGCATTCGTCTGCAGTATCTGGGCACTGCCGGTTTTGTCATTCAGCATCAGGGACATACGGTGGTGCTTGATCCCTTTGTCAGTCGTGATAGCCTGTGGAAAACCCTTACCCAGCCTCTGTACAGTCAGCCGTCTCTGGTCAAACGCCTGATACCGGCAGCCAATGATGTGCTGATCGGCCATGCGCATTACGATCATATTCTCGATGCTCCCCTGCTCTGTCAGCAGACAGGGGCACGGCTGATCGGCTCCAGCTCGACGGCGATGGTGGGTCGTGCGGCAGGGTTAGCAGACAGCCAACTGGTTGAAACCACAGGGCATAAAGACATTGCCAGTGGTGACTGGACTGTGCGCGGCCTACCCTCGATCCATGGCAAAGCCGTGATGGGCAGGATTCCCTTTCCAGGCCACATGACGACTCCCCCGCCGTGGCCACCGCGAATTCATCAATTGAAACATGGGCTGGTATTGAACTGGCTGGTGAAAACGGCTGGTTTAACCTTTGCCCACATTGATTCCGCGGATTTTATTGCTGAAGAATTGCAGGGCCATCACTGTGATGTGCTGTGTCTGTGTGCGATCGGCCGCAAGTACCGGCCCGGCTATGTGGCGGATGCAGTGCGTTTGCTCAAGCCCAAGTGGGTGGTGCCCTGCCACTGGGACACTATGATCACGCCGATAGAGCAGAGGCCCGATCTGTTACCCGGCGTGGATTTGCCAGGCATGATCGTCGAAATTGAGGCGATGGGAGCGACACCGATCGTGGTGCCGCTATTGGGAAGTGTGCATTTTCCTCCGGCTCGTTAATCGAGGTTCGGTTTACTGGCGGGGCCTTAGGCTGGTTCTGCCAGCAGTCGCTCATAATCAGCCAGATAGTCTTTGGCGAGACGGTTTTTTTCCGTGTCCGTCAGCAGTTTGCCGGCTTGCTGGAAAAAACCGTGTTCCTCTTCCAGTAAATGATGATGGACTTTTTCAGACAGTTTTTTGGCGGTGGCCAGCCAACCCGGACTGCTCATTTCAGTCTCATCCAGCTGTTCGATCAGCTCGTCTACTTCATGATGTTCGGCAATCGCGTGGCGCGAAATCTGCATCCCGCCATCCTGATCCATGAGGGGGCGGTAAAAATAGCGTTCCTCGGCAGCGGCATGGCTGGTTAGCACGGCCTTCAGTTCCTGAAAAATACTCTGGCGCTCGGGGCTGTCGCCGACCGTTTCCAGCAAGCTGGCGCACAGTTTGCGCTGAACGTCATGGCTTTGGCGCAGGGCTTCAAAAATCGTCATGGCCTGATTCCTGTCTTGGTTGCTGTCTCAGTGCCTGTCTCAGTGCCTGTCTCAGTTGCTTTATCAAATTCGACGTCAAATACGACATCAAGTTTGGTAGAAAGTATTCATCAGGACAACCCTAACGGTTCCTGCATCGCTCCTGTGTCGCCTCTGTGTCTGGTGTCTGTCAGGCTGCGTTTCAGGCTGTGTCCACTCTGTTATTCAGTTAAAGTATTAGAAAAATCAATCGCTTTTTCAGCACGCATCAAATGCACCTGCAAGCCCGTGGTGCGCTGTCCCTTGCGGGCTATCGCCTGTGCGAGCGTTGGCCATTGACTGTAAATGGCGACTGTTTTTTTTGCCCGGGTCAACGCGGTATAGACCAGCTCGCGACTGAGCAGAGAACGGGCGGGTGTTCCTGACGGCGATGCGTCCAGCGCAATTGGTTCCTGTCCATCGAGCACCATGGCGATATGATCAAATTCAGAGCCTTGAGATTTATGAATGGTCATGGCGAACGCCGAATCCACCTGATCCAGTCCCAGGCGACTGGCGGCAATCGGCAGCGCCAAATGCGGGAAATACACCTGTGGCTGTCCCAGCCGATCGCGCAGGCACAGGCCCACATCGCCATTCGACACCTGCAGGCGATAATCATTGCGCGTCATCATAACGATCCGGCCATGAAACCACGGCATGCGGGAAACTGAGGTTTCACCCATCGCAGCAGCCATTTTAGCACCCATCGCCGCATTCAATCGTTCCACCCCAAAAGGCCCCCGACGCTGGGCGGCCAACACCCGATAGTGATCCAGTGCAGGCAGTAATTGGTGGGCAATGGCATGTTGCTCCTCCCCCTCTGCCTGTCGGTAGGCCTCAGTCGTCGCCTGCAAGGCGCTTACCAGTGGTGCATAGCCTGCCCATAATTGACGGTACTGTGCCGGTGCAGTGTCCTTGTCCAGTGGCTGAAAGCGGATCTCTGAGGCGGACTCAAGGATTTCCTGTAGCGCTGCCAGTGGGGCTTGTTGAAGTACGGCGGTAGCCAGTTGCCCAATCGCAGAATCCGCAGTGAACCGGACACTGGTGTGAAGCTCCGTCCGAAACGCCGCCAAAGCGGGAGACGCATTGAGGTCGGCCAGTACCGCACCGGCATCCACAGCGGCGAGCTGATTGGCATCGCCTAACAAAATCAGGCGCGTACCGACACTCAAGGCGTCCATCAGGCGGCAGGACAAGGCCAGATCCAGCATGGAACATTCATCAATCACCACCAGATCAAACGGTAAGGGATTGTCCCGGTGGTAGCGCGGTTCGCCAGTGCCCATGCCCAGCAGACGATGTACGGTGATGGCCTCCTGGATGGTGTCCGTGGCAATGTCCAGGTGTTGAAATTCCTTGTTCAGGGCTTCCTTCATCCGCTGGGCCGCCTTGCCGGTCGGAGCTGCCAGTGCGATCCGCAACGTGGGCTGGGCCTGAAGCAAGGCTTTGACGATCCTGACCAGCGTGTAGGTTTTACCGGTTCCCGGGCCGCCAGTAATCAGGCTCACGGGATGCAGGGCAGCCTGTAGTAACGCCTGATTCTGATGAGGATCCGACACATGCTGATCGGCATGCAGCTGAACCGTTGCCAACGGGGCTCTGGCGAGCTGAAGCAGTTGTGTGCTCAGCGCCTGTTCCTCATGCCACTGTCGCCAGAAATACAGACGGCCATGATCCATTACCAGGGGTGCGGGGCGTTGCAGGGCATGCTCTGCTACCACGATCAGGGGATGATTCAGGGTGGCGGGCAAGGCTGCAGAAAACTCCTGCCCCGGCTGCAATTCAGCTACCTCACCGCCAGGGGAGGAATGTTCCGGCAACATCAGACAGGTATCGCCTTCACTTAATCGTTCGCCCAGTTGTTGAATCCACTGCCGAAGTGCATTCGCCTGCCCGACTGCTGTCTGCGGATGCAGGGAAAGCAATTGGCCGGCCAGCGTTTCACCCCATGGCTGCCAGCGATCGACGGGTTGCCAGGGCAGAGAGGACAGATCATCGCTGGGGTTTGGCAGGATTTCAGACATGGTGCACACCTCCTTGCAGCGCCTGATCCAGCGCCATGATCAAACCCAGATCCGCCGGCCAGTGCAATACCCCCGTCTGGGCATTTCCCGACTGCATGCCCCGTAAAAACAAATACACCGCACCACCCAAATGGCGCACAGGATCATAATCGACCAGACGAATGGATAAATACCGATGCAGGGCAAGCTGATACACCAGCGCCTGTAGCCAATAGCTGTGATGCTCCATTTCTGCGCGCATGCCCGCCTGATCGTACTGCGCGAGCGTTTCGCCCAGCAGTGAGCTTTTATAGTCTGCCACGTAGTAACGCCCCTGATGCTCATACACCAGATCAATCGCGCCATTCAGATAGCGAACATGGGCGAGCGAATTTTGCTGCTGGCTACGCATGGGCGCGGGCAGCCGTGCCAACACAGCCTGAAAGGCCTGCGAAGCTGCAGCTTCCTCTGTCACTGCCATTTGAAAACGCATTTCGGCCAGACGCTGTGAGGCCGGCAAGGTTGCCAGCGTGGCGCCCTCGGGCAAAGACGCCGCCATGATGCCGTGTAGCCAGGGCAATAGCTCCTCCGGCACAATCGGGGTCCGCGCGAGCGCCCCATGCCCTCTGCGTGACACGGGAAAACGCTCGAAGGACTGCTCGATCGCTTCCAGCCAGTGCGCCGACTGTTGAAAATCCAGATGCTCCAGCAGGTCATGCAGACAATCCCCCGCATGAGCACCCGCAGGGAACTCCCAGCGTATGCTCTCGCCTTCATGAACACTCGTCGCCGTGGGCGCTGGGCGGATATCCTCCCAGGGTTCCACGATCACGATTACCTCCGTGCCCTGATCACGATCACTGCCGCTCGATAGCCCCAGCTCCAGAGCCACCAGTTCACCTGCATCCTGAACAGATGGGAGCACCGGCGCAAACTCCAGCGTGCGCAATAGTCCACTGAAACTGGTGGTGCGCCAGCCATAGAGTGGCTGGGCAGACACGGTGATCGCCGTCATGGTGACTGGCTGGAACGGTGCTTGATAACGGGCCTGTGGCACAGGCGTATCTGCCGTTTCAGCGGCATACAATGGCGCTGCTGAACTGGTTTTTGCACTGATTTTAGAGCCGGCTTTAGAAAGGGATTTAGAACCGGCCTCTGGACTGATTTTAGACACGGTTTTGGTGTCGGTAGTCGATTTCTCCGAGGAGCAGACGTGCTGTGCTGCTTGTTGCTTAATCCAGCCCCTATAAGACGTCTGGTCGCCGGGCAGCCAATAGGTCATGCGGGAGGTCGTGACACTGGGCAACCAGAACGCCTTGTCCTCGGCGGCCTTTTTCGGCTGAAGCAATTTATCCGACAGCGTTTCCGATTTTTCCCGTCGATACAGATACAGCCGATGCGAAGCACGGGTCAGCGCCACGTACACCAGCCGGTGGATTTCTGAGGCGTTACGGATTTTGTGTGTTTTTTCGACTGAGGAATCACTTTGAAAATACAGTTGCAGTTCCTGCGTGTCGGTCTGCCCAAAAAAGACCTTGCCACTCCCCCCTCCCCTGTAGCTCCCATCCAGCCCCATCAAAAACACAATGGGAAACTCCAGCCCTTTAGACGCATGTACCGTCATTAGTTGTACCGCGGAGGCCTCTGGCAGACGCCGTTCCACCTCAGATTCCGGAATGCCGTCATCGCCGCTAAGGCTGCATTTTTCCTGTAGCCAGTTCAGCAGGTGCTCAGCTCCAGCGACATGACCATCCTGGGCATGCAATAATTCGATCAAATGCCGCACATTCACCAGATGGCGTACGGCATCGGGCAAGCCACTGAGCCGCTCCCAGCACCCCTGAGCTTTTGCCAGAAAGCCCCAGGCGGATAAAAATCCTTCCTCCTGCCAGCGTTGACCCGCTGTGATGAACAATTCCTGCCACTGGGCCCAGCGCTCCTGATCCTTGACCATCGCCTCCAGATCCGCCAGCGTCTGGCCCAGCAAACGGGTACTGAGCGCCCGCCGTAGCACGGCATCCTGAAAAGGATGACGCATCGCGTACAGTATCAGGGTCAGCTCATAGGCCATGTCACTGGCAAACACACTGTTGCGTGAGCGATACCAGACGGGAATGCCCTGTGACTCCAGTGCCTGACGAACCTCAGCAAGTGCATTATTTGAGCTGCACAAAACGGCAATATCGTTCGGCTGTAGGGGCGTCAGTAGTGCATCAGCAGTCGCTGGCTCATCATATGGCTCGTGATCTGGCTCATGATCTAGGTCGTGGCCGTTTTCGTTTGCGGGAAGCCAACCCACCTGCCCACGATGCGAGGCGTCGAGCAAGTCCCGAATTTTGGCGGCAATCTGAGTCGCTTGCTGTTCGTTTTCGCCAAAAATAATCCGAAATGGCGCGACCTCAGTCACGCCCGCACGCCGATCAACCAGTTGCCGGTGCGGGCGGTTTGCAGCTGTGACAGTCGGGTATTCCACCTGTTCGCCCAGTTCACTGCGCTGGGAAAACAACTGATCCACTGCCTCCACCAGTGGCGCAATCGAGCGTTGATTCTGGTTCAGTGAATGAATGTCCTG